>JACPAX010000073.1 GCA_016180585.1 Candidatus Omnitrophota bacterium | reverse complement strand
AGAAAAACAATGGAGGATCTACGGTCTTTTGGTTTTGCTTTGCACCCTAGCAAAAGCATTCCTGGTTGATCTTAGGCAGTTGAGTCAATGGAAGTGATTATAAAACTTAAGGATACAAGCCCTCAGAAATTGGAGGGGGTCTTGGGGAGTCGTCTATCATTCTTAAGTAACGCTAAGGGCGCGGGGGCTTCGGACTTGCGCGCCCCCGCTTGTAGCCTTAGTTCGTTACTTAAGAACAATAGCGGGGGTTGGATTTGAACCAACGACCTTCGGGTTATGCTTACCACTTCGGCTTTCGCCGCTACCATTTGTGGTCTGGACTATACCTTCATCCGCCAATGTTTCGGTGGTGGATGCCTGCCGTCTAGTCTCTACACCTTCTCACCGCCGGTCCGCCACTAACGCTTCGGCGGATTGCCTACGGCAAACTTGGCTCGGTATTACCATTTTAAAGGTTCCACCGACTTTGACAGGTTATCATCTAGCCGTTACCGACTAAACAGCCCACTTGAGCCCGACGAGCTACCAGGCTGCTCTACCCCGCGATGTCTTGTGAAAATTTCAGGTGGTCGGTCATCTCGTCTCGTGGGAGAAGCCAGTATATACCAAGCTTCTTAGGCAAGTCAATGAGCGAAAACTTTAGGCAGTGGGTCGGTTTGCCCACGGGTGGCGAGGACAATGCGAGCCAGGCCCCGTGGGCAAACTATGCCCGGGTCAATAACTCTTGGGGTTGTGGTCTTTGCCGTGGCAGGAGAGGTAGCAGCGGCCTTTGAAGCGGCCAAGATCCTCAAACGAGAGTCTGCCGACGGCGTTGGGGGTGACGACGGTGCTGTCAAAGTTGATGAGATGGGTCGTGTCCTTCACGCCGTGAGGGTCGTGGCAGGCCAGGCACGACGCTTTGGCTTCCTGAACATGTTTCTTGTGCGAGGGAAACGAGCGGTCATCCAGCAGGTTGTTTCTGTCGTGGCATTTGTAGCAAAGCGCGTACGAGGCAGGGCTCTCGCTCAGGCCGTCGCTCCAGGACATCTGCCGTTCGAGGAGCGGCGCGTAGACCGAGCCGTGCGGGCCGTTGGGGCCCGTCCCCGAACGGTTGGGGCCGGCGTTGTTGTTGTGACAGCTCGTGCACTCCATGACGCTTGAGGCGGTATAGGGCGCGATGAGGCTTGGCACGTCCGGGTTTTTTCCGATGTTTTCGACGGGGTGGTAGGAGGCATTGGCCGGGTCAAACTCAAGCCGGGTATTCGTTTCCGCGAACTGGCGGTTGACGTAGGTCTTGCCCGCGGCGGTGTCGGCGTGGCAGCGGAAGCAAAGTTCGTATTCAAAATTGACCGGGTTGATTTCCTCCCCGGCGGCGTTGACTCCTTTCACGGAGCGCAGGGATCCGGGCAGGCGGCCGGCGTCGCGGTCGTCTGCGGCGTGGGGGTTATGGCAATCCGCGCATTCCGCATGCCGCGGGGATCGAAGAAGAGCGTTCTCCGCCGGATCGTGCAGGCCGGTGGAGAGCCGCACGGGATGGGCGCTTGGTTTATTGAGCTCGGCGGCGATGTTTTTCGGGGAAGTCCTGCCGTCGTGGCAGGAAGTGCAGTTTTTCTCCTCCTCGGAAAAATACAGGAGGCGTTTTTTCCCGCCCGCGGCGTGGGGGGTGTGGCAGGCCTGGCATCCGACCTGGGCGACCGTGCCCCAGCGGGGAGGATTTTGCCCGACCGGGACGCCGCTGAACGGTTTGGGCGAGAGGTTATGCGGAGACCCTGCCCAGCCCGGCTGGTTGTGGCACTGCGTGCATAGGGCCGAGTTTGCGGGGTTTATCACCAAAAAATCGCCGAATTCGTCATTGTGGGGATCATGGCAGCTGGTGCACTGCATTTGGGAGGAGCGGTCCAGCCGGACGCGGCCGGTCAGGGCGGAGGGGTCCTGCAGCGTCGGGTTCCTGGAGGTCAGCGAAGAATCGTAGGTGAAGGAGACGGGGTGATCGTCGGAGAGGTCAATCCCCAGATTTGTTTGCGGCGTGAGCGGCCCCGTGAACGGGATGGAAGTTTGGCGCGAGCGCACCATCCCCATCGCGACCGTTCCGTCATGACAACTCAGGCAGAGCTTGGACGCCCCCGTGGGCTGGCCGGCGGAGGCCTTCATCGTGGCGCTGGTATAGGGGATATAGATGCGGCCGGTCTCATAACGGCTCCAGAGCGGCGCCTGAGAATTCGCGTTGTGCGGGATGTGGCAGAAGATGCACACCTCGCTTTCGGCCACCGCCTTGACCGATCCCGTCCCGGACGCGGAGAGGTTGTGCTTGGAGTGGACGATGCTCGCCGCGAAAACGGGTCGGACAAGGCCGGCGGCCAAGACCGCGGCGGCGCAAAAAACCAGAAAAGAGGTCCGTTTATTCTGCGCCGACATATCGGAAAACCTGCAGGCGTTGATTGTAGGAGTCCGCCACGTAAATCGTGTCGCTTCCGTCTATCGCGATTCCGGAAATAATCCAAAACTCGCCGTTTCCATCCCCCGATTCCCCCAGAGAGAGCAGGAACTCGCGGCCCTGGCCGAAAATCTGCACGTTGTCAAAAAGCCCGTCCGTCGAATAGATATGCCCGTACGAGTCGACGGCGACGCCTTTGGGACGGGAAAACGATCCGGAGGCGTCGCCGGCCCGGCCGATCTGGTAGAGATACCCGTAATTTTTGTCGAAGACCTGTATCCGAAAATTCAGCGTGTCCACGACGTAAATCCGGCCCTCTTGGTCCAGCGCGACGGAGGTGGGGTAGTTGAATTCCCCGTCTCCGTTTCCCCTTTGGCCGAATCCGCCGATGAGGTCTCCTTTTAAATCAAAGACTTGAACGCGGTGCGCCGCGGTATCGACCACGTAGAGCCTCTCTTCGTCGACGGCCAGACCCGTGGGACGTGAAAAAAACCCCTCCCGACCGATGGTCCGCGCCGTCCGGCCGTTTTTATCCGTGCCGAACACCTTGTTCAGCTTTGAATCGGAGACGAAAACGGCCCCGGAGGAATGGACCGCCACCCCGACCGGCGAGACCAGCGCTTCGTCCCCGATGGAGGAAATTTTTTTGTACCGTTTTGCCTGCTGGTCAAAGACATGGAGCGCCGGCGCGCCGGGGTCGCAGACATAGAGGGACCCCTCCCGGCCGACCGCCAGCGAGATGGGACGGACCAGGATGTCCTCTTGCGAGCCCACGATCAGATGCTTCAACTTTTTGAAAATGGACGGCTCGACGCCGATGTCTTTCGGCGATGAAATGGATTTTACGAAAACGACCCGGATGTCTTCGGGGGGAGGAGGCCAAAAGAGCGGGGATCCTTGAGCGCCGGACCAGCCGCAGATACCCAAGCAAATTCCCGCCGACAAAAATCCCAACAGCCGTTTTTTCGTCCCGGCCCCGATGCCCACTAGAAACTCCGCCTGGTTTTGGTATAGAAAGAATGGTTGATGAGGCCTTCGCCCAGATAAAGCTCTTTTTCGAATTCGTATTCCATCGTCACCGCGAGATTTCCCAGATTGAATTCGAAGCCGCACCTGCCGGTCCAGTCGTCAAGGTCGATGCCCAGGCCGCGCTGCCAGCGGTACCCGGCCTCGAGGTTGAGCCGGGTCGACTGTTTGATGAGGACGGTGTACCGGTTTGTGACGTCGTAATACGTTTGGGTCTCTTCGGACCCCAGGAGCTCAAGGCTGGTCTGGGAAGATTGCAGGAGGTACGTCGACTTGGCCGTCGGGTCCCACGAAAGGAATTCTTTGAGGGAGCGCCGTTCATAGGGCGAGAGACTGGAGCGGTAATCCTGGTTTTCCCATTCGACGCCGATCCAGCGGGTCCTGAAATCCCATCCGTAGATTCTGTCCTCCAGCGATTCCAGCGTGATGAACTCCGCTCCGGAGGTCTCGGGATGGTTTTCCCGCGACACGCGATAAAAAAGGCCGACAAGGTTGTTCGGCGAGTCCCAGCGGAGACGGTAGTTCTCGGACCGGGTGTTGAACGAGGAGGCGGGGTTCGTTTTCGCGGAATAATCGACGAGGACCTCCTGGCCGTCGGCGATGGACCCCGAGGGAATTCTCCGGATCTGCAGCCGGCTGCCCGCGGCGCTCAGCTCATAATCGATCCCCGGGGCGTAGCGGATGGTGCCGGTGATATCGGTGACCGCGACGCCGGACGGGTCCGCGTCCGGCAGGTCCAGAAACACCACGCCGGCGGTGGTCAGCGTATGCGCCTCGTCGGAAACGGAGAGCAGATTTTCGGAATGGTTTCTTTTCTCGCCGCTGTAGCCCAGACGGGTGCCCGCGCTGAGCCGTCCCATCCGTCCCAATTTCTTCACGTAGTTCTCGTCGAGCGACACGCCGGCGCCGGATTGGGAGAGCCCGGCCGAATTTCCCGTAAAATAAAGGAGATTCAGCGTCGAATGGAGACTTTCGTAGAGCCGGTGCCTGACGGAGGCATTGGCCCGGTGATTCTTAGTGAGCCAATCGCCGGACGAATTGTCCGAAAAATCGTAGAAAGCGGAAGAGTCCAGTGAGTCGCTGTGCCGGATGTCCAGCTGTTCGTTCAGGTTGAACACGCCGCTTGTGGAGGAGCCGGCCAGTCCGTAAGAGCGCAGGGAAGAGCTGAGTCTTCGGTCATTCCCCGGAAGGGACCTTTGGTTGAATACGCTGATTTCGTGGGTGTTTCCTTCCTGGCCAAGGGAGCCGGGCTCTTCGCGCGAGAAAGCGTTTTTTGAGATCTCAAAACGCGTCTCCCCGAACAACCTGGAATCATTGCGCGAGAAGAAGTGGATCCGGTCGTCTTGATAATGTTGGGCGGGCCTTCCGGGCCTGGTGATGATCTTCGAGTCGTTGTTGAGCGAGAGCCGCAGAGGGACCCGGCGGTTCTTCCATCCGAAATCGCCTCCGTATCGGGTGGACTCAACGGACCGGCGGTCAAAAAAATCGACGTGCTGGGTCTCCTGCGATTTGTCGGCGATCAGGGAAAACCCGTAGGGTTTCTCGCGGAGAAACGAGGGACGGACATGGAAACGGCCCAGCCGGAGGTTCTCAAACTGGCCGGCCCCGGCCGCCTCGGATTTCTCCTGGTTCTGATCCAGTCCGTTCTCGAGCGAGGCGTCAAACGTGAGGAGATTGGGGTGATAGATCGACCCCTGGAAATTGGTCACGAGCCATTCCTCCATCAGGATCCGTTTGCGCGGGGCCGAAGACCAGGAGGAGTGGAGGCGCGTCCTTTTTTCGGACTCGAAGCCGCCCTGAAAATCAAACCAGTTGCCGGTATTGCGCAGCGAGAGGAGCTTTATATCCCCGCCGGTATTCCTTGTCCTGGCGGGCGGCGCTCCGGGATAAAAAAAAACCGGGGCTCCGCTTTTTTATCGGAGACGCGGATCGGCTCTTCGTTCGTCACGGGCTTTTCAGGAGCGGCCTCCGCCGGTTTTTTGCGCCGGGTTTTTCTCACGTGTCTCAGCGCGCTCCTGCGCATTTTTTCCTCCCGCGTGAGCTTGCGCAGCACCTTGACCGGATCGCGTTTTCTGGTCTGCTGGTACCTTAGCGCGCTCAGACGCATCTTTTGGTCCCTGGTCAACGCGCCCGTCGCTCCGACCGCATTTTCATTCATCGCATGGAGCGGGGCGGCCGGCGCGAAGCAAAGACACAGCGCGAGAACCCATCGGAGGTTTTTCACTTCAGTAATTTCTCCAAACCGGAGGCATGAGGGTCATGGCACTCCAGGCATTTTTCCTTCCCCTGGTGCGCGGGCAGGTCGCGGGTCTCTTTCTCGTCGTGGCACTCATAGCACATCTGGGGGACCTTCTTTTTCAAGAGCCTCTCGTTGTCGGATTGATGCGGTTGATGACACTCGAGACATTCATCCGCCTCGACGGGGTAGTGCACGACCTTTTTGTCTTTCGTGAAATCATCGTGGCAGGTGAAACAGAGCTCCTTGCCGTTATAAATGAGTTTCTGAGAAGAGGTTGAATCATGGCAACTGTCGCACATCCCTTCCAAAAAAGGCGGGTGAAAAAAAGTCGCCGGCCCCGCCTGTTTTTTTGTCCCCGACTCCGGTCCTTCGGTTTTTCCCTCCGGCCGGGCGTCCTTGACGGCGTCCGCCGTCTTCCCGCTCCCGTCCGGCACGCCGTCAAAAAAAGCGCGGAGGAGTTTCCCGCGCGTCGCCGGGCCGCAGCCGTTGAGCGCCAGGACGGACAGGAGCGCGATCAGCAGAACGCGTCCGGGCCTTCCTCGCCGCCCCGTCATTCCTTTCGCCCGAAACCGAATACGCCGAGCTTCCTGTCCCCGTATTGGCTCGTCACCAAGACCAGGTAGTCCACCTTGAAACCCGGGCCGACGAGCGGGGAAAAGTAACCGGTCAGCGTGTCGTCCAGCGCGATCCCCGCCGGCAAGACCAAAGCCCCCTCGTCGCCCTGGGTCTGCCCCCCGAAGAAAAGCAGCAATTTGCCGTTTTTGTCGAAGATCTGGACGTTCTCAAAGGCGGCATCGACCACATAAATCCTCCCTTGGCTGTCAACGGCGATTCCCTTCGGCCTGGCGAATTGGCCGGGGGCGTCTCCGTGGGAACCGATGCTCAGGAGGTATTCCCCCCGGGCGTTGTACTTCTGCACCCTGAAACCGCCGATGTCCGATACGTAAATATTGCCCTCGTCGTCGGCGGCGAGATTGACCGGAGAAAAAAGCCGGGCCTCGTCCCTGGCCGCCTCGGCCTCGGCGGGAATGCCCGCCAGGGGCTTTCTGTCTTTCAGGCCGAATACCTTCACGCCATGAGTTTTCAGGTCGCAGACGTAGATCTTTTCGTTTTTGATCAGCACGTCGGTCGGCTTGAATTCCGAGCTCTCTCCGAGGGTCCCCACGACCCGCGCCTGGGGATCGAAGATCACGATCTGTCCGCGCCGGCCGTCGGCGACGTACATGTTGCCGGACTCGTCAAAATCCAGATTGATGGGGTCCATCAGCTGCGAGGCGTCCGCGGGCTCAAAATAGCGGAACCGGCGCGTCTGGAAATCAAAAATATCGATCCCATTGCGCACGGTATCGCAGAGGTAGATCTTCCCGTCGCGCACCGTGACGCCGTAAGGCTTGACGACCGGCCTGGTCGTCTTCTCTTCTCCGACGATGAATCTCTTGAAGGCGCTGGGAGGCTTCTCGAAATCGTCCGAGGACGAAAAACTCTTCAGAAACTGGATCCGGGGTTCCTCCGGCGGAGGGGGATAAAACAAACGCCCGGACGGACGGTCCGGCTCGGCGGTTTTAAGCTCGCTTTTTTGGGGCGCGGCCGCGGCGGAGGCGGCGAGCCAAAGGCCGAAGAGAACCCCTGCGATAAGAAATCCTTTTGAATGACGCATCAGTGACCTCATCGGAAAAAGCGGGCGGCCCCGGATTTTCCGGGGGAAAATTTTTACTTATTGTGGCACGTCAGGCAAAGCGCGCTTTCCGTATTTTTGACAAGGAGCAGGTAATTGGCGGTGGGCGAGTCGCCTTTACTTTTGTGCACGTCGTGACAGGAGCTGCACTCAAGCTTGTGGTTGATCAACATGCCGGTGTCAATGGTTTTCCCGCCCAGCGCCGGCACGCTCTTGACGGTCGGGTCGTGCAGCCCCCCGTCCTCCGTCGACAGCGCGGCATCATAGGTGAAGGACACCGGGTGATCGTTGGAAAGATCCGTGCCCAGCTTGAAGCCCGGGGCGATGCTTTCCGAGCCGCCTCTGGCTTCCTCGGCGTTGGGTCCGAATCCGAAGGCATCGATGCTGACGGTGCCGTCATGGCAGCTCAGGCAGGCCTTGGAAGCCGGGTTTGGCTGTCCTACCTTCGCGTTTAGGCTTAGGCTCGGGCTCGAGTAGACCGTAAAGTTCGCCTGCGTCAATGTGTGGTTCCACAGCGGCGCGACGTTGCTTGTCGTGTTGTGGGGGGTGTGGCAGACCTTGCAGATTTCCCCGCCCTTGCCGGCATTCCATCCTCTCCCGGAAAAGTCATGCATCGACTCCTTGATGGAAGCCAGGGCCTGCCCGCTCCCGATGAGCCCCACAATCAAGAAAATAGCCAAACAGACGGCCACGCCGGATATTTTTTTCATTCCCCGCTCCTGTTAATATTAATAAATAGGAAGTTATCTCGAAAGGACTACACCGGAACTATAGACGGGGTTTTTTGATAAGTAAACCAGTAATTTTTTATTCAATCAATAAGTAAAACTTATTGATTGGCCGCCTTCACGCGGGAGGGTCTCGAAGTCTTTGGGGAGCCTGGAGTGAAAGGCCTTGGGCCCGCCCGTCGAGGGGTGGGGGAACGAAAGATAATAGGCGTGAAGGGCGAGCCGCCCGATCGGGTCGGTCCGGGCGCCGTATTTGGCGTCGCCGGCGATGGGGTGGCCGAGGTCCGACAGGTGCACGCGGATCTGGTTCTTGCGTCCGGTCTCCAGCGTCACGTCGAGCAGGGCGTAACGGCCGTTTTGGCGAAACACGCGGTAGCGCGTGACCGCGTGTTTGGACCGGCGCGAACGCTTGGGCGCGCTGCTATAGACGCGCTTGAACGCGTCCTCGACGAGATGGCTTTCGATCACGCCCTCTTTTTTGGCGGGGACCCCCTCGGTGATGGCGTAGTATTTTTTGACGGCGCGGTCCCAGTTTTCCTGGAGCGCGCGCTTGGTTTTCTCGCTTTTGGCGAAAACCAGAAGCCCCGAGGATTCGCGATCCAGGCGGTGCACGATAAAGACGCGCCCACGGCCGTCGGGGCTCTTGGCGCGCACGTAGTCGGTGAGCTTGAAATAAAGCGTTTGCTCTCTCCGGCGGTCGGTCCCCATCGTCAGAAGCCCCGGCGGTTTGTCCACGACGAGAATCGCCTCGTCCTCGTAAACGAGCGGAAAGTCGAGGCGGGCCCTAAGGCGCGCCGTGAAGGCCTCCTTCTCGCTCAAGAGGTCCACGAGATCCCCGGCCTCGAGCGCGTGGCGGTGGGAGGTGACGACGCGGCCGTTCACGCGCACGGAGCCGTATTTCAAGACCTGCCTGATTTTTGTTTTCTTGAGGCCGGGGAGATTTTTGAAGAGATAATTCAGGAGAAAATCCGGCCCGGCGACGCGGAGGGTTTGCATGGGGCGCATTATATCTCAAATTTCTATTGTTTAGCCGTTCTTTTTATGGGACTATTTATGGAACCAGCCGATGAGGACACGCGTGGCCATTTCAGCCGAAGACGTCCCCTTTTTCCGGGGACTCTCCAAAGAGGAGTTTTCTTCCATCAGGCAATGCCTGAGAGAGAAGTCGTTTGAAAAGGGAGAGGCCCTTTTCATGGAGGGGAATTCCTGCGAAAAAGTTTTTTTTGTGAAGTCCGGCCGCGTCAAGCTCTACCGGATCTCCTCCTCGGGGAGAGAGCAGATCCTCGAGACGCTGGCGCCGGGAGACACGTGCGCCTGCAACCCCGGCTCGCAGAGCTGGAGCTGCGCCTCGACCGCCGAGGCGGTCACCGCGTGCACGGTCTGGTTTCTCTCCCGGACGGACTATGTGCGCATGGTCCAGGCGAGCTCGACCCTCGCGCGCACGCTCAACCGCCTCTTCGCCGGCCGGCTCAAGTGTTTCAGCGCGCTGATCGAAGAGGTCTCGCTCAAGGACAGCAAGAAGCGCCTGATCAAGTTTCTTTTGGACATGCTCGCCGAACACCGCGGGCGGGGGGCCAAGGGCGACGCGCTGTCCATTTCGTTCACGCGCGAGGAGCTGGCCCAGCGCATCGGCGTCGTGCGCGAGACGGTGGCGCGCCAGCTTTACGAGCTCAGGCGTCTGCGGCTCATCGAGATCCGTCCCCGCCAGATTCTCATCCGCGACAAAGAAGGCCTTGAGAAGCTTCTTGAGAAATAGCTCCGCCTTCACGCTCGTCGAGATCATGGTGGTCCTTCTCATCATCGGGATCCTCGCGGCGATCGCGGTCCCCAATTTTCAGAATGCCCGCGCGAAGACGCGCACCAACGCCTGCATCAACAACCTCCGGCTCATCGACGCGGCCAAGGAACAATACGCGATCGACAACGGCAAGGACTCCGCCGTGACCCCCGCCGCCGGCGACCTGACCGCTTATCTCAAAGGCAATCAAATGCCTCGTTGCTCGGTCGCTCGCTTGTGCGGCGCTATTCCCATAGCGCCTCCGCGCTCGCTTCCTCGCGCCTCGCATCTTGGGCTTTTTGATCAGACTGTTCGGTTCATAGGTTTTTCAGCAGACTTTTGTTGTCAAGGTAAGACACGGTTTGGCTACCTGTATCTTACCTCAGGAGGTTGACCCCTTGTTTCATGTTACCTGCTAAGTGTTATTCGCTCACTTCGTTTGTTCGCAATGACAGGTCAGGGGATCCGCTGCGTTTGCTTTAATTTAAAGCAATAAGCGGTGTGTTCTGGTTTTCCGCAAGATTTGCGGATTGGAGCGCTGCAGTTCGGGGACGAGGCCGTCGACGATCTCCTCGGCGGCCCGGCGGTGGTCGGTAAGCTTCACCCCGAGCGCGTGGATCACTCCCTCGGCGTCCACGCGGATCCGGTGCTCGCGCGAGATGTCGCCCGGCGCGGTATGGCCGTGGGGTTTGGCGAGCGGCCGTATCCCACAGTCGGTCGAGAGGATTTGGGACCTGTCGAAATTTCCGGAGGGAAAATAACGGGCCAGCGCCGCCAGGAGGTAGCCGATCTCCTCTTCGGTGACGGCGAGGGTGTCCGGGTCCGCGTGAAAGCGCTCGGTGGTGCCGACGCGCGAGACCTCGCCGCAGGCGATCACAAAGAAAATCCGCCGGTCTTCCGCCTCGAGGATCACCGAATGCGGGACAAATTTTTTGAAGACCAGATGCGAGCCGGCGACCGGCGTGAGGAAGTCCTCTTTTACCTTGCCGACGCGGGCCCGGAGCTTGTCCACCCACGGCCCCGAGGCGTTGACGATTTTTCGGGCGCGGCGCTTTTCACTTTTTCCCTCCCGGCGGAACTCGATCTCGTACGCGTCGCCTGATTTCTCGGGCCGCCAGGCCGTCACCTCGGCGCGCTCGAGGGCCTCCGCTCCGCTTGCTTGGGCCGAGCGGATCGTCGCTTCCACGAGTCCCCTGTCATCGGCGAGGTGGTCCCAGATCACCACACCGCCCTGGAGTCCTTCCGGTCGGAGCCCGGGGAGGATTTTTAAAACGCGCTCGGCGCCGCGCAGAAAACGCGGGAAGCGGAAGTTTCCCGAAAGGCAGGCCATGAGGGCATAGAGCAGGCAACCCGCGACGACCCCCGCCGGCCCGCGCCGGCTGTTTTTGTAGAAGGGGACGAGGATCGGGATCGGGCGGACGAGCTCCGGCGCGATCCGGCGCAGCGTCCGGCTTTCCTTGAGCGAGAGAAAGACGAATCGGAAATTTTTCCACGCGCCGGCGGGGTTGCCGCGGCAAAGGTCGTTCCAGGCGGTCTCCAGATAACGGAGGCCGCCGTGGATGAGCTTCGAGCTTTTGCCGCTCGTGCCCGACCCGAACGTGTTTTTTTCGAGGAGGATGACGCGGAGGTTTCTCAGCGCGGCGTCTCTGGCGATCCCCGCGCCCGCGATCCCGCCGCCGATGACCGCGACGTCGTAGAGGGGGAGGCGATCCTGCGGGCTCACACTACGCGGCCGCGTCCGGGACGGTGATTTTTTGGATGACCACCGGCGTCAGGGGTTTGTCGCGGCCGTCGCGCGGGGTGTTGGCGATCGCGTCGACGACGTCCTGGCCTTTAGTGACACGCCCAAACACCGAGTGTTTGCCGTCGAGCCACGGCGTGGGAACTACCGTGATGAAAAACTGGCTTCCGTTGGTGTCGGGTCCGCTGTTGGCCATCGAGAGGACGCCGGGCCTGTCGTGCCGCAGGTCGGGAGAGAATTCGTCCTCGAAGGCATAGCCGGGCCCCCCGGTCCCCATGCCGTCCGGATCGCCGGTCTGGACCATGAAATGGGGGATGACGCGGTGGAAGATCATGCCGTCGTAAAAATTCTTTTTCGCGAGGTCCGTGAAGTTTTTCACGGTGCGCGGCGCCTTGTCCGCATAGAGATCGGCCTCGATGGCCCCAAGATTCGTCTGGATTTTTACCGCCACGGTTTTACCCCCTTCGGTTTGCGTCTGGGCGTGCGCCGCAGAAGCGATAGTCAGCGAAATGAGGAGTGATAAAATTTTAAGGCGATGCAAGTGTTTTTAACCTCCTGTTTTGAGTTGAGGGTCGTGCCGGGATTCGAAATCCCGGATGGCGTCCGCTTTTTTAAGCGTGTGGCCGATTTCATCGAGGCCGTGGATCAGGCGCTCCTTCACCGCGGGGTCGACGTCAAAATGAAACGAAATCTCCTCGGCCAGATGCAGGGTCAGGCGCTGTTCGTCCACGTCCGCCGTGGCCTCGAGGCCCGGGGCGCGCGCGACCATTTGGAAGATCTCTTCCACTTCGGCCTCGGCGAGCTCCACGGTCAGCACGGAGTTTTTCGAGCAGTTGTTTTTGAAGATGTCGGCGAAGGCCGGGCCGCGTTCCGTCCGCGCGGCGACCACGACCCGGAAGCCGTACTGCTCGATCGCCCACACCGCGTGTTCGCGGCTGGAGCCGCAGCCAAAATTGTTGCGCGCGACGAGGATCGACGCGCCTCTGAAACGGGGCGCGTTGAGCGGAAAGTCGGGATTCGGACTGCCGTCCGGGCGGAAGCGCCAGTCGTGAAAGAGATGCTCGCCGAAGCCGGCGCGTCCGATGGATTTCAAAAATTGCTTGGCGATGATTTGGTCGGTGTCGACGTTGGACCGGTCAAGCGGCGCGATCAGCCCGCGGTGCGTTTTTAAAGGTTTCATAATGCCTCTGTGTACGGATAAGGGTGGGTTGTGAGTTGTGAGTCGGGGATTGGAATGGGGGTGGGGAGAACCCCATCCTCATTCTCACCCTCGACTCACAACTCACAACCCACCCCCATCCCAGTTTCTAATGTCTACAAAATGCCCCGCCACCGCCGCCGCGGCCGCCATCTGGGGGCTCACCAGATGCGTGCGCCCGCCTTTACCCTGACGCCCCTCGAAGTTGCGGTTGGAAGTGGACGCGCAGCGCTCGGCCGGCTTGAGCTGGTCCGGATTCATCGCCAGACACATGCTGCAGCCCGACTGCCGCCATTCACAGCCCGCTTCTTGGAAAATCGTGTGAAGCCTTTCCGACTCCGCCTGCCGGAGCACGGCCTGGGAGCCCGGGACGACCAGCGCCCGCACCCCTTCGGCGATTTTTCTCCCTTTAAAAACGGCGGCCGCCGCGCGCAGGTCCTCGATACGCGCGTTGGTGCAGCTTCCGATGAATACCGTATCGATCCGGATGTCCGTGATCGCGGTCCCCGGCCGGAGTCCCATGTATTCCAGCGCCTGCTCCACGTCTTTGCGGTCATAGCCCGGGACGTTTCCGGGCTCGGGCACGCGGCCCGTGACGTCCGTGACCATGCCGGGATTGGTCCCCCAGGTGACTTGCGGCGCGATCCCGGCGGTGTCGACGGCCAACTCCCGGTCGTAGCGGGCCCCGGGGTCGGTGGGGAGGGCGCGCCAGAGGGCGAGCGCTTTTTCGAGCGCGTCGCCGCGCGGGGCGAACGGGCGGCGTCCCTGGGCCAGGTAATGAAAGGTCGTCTCGTCGGGTGCCACCATGCCGGCGCGCGCGCCGGCCTCGATGCTCATGTTGCAGATTGTCATGCGCGCTTCCATCGATAAATTTTGGACCGCCTCGCCGCAGTACTCCAGCACATAACCGGTCCCGCCGGCGGCGCCGATGAGCCCGATGAGCTTGAGGATCAGGTCTTTGGCGGTGACGCCGGGTCCCGTTTTTCCCCGAAATTCCACTTTAAAGGTCTTGGGTTTTTTTTGCGGGAGGCACTGCGTCGCCAGCACATGCTCGACTTCCGAGGTGCCGATTCCCAGCGCGAACGTGCCGAACGCGCCGTGCGTGGACGTGTGGGAATCCCCGCAGACGATGGTCGTCCCCGGGAGCGTGAGCCCCAGCTCCGGCCCGATGATATGGACGATGCCCTGCTCGGCGCTCTCCAGGTCATAGAGGCGGACGCCAAACTCGCGGCAGTTCCGGGTGAGCGCCTCGATCTGCGCCTTGGAAACCGGATCGGCGATATGGAAACGGTCGTCGGTCGGGACGTTGTGGTCCATCGTCGCGAACGTCAGCTCCGGGCGGCGCACCTTGCGTCCGGCGATCCTCAGGCCTTCAAACGCCTGAGGGCTTGTCACCTCGTGGACGAGATGCCGGTCAATATAAAGAAGGTCCGTCCCGTCCGGGGACGTCGCGACGACATGCCGCTTCCAGATTTTTTCGAAGAGAGTTTGTTTCATCGGGAAAATAGTATAGCACATCTTCACAATCCGTCTGTTAACCGATAGAAAAAATCCTGATATTTCCTGAACGAAAACAGCGCCCTCCGTCGTCCTGTAGGGTGAGGGAAGGAAAAGTTTGAAAAAGAATATACTATTGTATATACAAAATAGGAGTGCTATAATTGATCGAAAAGCAAATAAGGTGGAATGAGTTAAAAAATAAAAGGTTAAAACGGACACGAGGAGTCTCGTTTGAGGAAATTTTAGGGGCCAGACTGATTGGAATCAGTGAAAATCCGGCAAGATCCGGCCAGCGCCTAATTTTGTATGATTATCGAAATTACGTTTGGGTGGTTCCTTGCGTAGAAACGGAGAGCGAGATTTTTTTGAAAACTTTGTATCCGAGTAGAAAGTACACAAAAATTTATAGGGAGCTGGAGGGGAACGATGAGAAGGATTAAATTGACCAGAGAAGAAAAAACCATCGAAGATGCGTTGGTGCGGGGAGAGTACGTTCCTGTTAGCAAGGAGAAGTTTGAGGAGATCGCCCGCGCGATCGAGACCCATCGAAAGAACGCCGTCTTGAACATCCGGATCAACCAGGGAGACCTGGACGCCCTAAAAACAAAAGCGAAGAAGCTCGGCGTAAAGTACCAGACCTTTATTTCCGAAATCCTTCACCGCGTGGCGCATGGCTAGGAGTCAAAATTTATGGGTCCAGTCCGCATTGGAATAAACGTCCCTGGCAAGCCGCCGCATCTCCTCCTCGGGGATTTTTTTTAAAACTTCATCGGCCTTCCACACGGCCGCGAGAGCGTTTTTAATCTTCGGCGCCGGCGCTTCCAGGTTCATCAAAAAATCTTTGTGGGGTCTGTTCCGGCGGTAGGCCGGCTGCTCGCGGGGGATGGCCAGCGTTTTTGCGATGAGCGGGATGTCAAACCGCAGAAGAAACGTCCCGTGAAAGAGAAGGCAGCGCCGTTTGCGCCGCTGCGAGTTGCCCGAGAACTTGAGACCGCCGACGGTCAGGTCCGTATGGCCGCGGACCTCCACGGCCAGTCCCAGCGCCTGCCCGATCGCCGCGCGGTGGCGCCCCAGGACAAAGGCGTTGGTGTCCCGGATCGTGGGGCCGAAGTCGGCGTGATGAATGGGGAGGACGAGCGAATAATTCAGGCAACCCGGCCCCTGCAGCACCGTCCCTCCGCCGCTCGGCCGCCGGAGGATCGGGATGCCGTGGCGCCGGCAAAACCCGACGCGCGCCTCCGAATCAATCCGATTGGAGTAGCCCAACACGACAAAATGCGTCGCGGGCTCCCAAAACCTGAGAATTTCCCGTTCCCCGCCGCTTTCGCAAAGCTCCAAAAGGGCCTCGTCGCAGGCCAGATTCTCCTCGGGGCTCTTGCAGGTCCGATCCAGTATCTTCATCAGTGGCAATTGCCGCCGTTATGTTGTAAAATGACTCCTCCTAAAGCCTTGTCGAAGGACTTCGTTTGCATGCTTATCATAACGTGTTTGGTGAAAAATTGAAAACGCAGATCACGGTCAACACCCCTTATCTCAATACGATCCCGGCCGAGGTTGAGCCGCCGTATCCGGGCGATCTGACGGTCGAGAAGAAGATCCGCAGCATCATCCGCTGGAACGCGATGGCGATGGTGGTCAAGGCCAATCGCATTCACAACGGCCTCGGCGGGCATATCTCGACCTACGCGTCGCTGGCGACGCTTTATGAGGTGGGGTTTCACCATTTTTTCCGCGGCCCGGACGGCGATGCGCCGCCGGACATGATTTATTTCCAGGGACACGCCTCTCCGGGAAATTATGCCAGGGCCTATCTCGAGGGCAGGCTCACGGCCGATCACCTGCATCATTTTCGCCGGGAGCTGGCGCCGGGCGGGGGGCTCTCGTCCTATCCTCATCCTTATCTCATGCCCGATTTCTGGCAGTTTCCGTCCGTGTCGATGGGACTGGCGCCGATCCTCTCCATTTATCAGGCGCGCTTCAACCGCTATCTCAAGGCCCGTGGTTTCATGCCGGACCCCGAGCCCCGGGTCTGGTCCTTTGTCGGCGACGGGGAATCGGACGAGCCGGAAACGCTGGGGGCGCTCACTCTCGCCGGCCGGGAGAATCTCGACAATCTGATTTGGGTCGTCAATTGCAACCTCCAGCGCCTCGACGGCCCCGTGCGGGGCAACGGAAAAATCATCCAGGAGCTCGAGGGGATTTTTCACGGCGCCGGGTGGAACGTGATCAAGGTGATTTGGGGATCCGACTGGGACCCGCTTCTCCGCAAAGACCACAAGGGGCTTCTCGTCCAAAGAATGGAGGAGGCGGTGGACGGCGATTACCAGAAATATTCCGTCGAGCCGGGCAGTTACACGCGAAAACATTTTTTCGGAAGGCATCCCGAGCTTTTGGCGATGGTGAATCATTTGACGGACGCCGAGATCCACAAGCTTCTCCGCGGCGGGCACGATCCGAAAAAAGTGTACGCGGCCTACCGGGCGGCGATGGAGCACAAGGGGCGGCCGACCGTGATTTTGGCCAACACGATCAAGGGCTACGGCCTGGGCGAAGCGGGAGAGGGGCGCAACGTCACGCACCAACAAAAGAAGCTCAACGAGAAAGAACTCCGGGAGTTCCGCAAACGGCTCAATGTCCCGATCAGCGACGAGGAAATCGCCGACACGCCGTTTTACCGCCCCGGGCAGGAGAGCGACGAGATGCGCTATCTTCTGGACCGGAGGAAAAAACTCGGCGGGTTTTTGCCGGCGCGCCGCGTGCGGGCCGAAGACCTGCGGGTGCCGCCGCCCGAGTATTACGACGAGTTTCTTAAAGGGACCGCGGACATCGAGGTGTCGACGACGATGGCGTTTGTGCGTCTCCTGACCAAGTTTCTGCGGCACGACTCGATCGGCCGCCGCGTGGTCCCGATCATTCCCGATGAGGCCCGCACGTTCGGCATGGACGCGCTTTTCCGTCAGATCGGGATTTACTCGTCCAAGGGGCAGCTCTACGAGCCGGTGGACAAGGAGACCCTCCTCTATTATCAGGAGGCCAAGGACGGCCAGATCCTCGAGGAGGGCATCACCGAGGCGGGCTCGATGTCGTCGTTTATCGCGGCCGCCGCCTCCTACGCGACGACGGGCACGACGATGATTCCCTTTTATATTTATTATTCGATGTTCGGCTTTCAGCGCGTCGGAGACCTGATGTGGCTGGCCGGGGACATCCGCGCCAAGGGGTTTCTTCTCGGCGCCACCGCGGGGCGCACGACGCTGAACGGCGAGGGGCTCCAGCACCAGGACGGACACAGCCATCTTCTGGCGAGCACGATCCCGACGCTTTTGACCTACGATCCCGCGTTCGCGTACGAGGTGGCCCTGATTATCCGGGACGGGATGCGCCGGATGTTCGTCGACAAGGAAGAGATTTTTTATTACCTGACGCTCCACAACGAAAATTACGCGATGCCTTCGATGCCCGGCGGGGTCGAGGAAGGCGTGCTCCGCGGGCTTTATAAATTCAAAAAAGGCCCCTCCGGAAAAAAACACCGGGCGCAGATTTTCGGCAGCGGCGCCATCCTGCGCGAGGCGCTCAGGGCCCGGGAAATCCTGGCCGAGCGCTTCGATGTCTCGGCGGACGTGTGGAGCGCGACCAACTATAAACAGCTTCGCACTGAGGCGCTGGCCGTCGGGCGCTGGAACAGGCTTCATCCGTCCGAGTCTGGGCGACGCTCGTATCTGGAAAAGATTTTGGAAAAAGAAGAGGGTGTTTTCGTGGCCGTATCTGATAACATGAAGATGGTCCCCGACCAAATCGCGCCGTGGGTGCCGGGGGGCCTGACGACGCTCGGCACGGACGGATTCGGCCGCAGCGACACGCGGGAAAACCTCCGCCGGTTTTTCGAGGTCGACGCCGAGTCGACCGTGATCGCGACGCTGCATGCCTTGTCCCAAAAGGGGAAAGTTCCTTCGGAAGCGGTCGCCAAAGCAATCAAAGATTTGGGAGTCGACCCGGAAAAAAATTATCCGGTGTGCATTTAGTTAACGTGTCATTGCGAGGAGCGTCAGCGACGAAGCAATCTATGCTGGATATTAGGCGCCACAAAGATTGCTTCGCAAAAAACGCTCGCAGTGACATCAGGAGCGTATAGGTGGACATTCGTGTTCCTCATCTGGGAGAAGGCGCCGACAGCGGCTCGGTCGTGAGCGTGCTGGTCAAAGAAGGCGACCGGATCTCCAAAGACCAGACGCTGATCGAGCTCGAGAACGAAAAGGCCGTCGCCCCCATTCCCTCGAGCCACGCCGGCGTGGTCAAAAAAATTTACGTCAAGGCCGGAGACAAAGTCACCGTGGGGCAGGCCATTTTGTCGCTTGAGACATCCGGGTCGGAGGAGGCCTTCCCGTCAACTCCCACAAAGATTGCTTCGCCCCGCCATCCGGCGGAGCTCGCAATGACAGGTGGGGGGGTCGGCGATTTTGTGTACCATTCGTCGAGCGGCGCGCCGCCCCCGGCTTCGCCGACGGTGCGGAGGCTTGCGAAGGATTTGGGGATCGACCTGGCGAAGGTGAAGGGCAGCGAGGCCGGCGGCCGGATCGTCCTTTCCGACCTCAAGGCGTATGTCCGGCGTCTGCGGGATCTGGCCGAGTCGGCCAAGACGCCCTCTCCGTCCGCCGCCGGGAAGGCGCCCTCCGAAAAAGTGGATTTCTCGAAATGGGGCAAGATCAGCGTCAGGCCCAGCTCGTCTCTCCGGCGGAAAATCGGACAGAGAATGACGGAGTCCTGGACGACGGTGCCCCATGTCACGCAGTTTGACGAGGCGGACATCACCTCTCTCATGGCGCTTCGCAAGAAAAACGCCGGAGCTTTCGAGAAAAAAGGCGCCAAGCTCACGCTGACCCCGTTTGTGATGAAGGCCGTCGTCGCGGCGCTCAAAAAATACCCGGCGGCCAATGCCAGCCTCGACGAGGAGACCCAGGAGATTATTTTCAAAGAATACATCCATCTGGGGGTGGCCGTCGACACCGAGTCCGGCCTCATCGTGCCCGTCGTCAGGGACGCCGACAAAAAAAGTCTCCTGCAGATCGCCCAGGAGCTCGAAGGGCTCGCCGAGAAGACGCGCCAAAGAAAGATCTCGCTCGAGGAGCTCAAGGGAGGGTCTTTCACCATTTCGAATCTGGGCAGCATCGGCGGCGGGCCTTTCACGCCGATCATCAACAAACCCGAGGTGGCCATTCTCGGCGTCGGGCGGGGCGCGCTCAGGCCCGTGGTGGTGTCGGCGGCGGGCCAAGAAAAAATTGAGAGCCGTCTGATGCTGCCGCTGGCGCTCTCCTACGATCACCGGGTGCTGGACGGCGCGGACGGCGCGCGATTTATCCGAGAAGTCGCGCACAACCTGGAAAATTTTAAGGAAAAAGATGTCAAATAACCAGTTCGGAGCAGGGAGTTCGGAGTTTGGGGACAGTTATGGAGTTGATCAGTTCGGAGAAAGACCGGACAAAATGTTTTTACTCCAAACTAAAAAACTCTCCGCTGTCTCCGAACTCCAAACTCCGAACTCTGAACTCTAAACTCCGAACTATTCATACATGAATCCTATTGAAACCGAAATAGTCGTAGTCGGCGCCGGTCCCGGCGGTTACGCGGCCGCTTTTTACGCGGCCGACCGCGGCAAAAAAGTGATTCTTATCGAGCAGGAGAGCCGGCTGGGCGGTGTGTGTCTCAACCGCGGCTGCATCCCCTCGAAGGCATTGCTCAACGCGACGAAGATGATTCACGAGGCCGAGGCGTCGGCCGCGCGGGGCATCGAGTTTGCCCCGCCGAAAATCCATCTCGACAAACTGCGCGCGTGGAAAGAATCCATTTTGGAAAAACTGGGGCAGGGGATCGCGACACTCTGCCAGAAGCGGGGGGTGGGGCTTCTCCGCGGCCGCGGTTATTTCGAAGATTCGCAGACCCTTCGCGTCGAAACGGCGGAGGGCCAGAAATTTATCCGGTTCGAAAAGGCCGTGATCGCCGTCGGCTCGAAACCCGCGCTCCCGAAGGCCTTTGATCTGGGAAACAAACGGATTATGACCTCCACCGAGGCGTTGGAGGCCCGGGAAATTCCCAGGGAGCTCCTGGTCGTCGGCGGCGGTTATATCGGGATGGAGCTCGGCACGGTGTACGCGGCGCTCGGGAGCCGCGTGACGCTCGTCGAGGCGATGGACTCGATTCTTCTCGGCGCCGATCCGGACCTGGCGCGTCCGGTGATGCGCTTCGCCGAGAAAAATTTTCGCGGGCTGCGCCTCGGCGCCAAGGTCTCCAAGATGTCGACGAGCGGAAAGCAAATTAAAGTCAGCGTGGAATTTGGCGGCAAATGCGCCGATGAGCTTTATGACAGCGTGCTCGTGTCGGTGGGAAGGGCGCCGAATTGCTCGGATCTGGGTCTTCAGAATACCCGCGTGCTCCGCGATGAAAAAGGATTTATCAAAGTCGACAAAACCCAGCGGACGGCGGACCCCAATCTCTACGCGATCGGGGACATCGCCGGGGGCCTTCTTTTGGCGCATAAGGCCTCGCGCGAAGCCCGGGTCGCGGTCGACAATATCCTCGGCGAGGAGAGCGCTTTTGAAAATATCATCATCCCCGCCGTCGTCTTTACCGAGCCGGAGGTGGCCTGGTGCGGACTCACCGAATCGGAGGCCCGGCAGAAAAATATCCCGGTCAAGGTCTCCCGTTTTTCGTGGGGCGCCTCGGGCCGCGCGCTCGCCGCGGACAAGGGCGAGGGTCTGACCAAGCTCCTCATCGAGCCCGAGACCGAGCGCATCCTCGGGGTCGGGATTGTCGGCGCCGGGGCGGGGGAGCTCATCGGCGAGGGGGTCCACGCGATCGAGATGGGCGCCACCGCGCGGGATCTGGCCGAGACCGTCCACCCGCATCCGACTCTCTCCGAGACCCTGATGGAAGCCGCGGAAGCCTTCTATGGCACCGCCACGCACATGTTTTCTCCCAAAAAACCTTAAGTTTTTTTCCGACATTCAGATTGACATCGTCAGCCAGAGGGGCTATACTTAGTATAGCCTTAGGAGGGAGTATGGTCACCAAAATTCAGAAGTGGGGGAACAGTCAGGGGCTTCGTGTCAGTAAAGAGGTTTTGGAGAAAGCCCACGTGGTGGTCGGGGATTCCGTGGACGTCAGCGTTCGAAAGGGGGCTATTCTGATTAAACCGGTTAAACAGGTGCGGGGCAAATACACGCTTCGAGAACTGCTCGCGCGCATGCCTAAGCATTACAAACCTGAAGCGGTAGATTGGGGACGGCCCGTGGGTAGGGAAGTCTGGTGATGTCCGGCTACGTGCCGAAAAAAGGGGACTTGGTCATCCTGAGCTTTGATCCTCAAGCCGGTCACGAACAAAAAGGCAGAAGGCCGGCCCTGGTTTTAAGCAATGACTTATTTAACAAGGATACCGGTTTTGCCGTCGCCTGCCCGATAACCAATACCCAGAGAGACATCCCTTTTCATGTAAGAATCCCATCAGGTTCTTCGCTTACCGGTTTTGTCATGGTCGACCAGGTCAAATCGATCGATTATCGTCGCCGACAAATTAAATATGTGGAGCAAGCGCCTTCGGAACTGGTGGATGAGACACTCAGTATTCTGGACGCTCTCCTTTTTTGAAATTTCAACCTCTTTCCACCGATGCCGCGATCTTTTCAGCAGGTGAAAATGGGGTAAAAATTGGCTTGACTGGGTCCCTGTATCAAATTACAGTGTATACTGTAAATTAGGACAGTAAATGCATGATTAGCTTCCGGTCTAAAATCACCTGCGCAGTCATGGCTGATCTTTTCTTGAATCAGACCATGGCGTTTTACGTGAACGAACTGGCGTACCGACTGGGTCTCGACAGCGGAAACCTTACGAGAAAGTTGAAAGATCTGGAGTCCGCGGGTCTTCTTCGAAGCGAGATGAAGGGGAGGGAGCGCTACTATTCGTTAAACCCCCGTTTCCCTCTTTTAGGCGAATACAAGCGCATTGTTCTGAAGACAATCGGAATAGAGGCCCGGATCCGGGACGCTTTAAAGAAGATCCCTGGGGTGCAAAGGGCGTTTCTTTTCGGTTCTTATGCCGAAAACCGCATGGACGAAGCCAGTGATTTGGACCTCGTCGTCATCGGCAGCCACCGCGTGCTGGAGCTTCACAAGAGAATCGCCTTGCTTCAAAAAGGACTATCGCGGGAGATCAACCTGATCAGCATTTCGCCAAGCGAATACGAGAAAAAACGCCGGAGTCATAATTTTTTCAAAGCCCTTGAAAAACGCCGCCGCGTGAAACTCTTATGATGCGGTTCAATCCCGACTTTTTCAGGAAGATGCCTTTCAAGAAGTCCCAAGTTGCCGGATATCTCAAAAAGGCGTTTCGGGATCTTGAGATTGCCAGGGGAGACCGGTTTACGGAGGTTCGCTTCACTTACGCTTATCAGGCCCTGATCAAAGTGGGGATTGCGCTGTTGGCGCGAGAGGGCATGAAGGTTCGCGCGGTTCCCGGCCATCACATCCGGATTCTTGAGGCGATGAGCGATATTCTCAAAGACGGGGACATTTTTGCCATTGGCAATGCCATGCGCATGAAGCGCAACGAGGATCTTTACGGTTCCGAAGAGTTTGTGAGCGAAAAGGAATCGGACGAGTATCTCGCGTTCAGTCTTAAACAGGGCAAAAAAACTTATTGGCTGATTCCGGAAGATCACCCGCGCGCTCCTCGACGCTTATGTCGCGCAGTACGCTGCTTAACAAAAAGGGCGCTGTCCCCTTTTCTATAGACCTCCTCCAGCGCCTCTAGTAGCGCAGGTTTAAACCTGCGCTACGAAGGGTGTTTAGCGGTGCCAGAGGGGTCTGACCCCTCTGGCACCTTTGGGGATCGCGGGTTGCGCGGGTGAGGGATGGGAGCGGAGATCTTGAAGTCCATTCAACAATTGCAAGGCAATCCGCGTCCCCAAGGTTCAAAAAAACTCTCCGGAAGATTGGCGGAGGTCTGGAGGGTCCGCGTGGTGGTTTTTCTGGACATGGGACATCGCCGGCAAATTTACCGTTAGGACCGTTTTTTTGTTAAAGTAGATTCATGAAACCTTCTGTTCTATCCAATTCCTTCGCGCCGCGGCGGTACGGCGAATTGGAGAAGGTCACCGACCGCGTTTATCTTTTTCGCAACATCACCAATTCCTCTTTTGTGGTCGGCGCGCGCGGCGTGGCCGTGATCGACACGCAGGTCAATGCGCCGTCTGCCGCGGAGCTTCTGCGTTTTGTCCGCTCGGTGACCGACAAGCCCGTGATTTACGTCGTCAACACGCACTACCACTGGGACCACACCAACGGCAACGCGATTTTCAAGGCGGAGGGCGCCGAGATCGTCTCGTCGAAGCTCACGTGCGAATTCATGGTGAGGCGCGCCCCGCGGCAAAAAGAATTCCTGGCCGGCCGCGGTTTCGAGCTTGGCCGGGACCCGCTGCTCCCCGAGACGACGTTTGAGGGGGAGCGCTTGCTGGACCTGGGCGACTTGTCGCTGCGCCTTTTTTTCGCGGGACGGGCGGAGACCGACGACGCGACGGCGGTCCATGTCCCCGCCGAAAACGTCCTCATGAGCGGGGACACGGTGATGACCGGGAGCTTCCCGATCTTCGGCCAGCCCGTCTGGGACGAGGGTCTCCAGGGCGACCGCCAATGGATCGAGACGATACAAAATCTCATGGCCCTCGGGCCTTCCTGCGTGCTTCCCGGCCACGGCCCGCTCGCGCGCGAGGCCGAAATCGACAAACTCATTCGCATCGAGGAATTTTTCATTGCCGAAGTAGGGACACGCGTCAAAAAAGGGCTCTCGCTTGAGGAGATTCTCTCAGAGGTCGAAGCGAAGCTTCCGGACTGGATCCGGGCAATACCCGTCGTATGGGGCACGCCGCGGTACGCGATCCTGCGCGTCTGGCGGGGGCTCACCCGCAAGCCCGGAGACGCCGGGGAAGGCTGGCAACGCGACAAGCCTTCCGCGATTCCCGGCGCGGAGGCGTCGCGCCTCGAGCGGGCCGTGGCCGGCAAAGAAACTCCCGGCGATTATCTCGAGATGGCCTCCGAGGCCAAAGAGGGAGGAGACGCGGGTTTGCGCCTGTCGATCCTGAAAAAATCAACGGAGTTGTTCCCCGGTTCTCCGGAGGCGTTGATCGCTTATGCCGAGGCGCTGGTGGAAGAGTCCCGGGCCCAGGACTCGGTGCTCGAAAAGGGGGATTTCTTTCAGGAGGCCAGGGCGGCGTGGGACAAAGCGCTTGGTCTTCGCCCTGATCACGCGGGGGCGCTTCTGGGGAAGGGGCGGTATCTCGTGATGATGGCCTATCGCGGCGGCGATGACCCCCGGACGGGCATGATGCTTTTGGAAAAAGTCGTCCAACTCGTTTCCGCCGGGAGGCTGCGGGCGGAGGCGGAATTTTATCTGGGGATGGGCCGGCGACGCCTGGGCGAGGAGACGGAGGCCAAGGACAAGTTCCGCAAGGCTCTGGGGTATGACCCCGCCTTTGCGCCCGCGCGGTTGGCGCTCGACTCGTAAACTTATTTTCTGCTATAATGAAAAACCAGCGGCGTTGAACGGCGGAGGTCGTTACTCATGAGCGTAGTCAGCGAGAATCTTAAGGAAGCGGAGCGCAGGAGACAGATCAGCCTGCATCCCTCGGCGGCGGAGACGCCGGTCCGGGCGGAGACGCCGAGCCACCGGAAATTTGTTTTTCTCGTCATCCTCCTCAGCCTGGGGTTTGCCGCGTCGGTTTTTATGATGTTGTCGGAACGGCGCCTGCGTCTTGAGCGCGAGACGGAGCTCTCGGACAAGACCGCGGAGCTGGCCGAGAAGGAATCCCGCATCGCCTCGCTCGTCGATGAGCTGGCCTCGGTCCAGCAGAGCGCGAAGAGCAGGATCTCGGAGCTTGAGTTCACGCTGGGCCAGCTCAGCGGCGGCTTTGACGCGATCGCCGCCGACAACAAGTCCCTTCAGCAGAAGAACGCTTCTTTGGAGGCGACGAACGCCGGGCTTTCGGAGCAGGTGGACACGCTGGAAAGAGAGAAGGCCAAACTCTCCGAGTGGCTTCAGGCCGGGAATTTTTCCCGGTAAATTTTAATCAGCACGAAAAAGATGGACAGCGCCGCCGGCGCCAAAAATATCCCCATCACGCCGTAAATCTGAAGACCGCCCAGGATCCCCAGGAAAAGCAGGAAATAAGGCAGCTTTGTCTTTTCGCCGATGAGCATCGGCTTGAGAAAATTATCGAGGAGACTGATCCCGAGCGTTCCGATCAGGAAGAGAATCAGCGTCGTGGTCAGCCGGGCGTCCCACGTCCACCAGATGCCC
>JACPAX010000072.1 GCA_016180585.1 Candidatus Omnitrophota bacterium | reverse complement strand
TCCGTCCCCGGTACGAGAAGGTCGACATCGTCGGCCCGATCTGCGAGAGCGGCGATTTCCTGGCCAAGGACCGGCGTCTTCCGTCGGCGGAGCCGGGGGACCTTCTGGCGGTGATGTCCTGCGGGGCCTACGGTTTTGTGATGGCGAGCAATTATAATTCCCGTCCCCGCGCGGCCGAGGTGGTTGTGAAAGGCCGGAAGTTTTATGTCGCCAGAAAGAGAGAGACCCGGCGTGATCTGATCCGCAACGAGAGAATTGTCAGAGAGGCGCTATAATGAGTTCGGAGTTCGGAGGAGGGAGTTCGGAGACAGTTTTTGAGTTCTTGAGTTCGGAGCAAACCGGCTCCAAAACTCAAAAACTCCCTACTGTCTCCGAACTCTGAACTCCCGGCTCCGAACTAGGAATCTAATGTCTATTATCAATTTCGTAAAAATGACCGGCGCGGGGAATGACTTCATCCTGGTCGACAACCGCGCGGGCGTCCTCGGCGGCGATCCGGCCCCGATCGCGCGGCGTCTGACCGATCGCAGGCGCTCGGTGGGCGCGGACGGCCTGATTCTTTTGGAGAAATCACGGAACGCCGACGCGGATATCCGGATGCGGATTTTCAATCCCGACGGTTCCGAGGCCCAGATGTGCGGCAACGGCGTGCGGTGTCTGGCCAAATTTTCGGTGGACAACCGCATCACGAAAAATCCGCTGAGGGTGGAGACCCTCGCCGGGGTGATCGGCGCCGAAGTGAAGGGCGGCGTTGTCCGCGCGAAGATGTCCGACCCGAAGGGCCTCAGGCTCGGCCTGGGCCTGGAAATCAACGGCAAGCGGCTGGACCTGCATTTCGTGAATACCGGCGTGCCTCACGCGGTGATGCTCACCGATTCGCTTGGGGAGCTTGATGCGTTCGGGCTGGGGCGGGCGATACGCCGTCATCCTTTTTTCGCGCCGCAGGGCGCCAACGCCGACTTTGTGGGGATCCGGCACGACAACTCGCTGGAGCTGCGGACCTATGAGCGGGGCGTGGAGGACGAGACGCTTGCCTGCGGGACCGGGGCGACGGCCGCGGCCATCGTGGCGGCGGCGCTGAAGGGTTTCGAGTCGCCGGTGCTCGTGACCCCGAAGAGCGGAGAGCCGCTGAAGGTTTATTTTTCACGGGAGGGGGAGGCGTTTGTCGACGTTTATCTGGAGGGGCCGGTCGAAAAAAGTTTCGAAGGGAGAGTGAGGCTATGACATTTCGGGGATCGCTTGTGGCGCTCGTGACGCCGTTTAAGAAGGGCAAGGTGGACGAAAAAACGCTCGCGCGTCTTGTGCGGCGCCAGATTCAGGCGGGCACGGACGGCCTCGTGCCGGTGGGGACCACCGGCGAGTCGCCGACGCTTTCATTCCGGGAGCATGAGCGCGTGATTGAGGTGGTGGTGGAGGCGGCGGGCGGACAGGTGCCCGTGATCGCCGGGACCGGCGCCAACAGCACCGATGAGGCCCTGTCCCTGACGCGGTTCGCCAAGCAAGCGGGCGCCGACGGGGCGCTGATGGTCACCCCGTATTACAACAAGCCTACCCAGGAAGGGCTTTACCGGCATTACGAGGCGGTCGCGCGGCGGGTGGATTTGCCGATCGTGCTTTACAATGTCCCGTCGCGGACCGGCGTGTCGCTGGCGCCGGAGACGGTGGCCCGTCTTTCGAAAATTCAAAATATCGTCGCGATCAAAGAAGCCACGGGGAGCATGGACCAGACCTCGCAGATTCTTTCGCTCTGCGGCATCACGGTCTTGAGCGGCGACGACTCGCTGACCCTGCCGCTTTTGTCGCTGGGCGCCAGGGGGGTTATTTCGGTGGTCGCCAACGTCCTTCCCGAAGAAACCGCCCGGATGGTCGACGCCTTTTTTAAGGGCGATCACGAGCGGGCGAGGGAACTGCATTACAGGATGTTCCCGATCTGCCGCGCGATGTTCGTCGAGACGAATCCGATCCCTGTCAAGCGCGCGATGAAGCTTTTGGGGCATTGCAGCGATGAAGTGCGTCTGCCCTTGTGTCCAATGAGCGAAGCCAATGAGAAGATATTGGTGAAAGCATTAAAAGACTATGGACTGAATGTTCGGTAGTTCGGAGTATGGGAGGTTTGTATGTTGAAAATCGCGGTGAACGGCGCCCTTGGACGGATGGGGGCGAGAATTTTGCAGTTGGCGTGCCATTCCCAGGATTTTGGGGTGGCCGCGGCATTCGAGCATCCGGGGCATGCGATGCTCGGCAAGGATTTGGGCGCCGCACTTGGCCTCGGCGAATCGCTGAAGGTCAAGATCGCCCCGCTTTCCGCCAAGGCCATGAAGCCCGCGGAGGTCGTGATCGATTTCTCAAATGCCGAAGGCGCCCTGCAATGCCTGAGGCAGGCGCTTCGCGCGCGCAAGGCGCTCGTGATCGGGACCACCGGCATCGGCGCCGCCGGCTGCGAAGAGATCCAAGAGGCCTCGGGCGTGATCCCGGTGCTTTTCTCGCCCAACATGAGCGTCGGCGCGAACTTTCTTTTTGAGGTCGCCAGGCTTGCCGCCGCCCGGCTTAAGGCCGGTTATGACATTGAAATCATCGAGGCCCACCACCGCCTGAAAAAGGACGCGCCCAGCGGGACCGCCAGGAAGATCGCGGAGGTGATCGCCCGTGAACGGGGCTGGGATTTGGGGGAAGTCGCTAAATACGGCCGCGAGGGGTTTACCGGAGAGCGTCCGAAGGACGAGATCGGGATTCACGTGATCCGCGCCGGGGATATCGTCGGGGAACACACGGTGATGTTCAGCGGCCCCGGCGAGACGATCGAGCTCAAGCACACGGCGCTGTCGCGGGACGCCTTTGCCAAGGGCGCGCTCGTGGCCGCGCAATTTCTTTCCAAAAAGAAACCCGGCCTTTATTCCATCTCGGACCTTTTGAAAAGCTAAAGGTAAAAATCGGCCCCATGTCTTTTTTTCTTGAAGAATCAGATCGTTTGAAAGCGCTGCCGCCCTATCTTTTTGTCGAGATCGACCGCGCCAAAAAGAAAGCCATTGAAAACGGCAAGGATGTGATTGATTTCGGCGTCGGCGACCCGGACGGTCCAACGCCCGATTTTGTGATCCGCGCGATGAGAAAGGCGATCCGGGACCCCTGGACCCATCACTACCCTTTGGACCGGGGAAACGCGCTGTTTCGCCGGGCCGTTTCCGGATGGGTCAAAAACCGCTTCGGCCGATCTTTTGACCCGGAGTCCGAGGTTTTGCCGCTCATCGGCTCCAAGGAGGGGCTCTCGCACCTGCCGCTGGCTTTTCTCAATCCGGGCGACGTCGCGCTGGTTCCGGATCCCTGCTATCCTCCGTACAAGAGCGCGGTGCTTTTTGCCGGCGGGGAACCGCAGCTCCTGCCCTTGAAGGAGGAAAACGGTTTTCTTCCCGATTGGGAAGCGGTCCCCGCTCCCGTCCTGAAGCGGGCCAAGCTCATTTTCGTGAATTACCCCAACAATCCGACGGGAGTGACCGCCCCGCGCGCTTTTTACGAGAAGCTTGTCGGATGGGCCGTCAAAAACCGCATTCTCATCGTATCGGATCTGGCTTATTCGGAGGTTTATTTCGGGAAAGAAAGGCCCCTCAGTATTTTCGAGATTGACGGGGCGAGGGAGGCGGCGGTCGAGTTTCATTCGCTTTCAAAGACTTGCAACATGACCGGCTGGCGCCTCGGCTTCGCGCTCGGACGGCGCGAGATCGTCGATCGGCTGCTCAGGATCAAGGCCAACATGGATTCGGGGGTTTTCACCGCGATCCAGCATGCCGGCGTGGAGGCCTTGAGGCATAGTCCGTCGTTTACGCGCAAGGCCAACCGCCTCTACCGCGAGCGCCGCGACGCGCTGGTCGGGGGCCTTCGGGACCTGGGTTTTCCGGTGAGGCCGAACGAAGCGACCTTTTATGTGTTCACGGGGCTTCCCGGAGGCCGGGCGGATTCGACGCTTTTTTGCAAAAATCTGCTCGAAACCTGTGGGATCGTCGCGACCCCCGGCGTCGGTTTCGGCGCGGCCGGGGAGGGCTATGTCCGTTTTGCGCTCACGGTGCCCGTGCCCAGAATCAAGGAAGCGATCACCCGCATGAAAAAATCGTTTTAAACGGGAAAAATTTTCATGGCGACGGTCCTTTTGGGGATAGGCTCGAATCTTGGCGACCGGCAGGCGAACATCGACAGGGCGCTTGAGATGCTTAAGGCGCATGAGGAGATCGATCTCCTCGCGGTTTCCCGGGTGATGGAGACCGACCCCGTCGGCGGTCCCCCCCAGGGCAATTTTCTGAACGCCGCCGCCAAGATCAAGACCGGTCTTTCGCCGCTCGATCTTCTGGCGCAGCTCAAAGGCGTTGAGCGGCGGCTCGGGCGCACGAAGGGCGAACCCAACGCGCCGCGGCCCATGGACCTCGACATTCTTTTTTATGAGGATGTGGTGATCCTTGAGGGGAGAAACCTGACTATTCCGCATCCGCGCCTGGCCTCGCGCGAATTTGTGCTCAAACCTCTGGCTGAGATCGCCCCCGATTGGGTCCACCCGCGCCTCAAGAAAACCGTCCGTGAGCTTTACCAGGCATTCCAAAATCAAGATGCAAAGGTATCCTGACTTCGCGGGTCCTGCCGCCTGCGGGACTCCGTCGTGCTCGTGTAATTCTTCACTCCGCGCGACGGAGGCCTCCCCTCCGGCGTCACCCGCGACGTGGCGGAACGGATTATGAAAATTGTATCCAGCGCTCAACAGATGCGCCGAGTTGCCGAACGCCTGCGGAGGGACGGCCAAGGCATTGGTTTTGTCCCGACGATGGGTTATTTGCATGAGGGGCATTTGGCGCTGGTGCGCGCGGCGCGGCGCGAAAACGACACGGTGGTCGTCAGTATTTTCGTCAACCCCTCCCAGTTCGGGCCGGATGAGGACTACCGGCGTTATCCCCGGGACTTCAAACGCGACCGGTCGCTCCTCGAAGCGCAGAAAGCGGATTATCTGTTTGCGCCGTCCGTGAAAACCATGTACCCGGAGGGTTTTCAGACCGGCGTCCGGGTCGAAAAACTTTCGGGGCCGCTCTGCGGGGTGTCCCGGCCCGTCCATTTCGGAGGGGTCGCGACCGTTGTCGCCAAGCTCTTGAATCTTGTCGCGCCGGACCGCGTCTATCTCGGCCAGAAAGACTACCAGCAGTTCAAGGTGGTCGAGCGGATGGTCCGGGACCTCGATTTTCCGGTGGAGGCCAGGCGGGTGGCGACGGTGAGGGAAAAAGACGGGCTGGCGATGAGCTCCCGCAACGTTTATTTGTCCGCCGAGGAGCGGCGCCAGGCCCCCGCGCTTTACCGGGCGCTTTGTCGCGCGGTCGCGCTCATCCGTTCGGGGGAGCGCCATGCCGGGAAGGTCCGGCAGGCGCTTGTCCAAGGGGCGCGAAGCGCCCCACGGGCGAGGGTAGACTATGCCGAAATAGTCGATGCCGGGACTCTCGAGCCTGTGGTAAAATTGAAAAAAGGCCGGACGCTGCTTGCGGCGCTGGCGGTTTTCTTCGGCGAGACAAGACTCATCGATAATTGTTTGGTAAAGGTCCCTTGATGCTCAGATCCCTGATGAAATCCAAAATCCACGGCGCGACGGTCACCGAGGCGAATCTCCGCTACACGGGATCGATCACCATCGACGGACGGCTTTTGGCGGCCTCCGACATCCGCGAGTACGAACGGGTCCAGATCGTGAACCTCCATAACGGATCGAGGGTGGAGACCTATGTCATGGAGGGGCGTCCGGGGTCGGGGATCATCTGCATGAACGGCGCGGCCGCGCGCTGGGCCGAGGTCGGCGACCGGGTGATTATTATTTCGTACGCGCTGCTGGGCAACAGCGAAATCAAAAAGCACCGTCCGAAAATTATTTTCGTGGACGAGAAAAACCGCCCGAAGCATGAAACCGGAAGCCGGAGGCATGAAACATGAAGCATGAAACACGAAGCAAGAAGTATGAAAAGGCGTTTCTCTCATCATGTTTCATGCTTCATGTTTCATGCTTCCGGTTGGAGACAGTTTATTTGTGATCAAGGTCGGGATCATCGGCTGCGGCACGATTGGTTGGGAGCTGGCGAAGGCCTGCCAAAAGAGGTTTGCCGGGGAAGTCACGCTCGAGGCGCTTTCCGACATCGACGCGGGCCGGGCGCGCCGTCTCCAGAAAGCGCTCAAGCCCAGGCCCGACATTCTTTCGTTCGACCGGTTGGCGAAGCGCTGCGACCTCATCATCGAGGCCGCCTCCAAACACGCCTCTTATGAGGTGGCCAAAAAGGCCCTGTCGCTCGGCAAAGACGTGATGCTGATGAGCGTCGGCGGCATTCTGGGGAAGGAAAAAGAGATTTTTGAGGTCGCGCGGACCCACCGCTGTTGCCTGTATCTGCCGAGCGGCGGCGTCGTCGGGATCGACGGCCTCAAGGCCGCCAGCGTCGGCAAAATCTATCGCGTCACGCTCACCACGCGCAAGCCTCCGCAGGGCTTCGAGGATTCGCCGTACGTGCTTAAACACGGGATCCGCCTGAAGAACCTGAAGCAGGAAAAAGTCCTGTTCGAGGGAAATGCCTTTCAGGCCGTGCGGGGCTTTCCAAAAAATATCAACGTTTCGGCGACCTTAAGCCTGGTCGGCCTCGGCGCAAAAAAAACAAAGGTCCGGATTATCGCCAGCCCCCAGATGCTCGTCAATGTGCACGAGGTGTACGTGCAGGGGGATTTCGGGTCTTTTTATACCCGCACCGAGAATTTTCCTTCCGAAGAGAACCCCAAGACGAGCCGCCTGGCGATTCTTTCGGCGGTGGCGACGCTCGAACGCATTTTAAGAAACGTAAAGATTGGGACCTGACGTTTCTGATGCCGGATTCGCGCCTGTGGAGCGACGGGGAGCTTGTCGCCGGTTGTCTCGACGGCCAGAAGGAGTCGTGGTCGGTATTTGTCGACCGTTTTTCGAGGCTCATCTACTGGAGTCTCCGCAAAACCCTGGAGGACACGTCCTACCGCGGCCGGCAGGACCTTCTGGACGACCTTTTTCAGGAATTTTTCAGAAGGCTTTTGGAAAGCGACCGCCTGGCGAGGCTTCGGGACGCCGAGAGCATTCGCAAATACCTCTGCGTTGCGGCAAGCCACTTGGCGATGGACAAGATGAAGTCTCTCCGCCGGTGGGAGCTGAAGGATGCCGGCACGGAAGAGGCGCCGGAAGCGGGACTCGTCGTAGACCCCAAGGACGTCTCGCGGACGGCCGTCCAAAACGAGGCGGACGCGTTGATCGCGGAGGTGTTTGACGGTCTTTCCGAGGAAGAAAAACGCTGCGCCGAATGGCACTGGTTGGACGGGAAGACCCACCGCGAGATCGCGGAGTTAGCGGAGCTGCCTCAGGACACCGTTTCGACGCTCTTGCGTCGCACGAAAGAAAAACTGAGAAAAAAATTCTTGGAAAAAGGCCTGGCGGAGTGAACGAAAAACGCCTGGTCCGTCGTCTGGTAGGGTAGAGAGGTCAAAAGAAATGGCAAACGAGCCAAAAGACACTGTGGACAAACGGGTAGAGGGGTATCTCTCCAGACAAAAAACCGAAGGGCTCTTCCGAAGGGAAGCCGAGTCAGCCGGGGAAGAGGTGCCGGCGGAACTCGTCCAAAAGGCCAAGCGGTTTTTTATCGATCGTTTTCAGATCACCTGCCCGCATTGCCACCGCGCGGTGACGCCGTTCAAGCGGCCGCCCACAGGCCAGAAGGCGCAAAATCTTCTGTGGTTTGCGTTGGCGGCGGCGTCCTTCGCGGGGTCGTTTCTTTTCCGGCGGCATTACGTCCAATTTCTGGCGCTGGCGATGCTATTCGGGGTGAAATTCATCGTGGACAGCAAGGCCACGAAGACCCAGATCATGATCTACAAGGCGCTGCAAGAAGGCGACGCCGGCCGATCCAAAGATTTACAGAAGACAGGTTCTCGTTTATAATCACCGGACTCGAAGACATTGAAAAGTTTTAAGGATCCAATCCGAGTACGTGCGTGGATTGGTTAAAGAATTAACGGGGCGTGGCTCAGCTTGGCTAGAGCGCTGCGTTCGCCCGCCCCGGTCCGCTTCGGCGGGCCGGGGGGACCAGAAGGCTAATTCTGATGACGCATGTCGTCTATGTGCTTGAGAGTCAAAGAGATCAAGGTCTATACATTGGTATGACTCGAAACCTTTCAGTAAGGTTAAAACGCCACAATGCGGGTTTTGTCCGCTCGACAAAAGCAAGAAGACCGTTTAACGTCCTTGGGTGTCGGCACTTTGGTTCTCTTGAGGAAGCTCATCAAGCAGAACTCAGATTGAAGAGTTTTAAGGATCCAATCCGAGTACGTGCGTGGATTGGTTAAAGAATTAACGGGGCGTGGCTCAGCTTGGCTAGAGCGCTGCGTTCGGGACGCAGAGGTCGCTGGTTCAAATCCAGTCGCCCCGATGTTTTCGTACAGCTTGGCTAGAGCGCTGCGTTCGCCCGCCCCGGCACGTCGTGGTGAGAGCCGGGGCACGCCGGGTCGGGCCGGGGTCCGCTTCGGCGGGCCGGGGGGACGCAGAGGTCGCTGGTTCAAATCCAGTCGCCCCGATAGTTTTTTCCCTGCGCCCCGACCAATTTTATGCCGCAAGCGCCACCGCTTTTTTTATTCCTCGAGCCGTGTTATCCTAATGGATCCGGTCACTTAACAGTCCGCTGAAAAAGCCTCAGATGCAAGGCGCGAGGAAGCGAGCGCGGAGGCGCTATGGGAATAGCGCCGCACAAGCGCCCGCCACAAAGCTTGTCGGGTCCGTCCACAGAGCTTTGCGGACGGGTCCGCCGACGCTCTGTGGCGGAAGCGACCGAGCAACGCAGCAGATGAGGCTTTTTCAGCGGACTGTTAAAGAAAGGCGATTCTTTTGAAAACCACCCAAAGCGCGGGAGGGGTTGTGCTCAACGGCAAGGGCCAGGTGCTGGTTGTCAGCCAGCACGGCACTTCGTGGTCCCTGCCCAAAGGCCACATTGACCCGGGCGAGGACGCGCTCGCCGCGGCCAAGAGGGAGATCTACGAGGAGACGGGCGTCAAGGAATTGACGCTCATCCGTGAGCTCGGCGCCTATGAACGGCACCGGATCGGCCTGAATGCCCTCGAAGACAGGTCGGAGCTCAAGGTCATCCTGTTTTTTCTCTTCAAGACCGCCCAAAACACGCTTAAACCTCTGGACGCGGACAACCCCGAGGCGCGTTGGGTGGACCCGGAGAAGGTGGCCGGACTTCTGACGCACGCCAAAGACAAGGAGTTTTTCTTAAGCGTGCTGGATCAAATAAAGAATGACGGGAAATCTTTTGAGTGAAATTTACCGCAAGAGCCCGCTGGGGTGGATCAAGATCGCCGGCGACCGGGAGGGGATCGCGGAAGTGGCCTTTGTGGGCCGTCCCTCTGCCCCGCGGGGTCTCCCCGTGCCCGCGCCGCTTTGGCGCTGCGCCCGGGAACTTGGGGAGTATTTTCGGGGAAGACGCACAAAATTCACTGTCCCGCTGCGTCCGAGAGGCACCGCGTTTCAGATCCGCGTGTGGAAAAAGCTTGGGAATGTGCGTTTCGCGCGAAGCATTTCCTACCGGGAGCTGGCCGCCTCCGTGGGAAACGCGGCGGCCGCGCGCGCGGTGGGAGGGGCTTTGAATAAAAATAAAGTCGCGGTCGTGATCCCCTGCCATCGCGTGCTGGGCCGCGACGGGGCCCTTACCGGCTATGCCTCGGGCCTGCGGAAGAAACGGTGGTTGTTGAACCACGAACGGGCAACGGTTTCCAACAAAAATAGCGGTGGATTAATTTGACGGGTGGCGCCGAAGGGGAGTCCTCTATTTTATTCAAGGCGAAGCACTTGAAGAAAATAGAGTCCCGTAGGCGACAGGACCCGACAAATTAATCCACTACCGATACCGAGAGGAGGGGGGGGGGGGTAGAGCGTGCGTCTCAACGTGCTGGTGGTCGGCGGCGAAGATGTCGCGGCGGACCTGTCCCTGGTGTTCTCCCGGCTCAAGGCGAAGGTCCGTCGGGTCTCCGGAGGGGGCCAGATCCGGCAAGCCCTCCGCGCAAGCTCTCCGACCGTGATCTTTGACGCTGATTTTTACGCCGCGCAAAACGGCGAAGAGGAGCGGATCCTCGGCCTGCTTCAGAAATCCAAAAAAGATTTTATCGTCGTCTCCTCCCGGAAAGACCCCGCCCGGATCCTTGCGCTCATCGGACGCGGCGCGGCCGATTATATTCTCAAACCTTACAACACGCGGGAGCTCATCATGCGGTTTAACGCCGTCCGGCTCAAAAAAATCCGGATCGCCTGCCTGGGCGGAGGCACGGGGCTCTTCACGCTCCTCTTGGGACTCAAGGCCCTCCCCAACGCGCTCTTGACGTCGATCGTGAGCATGAGCGACGACGGCGGCTCCTCGGGGAAGCTGAGCCAGCAGTTCGGGATCCTTCCGCCCGGCGACGTCCGCCGCAGCCTTGTCGCGCTCTCGAACGCTCCGGAGGTGATGAATCAGATCATGCAGCACCGTTTCAACAAGGGCGGGGAGCTTCACGGCCACAGTTTCGGAAACATCTTTTTAACGGTGCTGGCGGAAGTCAAGGGCTCGATGTCCGAGGCGGTGAAGACCTTGAGCGACATTCTCAATATCCAGGGGATCGTGCTCCCGGCCACGCGCACGCCGACCTGCCTGGTCGCGCAGTTTGAAAACGGCAAGGTCATCCGGGGGGAAAGCCGGATCGACGTCGGCGCGGGTCGCGGACCGGAGCTTCGGATTCGAAAGCTCTGGCACGAGCCGGAGCCCGAGTCGGACGCCGACGCGTTTGCCTCCATCCTTGCGGCGGATTTTGTGATCCTCGGGCCGGGGGACCTTTACACGAGCGTCATCACCAACCTTGCTTTGAAAAACATCCGTTTGGCCGTGACCCGCACCCGCGCGAAAAAAATCTATATCTGCAATTTAATGACCAAGCCCGGGGAGACCGCCCGGTTCGACGCCCTCGACCACGTGAAGGAAATCCTGAAGTATCTCGGCCGGGACGCGCTCGACCGCGTGCTCATCTCCGATTCCGAGCTTTCCGAGGAGTCCGCGGAGGAATACTCCAAAAAAAACCAATTTCCCGTGGCGGCGGGGGACCTGAAAAAAATCCGGAAGATCACGCATGCCGGGATTCTTCTGGCCGATGTCGGCAATCAGACGGAGCTTGTGCGGCACGACAGCGTCAAATTGAGGAGAGAAATTGAGAAGATCATCGAAAAAGAAGCCTGAGCCGTCGCCGGCGGCCCTGTGCCGCGCGCATATCTATTACGAGGGGCGCGTGCAGGGTATCGGGTTCCGGTATACGGCGGAGCGCCTGGCGCTCGAGCGGGGTCTTCAGGGCTGGGTCAAGAATCTGCAGGACGGCCGGGTGGAGGTGGTCTGCGAGGGGTCCAAAGACCGGATCGAGGTTTTCTTGCGGGAGATCGCCGGGGGAGACCTTGGGGCTTATATCCGGAAGGCGACCTGCTCCTGGGAACCGCCGACCGGGGGATTTCGGGACTTTTGCATTGAGTACTGTCTTTAAAAAATCCGACAAAGAGACCCGGCTTCTGGCCGGCCGTCTACGCCGCGAGATTCGTCGCCACAACCGGCTTTACTATGATCGGAGCAAGCCGGAGATCCCCGATGCCGAATACGACCGGCTGGTCAAGCAGCTGGAGCGTCTGGAGGAGACGTACCCGGAACTCCGCCGCGGGGATTCTCCGACCGGCCGCGTCGGGGGCAGGCCGCAGCGGCAGTTTAAGACGGTGACCCATCCGGTCCCGATGCTCAGCATCGACAACACCTATTCGAGGGAGGAGCTGGCGGCGTTTGATGAGCGCGTCAGAAAGAACCTGGGGGAAGGGTCCCCGGAGTACGTCGCGGAGCTTAAGATAGACGGCGTGTCGTTGTCGCTTCTTTACGAGCGCGGGTCGCTCGTGCGCGCCGCCACGCGCGGAGACGGACGGTCCGGCGACGAGGTGACGGAAAATGTGAGGACGATACGGGAAATTCCGGCGACGCTTAAAAAAGCCGGCCGCGTTCCTTCGCCGCTTGAAATCCGCGGCGAGGTCTTCATGCCGAAAACGGTTTTTCTGGCGTTAAACCGCCGGAAAGAGACAGAGGGGGAAGCGCTTTTCGCCAACCCCAGAAACGCGGCCGCCGGATCGCTCAAGCTTTTGGACGCTGCGGTCGTGGCCCGGCGGGGGCTCCGGTTTATCGCGCATGGATTGGGTTTTTATGAAAAGGCCGCTTTTCAGGCGCATGCGGAGGTCCTGGATTTCTTTAAAAAAGCGGGGATCCCGCCCAGTCCCCATTACCGGCTTTGTAAAAATCTGGACGAGGTCTACGCGGCCTGCGATTGGTGGGCGGCCAAGCGCGGGGAGCTCGATTTTGAGATCGACGGCCTCGTGGTCAAGGTCAACGCCCTGCGGCAGCAGGAGGCGCTGGGCGCCACCAACAAAAGCCCGCGTTGGGTTATCGCCTATAAATTTCCGGCGGAGAAGGTCCAGACAAGGCTCGTCGATATCTCCGTGCAAGTGGGGCGCACGGGGGCGCTGACGCCGGTGGCGCATCTTGAACCGGTATTTCTTGCCGGCACGACGGTCGCCAGGGCTACGCTGCACAACCCGGATGAGATCGAACGCCTCGGGCTCAAGATCGGCGACACGGTGCTCGTGGAAAAAAGCGGCGAGATCATCCCGCAAATTCTGGAGGTGCTGGCCGAAAAACGGACCGGCAAGGAAAAGCGCTACGTGTTTCCCCGGCGCTGTCCGGTCTGCGGGTCCGCCGTCTCGCGCCAGCAGGGGGAGGTCGCCGCCCGCTGCGTGAATATCGGGTGCGTGGCCCAGCTCAAGGCGAGGCTCCTTCATTTCGCGTCGCGCAAGGCGATGGACATCGAGGGGCTGGGCGAGGCGTTGGTCGAACAGCTTGCGGACAAAAAAATCGTCGGGGATTTTTCGGATATTTATTCCCTGGAAAAAGCAACGTTGGAAGGCCTCGAGAGGATGGGCGGAAAATCCGCCGGGAATTTGATGCGCGAGATCGAGGCCAGCAAAAAGCGGGAGTTTCACCGCCTCGTCTACGCGCTGGGGATACGCCATGTCGGGGTGAACGCGGCGCGGCTTCTTGCCTCGCGTTTCGGCTCGATGGAGAAGCTCTCGGCCGCCTCCGCGGAGGAGATCGAATCGATTCGCGCGATCGGCGGCGTGATCTCCAAGAGCGTCCTTGAGTTTTTCGCGAACGGGGAAAACCTGAGCGTGATCGGAAAACTGCGGAAGGCGGGAGTGAACGCCCGGGAGGAAAAAAAAGAAGCCGTCTCGTCGACGCTGGCCGGGAAGGTGTTTGTGCTGACGGGGACGCTCGCGGGTTTTTCGCGCGAGGAGGCGGCCGGAGAGGTGACGGATCGCGGCGGCAAGGTCGCCGGGAGCGTGAGCCGTCGGACGGATTTTGTCGTGGCCGGCGAGTCCCCCGGCTCCAAACTCGAGGAGGCCAGGCGTCTGGGCATCCGGATCCTGGACGAGGAAGCGTTTAAAAAATTTTTGGCCCACTGATCGAAAGGAGAACCCATGAAAAAACGGCTCGCGCTCACGGCGATGCTGGCGGTTTCGTTGAGTCTTGCCGGCTGCGCCTCGTTGCCTAAAAAGTTCATCCGCAAGAAAAAAACACCGGCGCATGTCGCGCAGGTGGTGTATCTGCAACAGGGCGGCTACGTCAAACAGTTTTCCAACGAATATTATTACAAGACCCATTTTACGTTTTGGAAGAGCTGGCATGAGGAGTGGCTGCGGTGGCTCGGCGGGAACCGCAAGAAGGTCTCGCGCTGCGCGCAGGAGTCGGTCAACCATCTGACCGAAATGATCCGTTATCTTTCGCCGGAAAAACAGGAAGAGCTCCGCCCGGACTTGGAGAGGCTCTCCAGGCTTGCGCTCAAGGCGCAAAGCGGAGAGGCCGGGCACTCCGACCAGAGCATGACGCGCTCGGAACTCGAGCGCATCCAGCGCGCGGTGGAGGGAGGGTTCACCTACAACAAAATGAAAGACTATTTGCTTCCGGAGACCATCGACTTGGCCCCACCGGATGCCGCCTCCGCCGCCGATTCGACGGATCCTGCAGGCCCCGCCGCCGGATCATCGGCGGGCCAGCCATAAAAAGGCGCGAATGAAGGAGCTCCTGCGGTTTTTTTTGGATTATATTTCGATCGAGAAAGGACTTTCAAAAAATACGATCGAGGCCTACGGCCGGGACCTCCGTCGCTACGTCGATTTTTTACGCGGAAAAAAAATCGACTCGCCCGACCGGGTGGACCGGGGACGCATCATGGAGTTTCTTCTCGGAGAGCGTGACCGGGGGCTCAAGGCCAGCTCGGTGTCGCGCCTGCAGGTCGCGATACGGATGTGGCACCGTTTCCTGGCCCAGGAAGGGCGGATACGCCGGGACGTGACCGATGTCCTCGAGGCGCCGAAGACCTGGAAGCCGCTTCCGGAGTGCCTGAGCAAGGCGGAGGCCGAAAAACTTCTGGAGAGTCCCAACACGCGCCGGCCCCAGGGAATCCGGGACCAGGCCTGTCTCGAGCTCATGTACGCGACCGGACTGCGCGTCTCGGAGGCGGCGGGACTCAAGACCGGCGACGTCCATTGGGAGCAGGGAATCCTGCGCGTGAGGGGAAAAGGAGATAAGGAAAGGATTGTGCCGCTCGGACGGGTGGCGCGCCGCAGTCTTGAGCGTTATCTGCAAAAAGTCAGAGGCGAGTGGCTTCGCGGCCGTTCGGAGGAAGCGCTTTTTGTGACGCGGCGCGGCAGGCGGATGTCGCGTCAGGCGGTCTGGCAGATTCTCAAAAAATACGCCAGGCTTACCGGGATCCGGAAGAAAGTCTACCCGCATATCCTGCGGCATTCTTTCGCGACGCATCTTCTGGAAAACGGCGCCGATCTGCGCGTCGTGCAGGAGCTTTTGGGGCACGCCGACATCGCGACGACACAAATTTACACGCACGTGGACAAATCCAGACTCAAGGGAATTCATATGAAGTTTCACCCGAGACCATGAAGCAGGAAACGCGAAACATGAAACATGAAGCATGAAACACGAAGTATGAGACATGAAGCATGAAACACGAAGTATGAGGCATGATAAAAAACTGTATTTTCCTGCTTCATGTTTCCTGCTTCATGCTTCATGTTTCATGCTTCATGTTTCATGCCTCAACGGTCGTTTTAGTACATAGGAGCCTCAATGTCACAACGCTCGGATCAGGTGGCTGAAGAGCTGAGGAAGATCATCAGTCTTATTTTTTTGGAGGAGCTGCACGACCCGCGGATGGGGTTTGTCACGGTCACGCGCATCGAGTTGACGGATGACCTGCGCTTCGCGCGGGTCTTTTACAGCGTCCTCGGCGAATCGAAAGAATAAGAAAAATAATGGATGAGGCAGCAAGAAAATCAGGAAAAAAGAGAGCGGGTCATGAGCGTAGGTTGTGGGGCGAGTGGTCTGGGTGGGGGTGGGCGGGCAAAGCCTCACTCCAACACACACCCCCGACCCACAACTCACCCTCATGACCCGCCCTAGTTTATGGACGGCGTTCTCTTATTCAATAAACCGATTCTCTGGACGAGCCACGACGCGGTGGATTTTTTTCGCCGCCGGCTGGGAGAGCGGCGCATCGGGCATGCGGGGACGCTTGACCCGATGGCGACGGGGCTTCTGGTGCTCTTGGTCGGCAAGGCCACTCGCCTGTCGGGCTCGCTGAGCAGTCTCGACAAGGATTATTATGGAAGCCTGACCCTCGGGCTTACGACGGATACGCAGGACCTCGAGGGAAGGATCACGTCCGTGTCCGACGGCGGGCCGGTCCGCCAGGAAGATGTCCGGGAGGCCTTCGGGGCGTTTTGCGGCGCGCAGCTGCAGGCCCCGCCGGCCTTCTCCGCCGCAAAGAAGGCCGGCAAAAAAATGTATGAATGGGCCAGAAGCGGCGTCACGGTGGAGGCCGAGCCGCGGCGCGTGGAGATCGCCCAGTTTCGGCTCCTGGGATTTTCATTTCCGGAAGCGTATTTTTTTATTTCGTGTTCCAAGGGGACGTATGTCCGCACGCTCTGCGAGGCGGTGGGACGCAAGCTCGGTACGGGGGCGGTGATGAGCGCCCTGGTCAGGACCCGCGTCGGAAATTTCCGCCTCGCGAACGCGCTGAGCGCCCGGGACGCGGCGTCTCTGGGCGCCGGCGAGCTTGCCAGGCGGCTTATCCGGTGAAAATCTACGAAGACGCCTCCGGAGTCCGGCTCAAGGAAAGATCCCGCGCGATCGCGATAGGCGTTTTTGACGGCGTGCACCGGGGTCACCGGAAAATTCTAAGACAAATGCTCCGGCATTCCCGCCGGTTTGGTCTCGTTCCCATGGCGGTGACGTTTGACCCGCACCCGCTCAAAGTTCTGGCGCGCCCCAAAAAACACGAGGCGCTGATGTCGCTTTCCCATCGTCTGAGACTTTTTGAGAAGATGGGCATTGCGGAGACGTTCGTGATCCGTTTTACGCGGGCCTTCTCCGGGATGAGCCGCGGGCGATTTCTCTCGGACCTTCTCCTGGGCCGGCTGGGCCTGGGCGCGCTTTCGGTCGGCTACGATTTCCGTTTCGGGAGAGGCGGACTCGGGGACCTGGAGTTTTTAAGGAAGGAATCCCGCGAGCGCAAATTCCATTTTTCGGCGTCCAAACCGTTGAAGGTCGCGGGCCGGATCATCTCGAGCACCGAGATTCGCCGCCTCATCGTCTCAGGGGACTTGCGGATGGCCTCGCGGATGCTCGGTCGGCCCGTCTCGGTCTATGGCACCGTGATTCACGGACGCGGGAGAGGCGGGCGGAGAGGCTTTCCCACCGCCAATCTCAATCCGCACCATGAGACGATCCCGCCGGCGGGTGTTTACGCGGTTCGCGGAGATCTCGGCGGCCGGTGGGTGGAAGGGGTCCTGCATATCGGACCCCGACCGACCTACGACGATCGCCAAAGGAGTGTCGAGGTCCATTTTCTGAATTTTTCGCAGGGTCTTTACGGGAAGGACGTGGAGCTGGTCTTTCTGAAGAAACTCCGGCCGATACGGAAATTCAAAGACCCCTTGGAACTGGCCCAGGCCATTAAAAAGGACATCCTCCGCGCCGGGCGCCTTTTTACTTTACAAAAGAGTTTTTTGCAAGTATAATCAAAATCTACCGCATCGCTACCTTTCCTCAAGCCGTGGTAGAATTTATGTAAGTACAATCAATTAAAGCACTTGCAAGAAGGAGAAATTTTGTCATGGCCATCAGTAAAGTCAAGAAACAGGAAGTCATACAGAAACATCGCGTCCACGAGAAAGATACGGGCTCTTCGTTTGTGCAGGTGGCCGTGTTGACCGAGCGGATCAACAGTCTGGGCTCGCATTTCAAAGAGCATGTCAAGGATCACCATTCCCGCCGGGGGCTTCTGAAGCTGGTTTCCCAGCGTCGCAAACTCCTCGATTATCTCAAAAGAGAAGACCAGAACGCCTACTATAAACTTATCCAAGATCTAGACTTAAGAAAATAAACCATCATGAAAACATTCGAAGTTTCGTTGGGCAGCAAATCACTTGTGTTTGAAACCGGCCGCATGGCCAAGCAGGCCGATGGCTCGGTGACCGTTCGTTACGGAGACACGCTGGTGCTTGTCGCGGTCTGCGGTTCCCGCCAGCCGAAAGAAAACGCCGATTTTTTCCCCTTGACGGTGGATTACCAGGAAAAGAGTTACGCCGGCGGCAAGATCCCCGGAGGGTATTTCAAAAGAGAGGGAAGGGCCACTGAAAAAGAGACGCTCGTTTCCCGCCTCATTGACCGCCCCATCCGCCCGCTTTTTCCGGAAGGGTTCTATCACGAAGTGCAGGTGATCGCCAGTGTTTTGTCCAGCGACAGGGAAAACAACTCGGATGTGCTGGCGATCAACGCGGCGTCGGCGGCGCTGATGATTTCCGGGATTCCGTATTTGGGGCCGATCGCCGCCGCCAGAGTCGGCGAAGTGGACGGCCGCCTGATCCTCAACCCGACGTTTCAGGAATGCGCCAAGAGCGTCCTGGATATCGTTGTCGCGACGACGGAGCGGGGGATCATCATGATCGAGGCCGGGGCTGACCGCGTCTCCGAGGAACGCATCGTGGAGGCGCTGGAGTTTGCGACCGAGTCGCTCAAGCCGGTGCTCAGGCTGCAAAGGCAGATGGCCGAGACCTGCGGCAAGCCGCAGATCCCCGTCGTGTTGGTGACGCTGCCGGAGGGTCTGATCGAGAAGGTTCGCGGGATCTCCGCCAAGGAGATCGACCGGATCAACCGCCAGGAAAAGACCAAAGAAGGACGCGACGAGGCGCTGCAGGCGCTCGCCGCCAAGGCGGTCGAGACGCTGGCGGTCGAGGGATCGGAAATCACCGAGTCCCAGGTCGAGCAAGCTTTTCATGAGATCGAGAAGGAAGAGGTCCGCCGATTTATTTTGAACGAAAAAATCCGGACGGATGGCCGCAAGTACGACGAGATCCGGCAGGTCACCTGCGAGGTCGGCGTGTTGCCGAGGACGCACGGGTCGGCCCTCTTTACGCGCGGGCAGACGCAGTCGCTCGGCGTGGCCACGCTGGGCACGACCCGCGATGAGCAGCTCATCGACGCGATCGAGGGAAACTTTTACAAAACGTTCATGCTTCATTACAACTTTCCGCCGTTTTCGGTCGGCGAGATCAAGCCGATGCGCGGACCCGGCCGGAGAGAGATCGGCCACGGCGCTCTGGCGGAACGCGGCCTGCGCGCGGTGATGCCCTCCAAGGAAGAGTTTCCGTATACGATCAGGCTGGTCTCGGACATTCTCGAGTCCAACGGCTCCTCGAGCATGGCCAGCGTCTGTTCGGGCACGCTCGCCCTGATGGACGCCGGCGTTCCAATCAAGTCTCCGGTCAGCGGCATCGCGATGGGGCTTGTGAAGGAAAAAGACAAGGTGGCGGTTTTAAGCGATATCGCCGGCGTCGAGGACCATCTCGGCGACATGGATTTCAAGGTCACCGGCACCGAGACGGGCGTCACGGCGCTGCAGCTGGACCTGAAGCTCAAAGAATCGATTGACGTCGCGACCTTGAGAAAAGCGCTTGAGCAGGCCCGGCAGGGAAGGCTCTTTATTTTGAAGAAGATGACGGCGGCGCTTTCCGCGCCGCGCAAAGAGCTCTCCGCCTACGCGCCGAGAATCACGACGATCAAGGTGGACCCGGACAAGATCCGGGAGATTATCGGCCCCGGCGGCAAGATGATTCGCAAGATCACCGCGGATTCCGGGGCGTCGATCGAGGTCGAGGACGACGGCACGGTGCGCATCGCCTCCAGCGACGGGGAATCGACCAAGAAAGCGATTGAGTTCATCCAGGGGATCACCGAAGACGCGGAAGTGGGCAGGGTCTACAACGCGACGGTCAAGCGGATCATGAATTTCGGCGCCTTTTGCGAGATTCTTCCGGGCAAGGAGGGCCTCGTTCACATCTCCGAGCTTTCCGACGGTTACGTTGAGAGCGTCGAGAGCGTCGTGAAGGTCGGGGACAAAATCCCCGTGAAGGTCATCGAGATCGACACGCAGGGGCGGATCAATCTGTCGAAAAAACAATCGGCGTCGAATGCGCCACCGGTAGTGTCCAAGCGCGGTGAAAACCATAAAGGTCCTCATCAAAAGAAGTCCTGAGGCCAGGGACCTGGCGCTTCCGACCTACATGTCCGACGGGGCGGCGGGGATGGATCTGTGCGCCAACGTCACGGCGGATGTCGTGATTGAGCCCGGCCAGATCAAGCCGATCTCGACGGGGATTTCCATCAGCGTTCCTCACGGTTACGAAGCCCAGATCAGGCCCCGCAGCGGCCTGGCGCTCAAGCACGGCATCACGCTCGTCAACACCCCCGGCACCATCGACAGCGATTATCGCGGGGTCATCGCGCTGATCTTGACCAATCTGGGCAAAGAACCTTATGTCGTCAAGCGCGGCGCGCGTCTGGCGCAGATGATTATCCATGAGGTGGTGCGCGCCGAAGTGGAGGAAGTGGAGGAATTGACCGCCACCGCCAGGGCCCACGGGGGATTCGGGCATACGGGAGTCTGACCGGTGGCTCCGGCAGAGGTTTCTCTGGGAATGAACGAGCAAAAACGGAACGAAGTCCTGGCCGCTTTTTGGTCCATCGTTTCGGTGGTCACGCTGATCGCGCTGGCGACCTACACCCCGCAGGACATCCCTTTTGAAGTATCGCTCCCCAATCAGCCGGTCAAAAACTGGGCCGGCCCGGCCGGCGCCTATACCGCCTGGTTTTTCATCCTTTTCTTCGGGAAGACGGCGTATTTTCTCGTCCCGCTCTTTCTCTTCTGGTCTTTCGCAAAGTGGTCGGGAAAAAAAAGCCAAAAGCTTTGGCTCAAGCTTTTCTCGACCGTCATTTTTCTGGCGTCGTCCTGCGCGGGTTTTTCGCTGGTCGGCGAAGTCACCGAGATCAACCGTTTTCAATCGGGGGGGATCATCGGTTTTTTTGTGTCCAGCGTGCTCTCCTCGCTTTTCGGGAAAGCGGGACTTCTCGTCGCGCTGCTCCTTTTTCTTTTATCCGTGGTCCTGGCGACCGAGCTTCTGGTGCTCCAAATCGCGATGGCTTTTTTCAAGAAATGCAGGGAATGGGCCGCGCCGGTTCTCGCCAAAAGACCGGAAAAGAAAGCCCTGCTGACGCCGGAGTCCGTTTCGCCCGCAAAACTTCCGCAGAAAATGCCGCCGGTCATTGCGGCCAAAATGACGGCCGGGCTGCAGGCGGCGGTTGAAAGGGCCCAGGCCGCCCTTGTCAAACCCCAGATTAAGATCGCGGGGGCAAGGCCCGAGCTCGGGGCGGCCCAGGCCGCCCTGAAGAAAGAAGAGCTCCCCCTGGCCGCGGAGCCGGTCGCCGGGGATTACCGGCTGCCGACGATCGATCTCCTGCAGGACCCGCCGGCCGTCGATCAGGGCAAGCTTAAAAGCAATCTCGAGGAAAGTTCGCGTATTCTCGAAGATACGCTTAGAGATTTCGGCATCGAGGCCAAGGTCGTCGAGGTGGAGCAGGGCCCGACGATCGCCCGCTATGAGCTTCAGCCGGCCGCGGGCGTCAAGGTTCAGAGAATCACCTCGCTTGAAAACGACATCTCGCTGGCGATGCGCGCGACGAGCGTCCGGATCATCGCGCCCATCCCTGGAAAATCGCGGGTCGGCATTGAGGTCCCCAACAGCCTCCCGACCACTGTTTATCTCAAAGATGTGCTCTCGTCCGTGGAGTTTCGCAACGAAATCTCGAAAGTAACCATTGTGATCGGCAAGGACACGGCGGGAAGCCCGCTTGTCTGCAATCTCGCCGACATGCCGCATTTGCTCATCGCCGGCGCGACGAATACCGGCAAGAGTGTTTGCATCAACAGCGTTCTCATGAGCATGCTTTTCCGCGCGACGCCGGAGGACGTGAAATTTTTGATCATCGATCCCAAAATGGTGGAGCTGCATTTTTACAACGAGCTGCCGCACCTCATTTGCCCGGTGGTCACGGACAGGACCAAGGTCCCCGGCGTGCTCGCATGGCTTGTGACGGAGATGGAACGCCGTTACCGCGTGTTCTCCAAGGTCGGCGCAAAGAATCTTCTGGCGTTCAATCAAAAGGTGGAGAACAAGGAAATCACGCCGCAGACTCTGAAGATCGACGACTCCAACGAGGATGAGCCGGTCCTCGTGAAGAAAATGCCCTATATCGTTCTCGTCATCGACGAGCTCGCCGACCTCATGCTCGCCTCGGCGCAGGAGGTGGAGACCGCGATCACGCGCCTGGCGCAGCTTGCCCGCGCGGTCGGGATCCACATGATTTTGGCGACGCAGCGCCCTTCGGTGGACGTGATCACCGGCGTCATCAAGGCAAATTTTCCGGCCCGCATCGCGTTTCAGGTCGCGTCGAAGGTCGATTCCCGGACCATTCTCGACGAGAACGGCGCCGACAAGCTTTTGGGTCGCGGGGATCTCCTGCTGATGGACCCGCGCAAATCCAAGCTCGTGCGGGCGCAGGGGGCCTGGGTCCAGGACACGGAGATCGAGAAGGTCATCGAATTCATCAAGTCCCAGCGCAAGGCGGTTTACCACGAGGCCGTGATTCAGAGCCAGGAGAAAAAACAGTCCGCCTTCGGCGATTTCCGCCGCGACGAAGTTTACGACGAGGCCAAACGGATCGTGCTTGAGACCGGTCAGGCGTCGGTATCGATGGTCCAGCGCCGGCTCGGCCTCGGTTACACGCGGGCGGCCAGGCTCATCGACATGATGGAGGAGGACGGCATCGTCGGTCCCTACCGCGGCGCCAAGCCCCGCGAGATCCTTGTCGAGCGGCCGAACGCCCCGGTCCAGGAGAAAGAAAGCCCGTGAGCGCCTCGATCGGGAGCGTCCTGAAAGAGGCGCGCGACAAGAAGACCCTGACGCTCGAAGCGGTGCATTCCAAAACCAAAATTCACCCCCGTGTCCTGCAACTTCTTGAGGACGACAAGTTCGACAAGCTTCCGAGCCCGCTCTTTGCGAGGAGTTTTCTAAAAAGCTACGCCGAGTTCCTTGAGGTCGATTCCGAAGAGCTCCTCAAAAACTATGAAAAAATGGGTCTCAAGAACCCCGAACAAACGATCTTCATCAGGCCGGCCGAGGAGACCTTGAGAAAACCCGTTCGCATCGACAGCCGCACCGCCGTCACGGCCGCGGTGATCCTCGCCGGCGTCTGTTTTGTCGTGCTCTTCTTTTTTGCCGCGCGGTCCCTGAAAGAGCGTTTTCTCAGGCCCGCCGGCGTCCAGACGCAGACCGCCAAGGCCAAGGCGCCCAAAGACGCCGCATGGCTGCGCAGCGTCGCGCAGGGGAATTTTCCCGAGATCCGGAGGAACGCGCCGCTGGAGCTTCAGGTCAAGGCGCTGGACAATGTGTGGCTGCGCGTGACCTGCGACGGCAAGGTGCTTTTTCAGGCCATCCTCAAGCGCGGCGCCTCCGAGACCTGGAAGGCCAGGGCCAAGATCGAGATCTGGACCGGCAACTCCTCGAACATGTACCTTGCGCTCAACGGGTTTGGGATCGGCTCGCCCGGCAAGGGCGTCATCAAGAAAATGAGCATCACGCACGAAGGCGTGAAGATCGCCCAGTGAGGCGGCAGATGAAGGTCGGCCTCATCAGCCTCGGCTGCGCCAGGACACTCGTGGACTCGGAGGTGGCGCTGGGGAGCCTCAAAAAAGCGGGCTGGCAGATCATGCCGGACGTCCGGCAGGCCGAGGTGGCCATCGTGAACACCTGCGGTTTCGTGGAGGATGCCAAGCGCGAGTCGATCGAGACCATCCTGCGCCTCTGCGAGGAAAAGAAAAAGGGCCGGCTCTCCGCCGTCGTGGTGCTCGGGTGTCTGGCCCAAACCTACGGCAAGGAACTTCGGAAAGAAATCGGCGAGCTTGACGGCATCATCGGCGCCGACAGCTTCGAAGACCTGCCACGGCTTCTCGGGCCGCTCCTCGAATCCCGGAAAAGGAAAAAAGTTTTTGAGGTCAGAGGAAGGCCGCGCTATCTTTTAAATGAAGACTCCCCGCGCGAGTCTCTGACCCCCGCCCACCTTGCCTACGTGAAGATTTCAGAGGGCTGTCTCAACGCCTGTTCCTACTGCGTGATTCCCAGGATGAAGGGGCCGCACCGGTCGCGTCCGGCCGAATCCATCCTGGCCGAGATCCGGGCCGTCGCCTCGGCCCGCCGGCTTTCGGAGATCAATCTTATCGGGCAGGACACGGCGGCCTACGGGTTTGACCGGGGCCGGTCGTTTGAGTTGGCGGGGCTTTTGAGGAAGGTGGACGCGTTGGGGATCGCGCCGTGGGTGAGGCTTTTGTACGCCCACCCGGGGCATGTGACCGAGGCGCTCATCGAAGCGCTCGCGGAGTGCCCCAGCCTTTGCAAATACGTGGATTTTCCGATCGAGCACAGCCATGACGCGGTGCTCGCGCGCATGAACCGCGGGGTGACGAGGGAAAAAATGCTGTGGGGGATACGGAGGCTCCGGGAGCGGATGCCGGACGTGGCGATACGCACGACCGTGATTGTCGGGTTCCCGGGCGAGACCGAGGAGGAATTTCGGGACCTCCTCGAATTCCTGGAGGAAATAAGGTTTGACCGCCTGGGCGCTTTTATCTATTCGGACGAGGAGTTGGCCCGCTCCTTCAATCTGCCGGGCAAGATTCCGGACGGTTTGAAAAAAGAGCGTTTTGAGGCGGTGATGGAAACGCAGCAGGAAATCGCGCGCGAAAAAAACGGACGTTTTCTCGGGAAAACCCTGAAAGTCCTCATCGAGGAAAAGGACCCCGCCGGGGACGTTTACTACGGACGCACCCAGGCCGACGCGCCGGAGGTGGACGGTCAGGTGGTGGTGCATGCCGACGAACCCCTGGGGACGGGCGATTTCATCGACGTGCGGGTCACCGACACCCTCGAGTATGACCTGGTCGGCGTCCCGGCGTCGGTCCCGCTCGAAATCCGCGCGCGTTGAGATTCCGGGAGCGTCCCTTCACCGACTGGCCGAACATCCTGACCTGTTCGCGTTTTTTTCTCTCCGCCGTTTTCGTCTTTTTTCTTCTTCAGCACAGCTCCGCGTCAAAGGTCCTGGCGCTTGCCGTGTTTTTGCTGGCGTCGTTCACCGATTATTGGGACGGCTATCTTGCCCGGCGCGGCGGGCGGGTCACGGGCTTCGGGAGGCTCATGGACCCGATCGCCGACAAGATTCTCACGCTCTCCGCGTTCCTGGCGTTCGCATTCCTGGGCCTGATCCCGCTGTGGATGGCGATCGCGGTGCTTCTGAGAGATTTTTTGGTCACCGGGCTTCGCCTGCGCCTGCCTCCGGATGACCCCGCGCAGGCGGCTAGAAAAAGCGGCAAACAGAAAACCGTGCTGCAGATGGCCTTGATTTTTGTCGCGCTTCTTTTTCTCGCCGCCAGAGACTACGGGCTGTGCGGGGAGGTCCTGGAGGCGAAGCTTTTGGTTTTTATTCGTTACCTGATGCTTTTCACGGTGCTCGTCACCTGGTGGAGCGGCGCGCGCTACCTCTGGGCCAACAAAAAACACCTGGGGATACGTTAACCGTGCTTTCGCCGGGGTCTCCGTCCCTCCGTCCCCCAACCCCCCTCCGGCTCCGAGGAAGCTTTTCTTCGCATGCCCGTGTCTGTAAAAGCTGGGGAGACCCCTCGCCAAAAAAGCACG
>JACPAX010000071.1 GCA_016180585.1 Candidatus Omnitrophota bacterium | reverse complement strand
TTCCCGGAGAACATTCGGCCGCGGGGATCTCCCGGCCGAGAGAGGCCTGCCGGACAAGAATCCGTTTGCCTTCATAAAAAGTCCAGGCCCCCGGCCACGGGGCCAGCGCCCGCACCTGGTCGCGAATCCTCCGCGCCCCTCCGGACCAGTCGATCCGGCCGTCTTCCTTGGTGATTTTTCTTGCGAGGCTGACTTGTCTTTCGTCCTGGGGAACAAACGAGACCTCGCCCCTCCCCACCCGGCTCAAGGCCTCCGACAAGGCCAGCCCCCCGATCTCGCTCAGCTTTTTTTCCAGGGAAACCGCGTCCTCCTCCGGTGAAATTTCCGCTTCTTTTTGGATAAGGATGTCGCCCGCGTCAAGCGCGGCCGTCATTTTGAACACGGTGACGCCGGTCGTTTTCTCGCCGTTTAGGATCGCCCACTGGATCGGCGCCGCGCCACGATAGCGGGGCAGAAGCGAGGCGTGGATGTTGAGCGCCATTCTTTTGGGAATAGCCAGAAGTTCTTCCGGAAGAAGCAGGCCGTAATCGGCGACGACAAAGAGGTCTGCCCCGGCATTTTTTAAAACCCGCCGCGGCGCTTCGCCTTTAAGAGACTCCCATCCCAATACCGGGATACCCCGGGCAAGCGCCCATGCCTTGACGGGCGAGGGCGCGGTCTTTAAGTTTCTGCCTCGGGGTTTATCGGGGGAAGTCACGACCCCCAGGAGATCCTGAGGGGAGTCTTTAAGAAAATCCAGGGCCGGCAAACCAAATCCGCCGGTCCCGAAAAATAGAATTCTCACCGGGAAAGTTTTTTGGCGAGCTTTTTTTTGGCGAACTTGCTTTTGAAGATCCCGAGCCGATCTACAAATAAAATGCCGTTCAAGTGATCGATCTCATGCTGGAAAATTCGCGAGAGAAGCCCCTCGGCCTTGACCTCCTCGGTCCTGCCTTCCAGCGTCATCGCCTTCATCCAGATTTTTTTTGCGCTTCTGACCGGTTCGTAAAACTCGGGGATGCTGAGGCAGCCCTCAAACTCCTTGACCGTCCCCTGTTTTTTAATGATCCGGGGATTGAGGTACACCAGCTCCCGGCCCTTGACCTGGTCGGCGCTGGCCACAAAGATACGCTTGAGCGCCCCGACCTGGTTGGCCGCAAGCCCCACCCCTTCTTCGGCATGCATGGTCTCGATCATGTCCCGGACCAAGCGGCGATCCTCTTCGGTGATCTGTTTCACGTCTTTTGCTTTGGTCTGGAGCACCTGATCCGGATACTTCACAACCTTCAACACAGCCATAGGTTATGTCCTTTTTATCGAACCTTTACTATAGCAAATATTTTACTGGGGGTCTACATCCACGGTCAGCCGCACCTTTGTTTTCTTGAAACCGGAAAGGACCTCCACAATCAGCGGACGGATCTCCTCGGCCGATTTGGTTTTTAAATAGAGGTTCCAATGGTAGTTCCCCTTTTCTTTGGAAAGCAGGCAGGGCGCCGGCCCGGCGATCCGGAAAAGGTCGCCGCTCTTGCGCGCTTCAAAGAGCTTCGCCAGCGACAGGATATGGCGGACCACTTCTTTTTCCGGGGCGCCGGAAATCACGATCTTCACCAGTTTAAAAAACGGCGGCAGGCAAAGCTCTCTGCGGAATTGAATTTCCCTGGCGTAGAACGAGTCATAGTCGTGGGTCCGGGCGTTTTGACCGCGCGGCCCGCGACCTGCGTCAGAAGGCTGAACGTGCGCTCGGCGGCTCTGAAATCCGGGATATGCAGCGCGGTATCGGCGGAGATAACCCCGATCAGCGACACATGGGGAAAATCATGCCCTTTGGCGATCATCTGCGTCCCGATTAAAATATCAATCTCGCGGCGCTTGAACGCGCGCAGGATAAGCTCGTGCGCGTCTTTTTTTAGAGTGGAATCCGAATCCATACGGCCGATCCTGGCCCCGGGGAAGAGGCGGGCGGCCTCGCTCTCCACCTTCTGGGTCCCGATCCCGAAATAATGCAGGTAGCCTTTGCGGCATCCGGGGCAAAGTCTTTGGGGGGTCGTGCGGTAATGGCAGACATGGCAAAAAAGCGAGGCCTTGTCGTAGTGATAGGCCAGGCTGATCCGGCAGTTCTCGCAGACCATCACGTACCCGCAGGACGCGCAGTGAAGGTAGGTCGAAAATCCCCGCCGGTTGAGAAGAAGCATCGCCTGCTCTTTTTTTGAGAAACTTTCCCGGATCCCCTCTTCGAGCGTCTTGGAGAAAATAAGCGGCATTTTTCCCTGAAATTGCCTCCGCATGTCGACGATCTCGACCGCCGGAAGGGGCCGGCGCTCGATGCGTTCGGGAAGCGACAACCTCCGGACGCCTCCCGCCTCGGACTCGAAAAAAGATTCGAGAGACGGCGTGGCGCTTCCGGTCACGACCACCGCGTTCTCGATCTCGGCGCGTTTGGCGGCGACGCGACGGGCCTCGTACCGCGGCGTTTCCTCCTGCTTGTACGAGGTCTCATGTTCTTCGTCAATGAGGATGAGCCCCAGGTTTTTCACCGGACTAAAAATGGCCGACCTTGCCCCCACCACGACTTTCGCCTGCCCGGCGTCAATCCGCCTCCACTCCTCCACGCGTCTGGCCTGAGGCAGGCGACTGTGGACCAGGGCAAGCGTCTCCCCGAACCTGGAGTAGAAACGGTCTATTGTCTGCGGCGTAAGCGAGATCTCGGGAACCAGCACGATGGCCCCCTTGCCCTCCGCCAGGGCTTCCCGGATGAGATGCATGTAGACCTCGGTCTTTCCGCTGCCGGTGATTCCGTAGAGCAAAAAAGATCCGGCCTGACCGCTTTTCATTTTTTTCAGGACTTCGGCGTAGGCGGCCTCCTGGTGGGGGGCGAGCAAAAGATCCTCGGGGTTGACTCGTTCGGCGCTTTCATTCCATTTTTTGGCGCGGCTCTTCATGACAAACTTGCCTTTGCGGAACGGCGCCGGCAGACCCGCTTCAAGGCACTGACCCCACGAACAAAAATAATACTCGGACATCCAGCGGGTCAGCCGCAGGAAGGACTCGCTCAAGAGCGGCGCGTCTTCAATCACCGAATCAATGTCCCGGACCCCTTCGACGACGCGTTCATGTGAAAGGCCGACGATGGTCCCGATCATGCGGCGGGTCCGCAAGGACACCCAGACCCTTTTGCCCGGCACGGCGGAGGTCTCGAGCGGCTCGGGGACCGAATATTGAAAGGTGCCTGAGGAGGGCAGGTTGAGGGCGATATCGGCAAACAAGCGGTTCATCGGCTTTACGAAATGCCGATCGCGCGCATGATCTTTTGCATGTCTTCCCAGACCAGCTTTTTATCGGCGGGGTTCCGCAAGAGATACGCGGGATGAAACGTCGGCAGGAGACGGCTTCCGCCGGGAAGCTCAAAAAAACGCCCGCGCAGGCGGGTGATGGGCTCGGTCGTTTCCAAAAGCGTTTGCGCGGCGAATTTTCCCAGCGCGCAGACGATCTCGGGACGGATGATCTCGATCTGGCGCGCGAGGATGGGCCGGCAGGCCGCGATTTCCGCGGGGAGCGGATTCCGGTTGCCCGGGGGGCGGCACTTCAGGCAATTGGCGATATAAACGTCTTCGCGCCTGAGTTTCATCGCAAGAATGATTTTGGTGAGGAGCTGCCCCGCCGCTCCGACAAACGGCCGGCCCTGCCGGTCTTCTTCAAATCCGGGTGCTTCGCCGACAAACATCAGCCTCGCCTCCGGATTTCCCTCCCCCAAAACGACATGGGTGCGTGTCCGGGAGAGTTCGCAGATCGCGCAGTTCCGGAATTCAAGCTCGAGCGATTCGAGGGCCTGCCTCTTGTCGGCGCGGGAGACCGTCTTCGAGTTTTGCGCCGCCGGCAAAAAATCGACGCCGAAGGATCTTTCAGTGAAAAGCCGTTGGGCGATCTGGGCGATCCACTCTTTTTTATCCGTGTCCATACCGGGCCATTTCCGCCACCTTGCGCGCCGCGTCCGGTTTTGCGAGGTTGACGGCCGCAGCCTTCAAGCGTCCGAGAAACGCGGCGTCGCTCGACAATTCCCCGACCCGCCGCACAACTTCCTCGGACGAACGAGCGATAAGACCCGCACCATGCGCTTGGACATAAAGGGCGTTGGCCGTTTCCTGGCCGGGGACAGGCTCAAACACAACCAACGGGGCACCCTTACACAGACTTTCGGAAACCGTAAGCCCCCCGCTTTTACCTACGAGAATGTCCGCGGTTTCCATCAGGCGGTCCATGAAATCCACAAAACCGAACAGACGCACCGCCGAAGACCCGATGAGTTCCGTGCGCAGGCGGTCAAAGAGAAGTTTGTTTTGACCGCAAACCACAAGGATCTGGATTTCCGGTCTGATCCGGGAAAGTCCTTTCAGGATCCGGTCCATCGACCCCACCCCGCCCCCGCCGCTTGTCACAAGCACGGTAAACTTGTTTGACTCAAGCCCAAATTCCTTCCGAAGCTTCTCCCGGCCTTCGCGAAGCGAGAATTTCTTGTCGACCGGAATACCGGTGACTACAATCCTGTCCGGACTTACTCCGCGGCAAATCATGCTTTCCCGGGTGGAGGGATCCGCGACGGCGTAACGGTCCACCGCTTCTCCCAGCCAGAAACGATGGGCCCTGAAATCGGTGATCGCCGTGATGAGAAAAGCTCTGATTTTTCCCGTTTTTTTAAGGGCGTTAATCACCTCCGTCGACATGAAATGGGTGCAAATCACGACATCGGGACCCAGGGAAACCGCGAGCGTCTCAATCCCCCGGCAAAAAAAACCGTTGAAAAACCGGCGACAAGGCTTGGCAAGAGCGTAAACCACGGCGTTGTCGAAAAAATAATAAAAGAACCCCCACAGCCAGGGCAGTTTTTGAATAAGAAATAAGTAGGACTTTTTATAGCCCGCGCCGATAAAACGCGGCATGAGCGACAGGGTGTCCGCGACCGCGACCTCCACATCAGGAAAAAGCGCGTGGCAAGCCTCCTCCACCGCTCGGGCGGCCTTCTCATGGCCGTGACCGGCGGAGGCGTGGAGAATTAAAATTTTTCTTGGAGTATCCAATGGGCGGCTTCCCAGAGGTCCCGTTTGATGAAATCCGGCCTAAACGTCCATTCCTCGACATCCGAGCGGACGGCCCGCCCCGACAAAACAAGAACGGTCCGACAGCCCAGGTTTCTTCCCGCTTCCATATCCATGACGGAGTCCCCGATAAAAAAGACGGACTCGAGATCCACGCCCCCCCTGCCCCGGAGGGCCTGCCTGAAAAGTCCCAGCTTCGGTTTTTTGCATTCACAATCGGCCTCCGGCCCGTGTTCGCAGTAAAATACGCCGCCGAGCTCTCCCCCGCCTTTCCGGATCCGGTCCCGCATGCGCGTCGTGATCTCCCCAAGCGCTTCGGAGGAAACAAGACCCTTGCCGACGCAACCCTGATTGGAAATCACGACCATTTCATACCCCGCCTTCGTCAAAAGCGCCAGCGCCCGGATCGCGTTCGGCAAAAACTCAAAGCCCTCCCATCGGGTCACATAACCCCCAACCCCCGGAAAACGGTTGATGACCCCGTCGCGGTCCAGAAACAAAAGTTTTTTCTTCATGGGGCGCCCTTCAACACTTCGCGGACCGCCCCGAACAATTCCCCCGGAGACATGTCCTTCATGCACCGCTCGTCGATCGGGCAGGTTTTTTTATAGCAGGGGGAGCAGGCGATCGAAGAAACGATCTTCCGCCCTCTTCCGTACAGCTCGATTTCCGAAGCGCAGGTCGACGCGAAATAAGCGACGACCGGCACTTTCATCGCGATCGCGACGTGCATTGCGGTCGTGTCCCCAGACAGCACCGCGTCGCATTCCTTCACGATCCCGGCGAAACGGCGGATCGGGTGGGACCCCGTGTTCACCACGGGACAGGACGCGATGGATTGGATCGCGCGGTTTCTTTCGATCTCGTCTTTTCCGCCCAGAAGAAGCACCGTGGCCCCCAGTTCCCCGTGAAGCCTCTCGGCGAGCAGGGTGAACGCGGACACCGGGAGTCTCTTTCCGGCAAAGCGCGATCCGCTTCCCGTATTCAAGCCGATCACGGGCCTTTTCCACCGAAGAACCCCGGCGGCTTCCAAAAAATTTTTCGCGAAAGACAAAGTCTCCGCATCCATCGGCATCAGGTATTCTTCCTTCTGAAACACAAGCCCGGCCTGCTCGAAACTGATTTCCTGGTATGTTTTTTGATTCAGCCGGAACTTCAGCTCGTCGTCAAGCCCCAGCCGCCGGGCGTACTCACTTTTCCCGTCCAACGCGCAAAGCGTCCCGTCCGCCGCGCGGCCAAAACCCATTTTTTTCCCGGCGTCGGCGGACATCACCGCGTCCAGCGCCTCGGGCTCCTTGTCCAGATTGATCGCCAGATCATAAGTCTCCCGGGCGAGGGCCCCTTCCTCCCCCAAAACCCACAAGCGCTCGATGATGGGATTGCCCCGCAACACCTCCCGGTTTTCGGGAGCCACGAGCCAATGAATCCGGGCGGAGGCGTATTTCTTCCTGAGACCGGCCAGGAGAGGCGTGGTTCTCAGCACATCGCCGAGCGCCCCCAGTTTGATTAAGAGAATACGCATCGTCAACGCTTAGTTCGGAGTTCGGTGTTGGGAGTTCGGAGATAGTACTGTCTCCGAACTCTGAACTCCCCGCTCCGAACTCATTAGTTCCCAGTATTTGGCCCAATTGATGAAATGCACCCAGGCGAAAAGCACCGAAAAGACAAGGCCGTGCATCCCGTCGAGAAACCCTCTTTTTTTGACGTAAAATTTAAAAAAACGCTTGAGCGGTTTTCGTTTCAAGTTATGCTCCACGACCCGGTCGTGAAGTCTGCCCGCCTTCTCCCGTAACGCCATGGCCTCGCGCGACGAGTACCCGTTATGACGCCCGATAAACTGGCCGAGCGACTCAAACGGATAGTGCTCGACCGCCGCGCGGATCCGCCCGATGGTTCCGTCGACGACGAGGCTTTCGTGAATCACGCCTTCATAGCGCGCCTTGCCGCGCCGAAAAAGGTGCAGGCTGTCATGGTGCCATCCGCCGTGCCGCATCCTGTGGCCGAGAAAAAAATTCGCTTTTTTGAACTGGAACGCGCTGTGGGAAGTGCCCTCGCGCAAGATACGGCTGACGGCCGCCTTGAACGCCGGCGTGGCCCGCTCATCGGGATCGATGTGAAAACACCAGTCCTTGGTGGCCTTGGAATTTCCGAGATTGCGCTCCGTGCAAAAGCGGTAACCGTCCCACCGGTTCTGATAGACCTTGTCCGTGTAACTCCGGCAGATATCCACGGTCCGGTCCGAGCTGAAGCCGTCGATCACCACAATCTCATCCGCCCAGCCGGCCACGCTCTTCAGGGCGCCCTCGACCCATTTCTCGGAATTCTTCGTCATGACCACGGCCGTGATCGTTTCGGGCTGGAGCGGAGTCATCCGGCCTTTCGTTTCATTTCCCAGTATTTGGCGTAGGACAAAAATTGATACATCCCCGCGTTGACCGCCAGAAACAATCCGACGACACCGTCTTTGCGGCCCTTCTTCGAAAAATAGGCCCTGAAAAAACGATCCACCGTTTTCCTCAACACCGAGAAGATGCCGACCCTGCGGTTTTCCCGGAACCATTTTTTGGCCTCGAGATCCGTCTGCCTGTCCAGCTTGGCGATCGCGTCGGAAAAATCCCTGTACGTGTAGTGCAGGATGTCGTTCCTCAGCGCGCCGCGCGGGTCCGGCATGTAGGCCTGGGGGTGGACCTCGGCCTGCTCGTCGTACTTGAATTTGTCTTTCCTGAAAAGCCGCAGCTGCGCCGAGGGATACATGCCGCCGTATCGCGCCCAATATTTTCCGACGAAGTTTTTTCGGGGAATCGTGTAACCGTTGCAGTCGGGTCCGGCGGCCAGGAGTGCCGTGATCTCCTCCCGCAGCTCGGGGGTCACGCGCTCATCCGCGTCCAGACTTAAGACCCACTCGTTTTTGGCAAGGCCGTAGGCGAAATTTCGGTGCTTCCCCTCGACGTCCATGGAGCGCCGGTGAACCTTGTCCGTAAACTCCCGGGCGATCTCCGCCGTGCGGTCCGAAGAGTCGTCGTCGACCACGACGATCTCATCCGCCCACGCGACGCTTTCGAGGCACTCGCGCAGACGCGCCTCCTCGTTTTTGGTGATCACCACGACGGATAAAAGGGGTTTTTGGACGGTTGGGTTATTCATCGCTGACAAGTCCCTTCATTTTAAATCATTTTCTCAAGCGCCGCCACGGCTTTCTCGGGCCGGAGACGGTCCAGACACCGCCGCTCATACCGGCAGGGAGGAAAATGAAAACGCCGGTAGCACGGACGGCACGGGACGTCCTCGACGAGCGCCTCATGCGGCGCCTGGTTTCCATAAGGGCCGTACACCCGCGGATCGACGGGCCCGAAGACGGAGACCGTTTTGACTCCCAGCGCGTTGGCCAGATGCAGAAGGCCTCCGTCATTGCAGAAAAGCGCCGTCGACCGGAGAAGGATCGCGCAAACGGTTTCAAGCGGGGCCCCCGCCGCCACGGGCGCGGAGACACCCAGTCGGGACGCGACCTCCGATAAAAGGGCCTTCTCCTCCGCGGCCCCCAGAAGGACCGCCTTGGCCGGCCGGCGCTTGAGCGTCTCCCCGATCGCCTCCGCAAAGCGGTCCGCCCCCCACTGCTTATAGACGGCGTCTTTCCCCCAGCTTTTCCCCCCTCCGGGGGCCACCGCCAGCACCGTATCCCCCTCCAAAATGCCACGGTCTCCCAGGAATGCTTCGGCCGCTCTTCGCGCCTCCGCGGAAATTCTGAGCGGCAAACGAGCAGAGACCCTCCGGCAAGGGATTCCGAAGCTCTCCAGCAGCGAGAGCTGCCACTCCACCGCGTGTTTTCCCTCGTAACCTTCGATTTTTTTTCGGTGCGTCAAAAAATTCCCCCGCCCTTTGAAATCAAAACCGATTCTTTTCGGAATTCCGATAAGCCACGCGAAAAACCCGACCTCGCGCCCCAGCGAGAAATCAAACGCGGTGTCATAACCTTGCCTGCGTAAAAGCGAAAGAAATCCCCCCAGCTTTCGAAGGAAAACAAACGGGCCCCTCGCCAGATCCCCGCGAAACTCGTCCCGGCTGAATACGAACGTCTGATCGATGGAGGCGTTGAGCCGCGCCAGGTCCCGCGTTCTTTCGTTGCATAAAAAATCCACCCGCGCTTGCGGAACGGCGCTCCGCAGGGCCTCCACCGCCGTCATCGTAAAGATCACGTCGCCGATCCCGAAAGGATTGATCACCAGTATTTTTTTCATGCGTCAAGCGCCTCTTCCAGCGAACGGTAGACCTCTTCGGGGCTAATCTGGCCGATCGCTTTAAAAATCACCCGGCTTCTGGAATCCCTTGGTCCCCACCGCGCGGGGTCGCAACAGTCCCTGGCATAAAGTGCGACCGCCGCGGTCCCGTTCATCCACGCGATATGAACCGGCCCGCTGTCGCAGGACACAAGCGCCTTTGTCTTTTCATGGCCGAGCAGGGCGACAAGCTCCCCCAGCGAAAGAGAGTCCGTCCAGTCCGCCGAGGCCTCTCCGGTGTTTTCAAGCACCCGCCGGGACGGTTCTTTTTCCTCTTCGCCGCCGATCAATATGGTCTTGAGCGCCCTCCGCTCCCAGAGCATCCGGCAAACCGCCGCGAACCCATCCGCGCTCCATCTTTTTTCGGGGTTGCTCGTGCCGGGGTGGACCACCACAAAAGGCTGCCCCGCAAGATTTTCGCCGGCAAGCCGTCTTTCCACCGATTGTTTCGCGTCCGGGCTTATCGGAATAAAAAGTTTTCCGTCCCAGGACCCGCCGCCGACAAGCCTCACCAGGTCGAGATTGACATCGATCTGGTGTCTTGCGCCGGAGGCCTTGCCGTCCGCAATCGTACGCGTCAGGAAAAATCCCCATTTGCGGCGGTAGCCCGCCCTCTCCGGGACGCCGGCCGCGAAAAGGACCGCATGAATCCATTTGTCGGGATTGGAGGCGATGGCCAGGTCAAAACCGATTTTGCGAATCTGCCTTGCCAGGCTTATCCGGGCCAAAAAGCGCCTCTTCAGGTCTTCCGCCCGGACAAACAAAATCTCATCGATGTCCGGATGCCCGTCAAGAAGCCCCGAGAGCTTCCGGTCCAGCAAAAGGGCAATCCATGCCTTCGGAAAGGTCTGCCGCAACAGGCGCAGGGCCGGCAGGTTCATCAGCACGTCCCCCATGCGGTCCGTCCGGACGAATAAAATCCTCATCCGGCGGTTTTTTCGCGAAGGATCTGATTCCGCACGGCCCACGTCACTCCCAAGAGCAACCAGAACCAGTTGACCAGAAGCAGGGAGTGCAGGTTGGTCTCCATCAGCGCATGCAATAGGAACGCCAAGATCCCCGATACCAAGCCGATTCCCGCGGTTTTCAAAAAATGATCGGGAGAATTCATGAAAACCGGCAGCGTGCCAACAAAAAATACCAGGAGAAACACCAGAAAGCTCGCCAAACCCAAAATCCCGATTTCTGCCGCCATTTGTAAGTAGCCGTTATGTGCGTATTGATTGTCGATGTTCGGTTTTCCGGACTTATAGCGGGGTTCATTCTTGGCATACGTATTTACCCCCAGCCCAAACCAGGGGTTTTGTTTTATCATCCGGGCGGATTCTCCCCAAAGTTCGAGCCGCTCTATCAAAGTCCCGCTATGTCTTTCAGAAAACCCCGCCAGTCGCATTTTCATCAGCGGAGGCGCGAAGAATGCTCCCCAGGAAAGTAAAACCAACAACCCCAACGCCAAGAAACGGCTCTTTCGTATAAAAACCATCATAAGCCAGGTCCCAATCAACGCCATCCACGCTCCCCGGGAATAGGTTCGCAAAAGACAATAGGCGGTGAGCGCCAACCCTATCAGGTAAAACAAGCGCCTTTTGAAGGAATGGGACCTAAGCGGGGCCGCGGAGAAAACAAGAAACAACATAAAAAGCACCACCAGGTATGTGGAGAAATCATTCGCGTGTCGAAAGGGTCCCGTGAGCCTGCCGACGTCCGCCAGGAGCGGAGTCATTGTTCTCCCCCGCAAAAAATCGAATCCTACCCAGCTCTGCACCAACGCGTCAACCCCGATCAAAACACCTACGACAAGAATCCACTGCATTATTTTTTTAAGCCTGCCCTCGGAGTCCAAAATAAAAATCACTGAAAAACACAACAAAATCTGGCGAAACACCTTGAACGCCCCTCTTGCCGAAACCCACCAATAATCCGACTGCATGATCGACAGCAAAGTCATCAAAAAATAGACCAGCACAAAAAAGACAAAAGCGTTTTTAAATACGCTCCTGTTTTTTGATTTAAAAAACGCGAGAAGAGACAACCCCAAAAAAATCCCGGAAAATATCTCAAAAAAAGAGATGGAAACCGCTACCGCGAATACGACGGGGAATAAAACAAAAAAGGCCGCTTCTTTAATACGCATTTTTTCTTGCCAGGGCCGTCAAAAAAAGAATTTTGATGTCAAAAAAAATCGACCAATTCTCGATGTAGTAGAGGTCGAACTTCGTCCGCTCCTCGATGGAGGTGTTGCCCCTCAGGCCGTTGACCTGAGCCCATCCGGTGATCCCCGAACGGATCGAATGGCGGGCCATATAGCGCGGGATGTCCTCTTTGAATTGGCTCACGAAAAAAGGCCTCTCGGGCCGCGGCCCCACAAGGCTCATATCCCCTTTCAGCACGTTCCAGAGCTGCGGCAGCTCATCGAGATTGTTTTTCCTCAAGAACGCGCCGAGCCGCGTCCGCCGCGGATCGTCTTTTGCCGCCCAGACGGGCCCGGTCTGCGATTCCGCGCCCAGCTTCATCGTGCGAAACTTGAAAAGCATAAACCTCCTGCCGTCCTGCCCCACCCTTTCCTGTTTATAAAAAACCGGCCCGGGGCTGTCCTTTTTAATCCACAGCGCGATCGCCGCGACGAACGGGGAGAGGAAAATCAGCGCGGAGAAAGACAGCGCCATGTCCATCGCGCGTTTCAGAGCCCTGTTTTCCCAGTCCGCCAGCGGAGAATCGGTGAAAGAGAGCACCGGCACGACCCCAAAATAAGAAACCGTCATCTTGGAAGTGATGAGCCCGAAGATGTCCGCAATCCATCGGAAGGCCACCATCTCTTTCTCGCACTCGCAGATCATCCGAAGCACCTCTTCGCTCGACGCCTTCGGCAGGGAGAGGACCACTTCATGGATGTCCCGGCGAGTTTGGATCAACCCGCCCAATTCCCGGGTCCTTCCCAGGACCGGCGTTTCTTCCGTCCGGCTGTCTTTCGGCAGGGTATCGTCCAAAAAACCCACGACGCGCGCGCCGAAGCGCGGGTTTTCCCTGTAGTAACGGACAAGGCGCCGGGCGTTCTCATTGCAACCCACGACGAGGATATTCCGCAGGCTCCCTCTTTTTTCATCGATCCCCATCAGAAAAATTCCAAAGACGTATCTTTCAACCGCCAGTCCGATCCCGATGAGAGAACAGGCGATTGATAAAAATGTCCGGGAATAACTGAAGCCCCTGATAAAAAAAGTGATCGCCATCAAAAGAATGGCGCTGGCGGCGACAGCCTTAAAAATCTTGGCGGTCTCCGCGGAAAAGGTCAAACCTCTCCCCACTTTGTACAGGTCATAAAAACGCAGGAAGAACAAGACGACGAGCGCGATAAAATTAAAAGATCTGAAATAGTAAGGGTAATTGGAGACGGGGATAACATTTTCAAAAAAGCCGCTCGTGAAACGAAACCAGAAAACACCCCTCAGGAAAACGATGATCACCGCGTAATCCAAGAGCACGTGAATCCACGGCAGGAAACTCTCGCGTTTGCGCCGTTTGGGAAGAATCATCGGATCCCCCCGGTCTTGCGCGCGATCAAATCTTTCATGTTTTCCTGAAACCGACCCCGGCTGAAACGTATCGCATTTTTCCTCGCGTTGTCAGAACAAAACGTAAACCTCTCAAAACGATCGACGGCCTCTATCAGGCCGATTTCGACGGGTGATTTAAAAAATAAACCCGTCTCTTCCGGAAGCACGGTCTCCAGAGCGCCTCCTTCGGCATAAGCGATCACAAAACCTCCGCAGGCTTGCATCTCAAGCGGGACGATCCCAAAATCCTCTTCTCCCGGAAAAATAAGCGCCCGCGCGCGGCGATAATAACTCCTCAGACTTTCCTGTGATTGCCACCCGAGAAAACGGACGCTCGGCCCCGCGATCTTTTCGAGCTTTTCCCTCTCAGGACCGTCGCCTATCACGACAAGCTCTTTGCCGCTCCGGCTGAACACCCTTACCGCCGCGTCGATCCGTTTGTAAGGGACCAGCGCGGAGACCGCCAGATAAAACGCTTCTCTTTGGATGTCCGGATCCGGCGTATAAAAATCCGTGTCCACCGGCGGGTAGATCACTTCCGCGTCGCGTCCATAAAAATCCCGTATTCTTTTCTTCACATGTTCCGAGATCGCGACAAAACAGTCCACGCGTCCGGAGGAGTCCTTGTCCCACCGCCGGAGCCATCGGATCCAGGGCTTCATCAGCGCCTTTACCGGCGGAGGGTACGCGCCGAAGTAATCTTCGAAAAACCCCCACGCGTAACGCATCGGAGTGAAACAGTAGCAAATATGAAAAGCCCCGGCCTTTTTTCTGGCCCCTTTGGCGGCGCAGTGGCTCATCGACAACACCAGCCCGTAGTCCCCAAGATCCCATGTCTCCGCGGCCAGCGGAAAAAGCGGCAAAAAATACCGGTAATGCCGAAGAATGCCCGGAAAACGCTGGACAAACGAAGGGCGAACGGGATGTTTCCGAAGCGCCTCCGAAATTTTATCCTTTTGGCAAAATAGCGTGTAGATAGGGGCTTCCGGAAAGAGCTCGGCGGCCGCCTCCAGGCACTTTTCGCCGCCTCGCATCCCATTGAGCCAGTCGTGGCAAAAAGCTATTTTCAAAGGTTGGAGGCTATCGCGCGTTCATAGACATCCGCAGTCCGCCTGGCCGTCCGGACCCACGAAAATTCTTGGGCCTGTTCGATGCCTTTCCGAGACATGGCATTACGCAACTCCGTATTTTTCAAGATATTATATAGGACCCCCTCCAGAGCGTCAACGTTCCGGGGGTCAAAATAGGCGCCCGCCTCCCCCGCCACCTCCGGAAGACTGGCGGTCCTCGAGACGACGACCGGCAAACCGCATCCCATGGCCTCCAGCACCGGCAGCCCAAAACCTTCATCCAGCGAAGGGACCACCAACGCCTCGGCCAGGTTGTAGAGCAGGCGCAGCTCTTCGTCGGAGCGCCGACCAAGCATCCGGGCAAACGGCGCCCCGGTAATTTGGCCCAAAAGCCCCTTATTTTTCGGATCGGGCTCCCCCACGAGCGCCAGCTCGTGCGGAAACCCCTTGTCCCGGAGGCGTTGCATCGCGTGAAGAAGGAGGGGGATGTTTTTGTGTTTTTTGAAGCTCCCGACAAAAAGAAGAAAAGGCCTCTCCAGGGACTCTCTCCGCCGAAATGCCTCCGGAATCCCCCGATCTTCCATTTTTTTAAAAAACGGGGACGCCGCTTCCGGAATGACAACGATTCTTTCCGGCCTGATCTTTGGGAAGCATTCCAGAAGCTCCGCCTTGGTGTGATTGGAAACAGAGATGATCAGACACTCTTTTTTTGCCAGCAGGCCTAAAAAAAACCGGGCGTAGGCCTGCGCGGCCGGCGAATAAAACCCTCCGGGATTGCGAAGATAGATCAGATCATGGACGGTGACGACCATGCGGCCGCGAAAGAAAACCGGAATATTGAAATGCGGGACGTGGAAAAGATCAAACTTTCCGGCCCGCCGCGGCATCTCGAATTGTTCCCGAAGGCCGTATATCCCCGAGCGGGAATATTCGCTAAAAAGATTGGGCTCGCGCGGCGGGTCCTCGCAGGCGCGGGGAAGGACCAACCCATACCGTTTTTCAGGGAATTCACGCGCAAGCGCGCGGACGAACTCCCGGATATACCGGCCGATCCCGGGATGCCCCCACATCCGGGCGTCGATCCCTACTATCGGGCGGGAAGACGGCATACCGTCTGCGGGAGGCAAGTTTTAGAACAGCGTGTAAATAAACGGCGCCAGCGCCGAACCCTGGCTAAAAACAATCAGCGCCCCCAGCAAAACAAGCGTCAGAATAATAGGCGTCAACCACCACTTTTTTCTCTCTTTAAGAAACAACCAGAACTCGCGAAAGATGGACAGTTTGCTCATCGTTTTTTTCTCCGGTCAAGACCCGCGCGAACACCCGCAAACCTACTTATATCATGAATCTCAAAAGAGTTCTTCAATTTTTCAGACACCGGCCGAGCGCCTCGATGATTTCTTCGGGGGCGATGCGGGACATGCAGGGATGGCCCGGGACGTTGCAGACCTCAAGCCCGCACGGCGAGCAAGGGACCTCATGCCGGACCGCCACCGCGCGTTCGGACAGGGGCCGCCACTGCTCGAAACGGTTCGTGCCGCTGTACAAAAAAACCGTCGGCGTCCCCATCGCCGAGGCGATGTGCGTCGGGCCGGAATCCGGGCCGACGAAGGCGCTGAATCGTTCGGCGAGAAGGCAGGTCTCCCTCAGCGTCGTCTTTCCGACAAGGTTCAAAAACCGTTCACCGGCGAAGTCGGTGATTTTCTCCGACTCTGTCCGGCTGGAGCCGATCAATACGAGGTTATAACCTTCAAACCGTTCTTTAAAAAGCCTCAGGAAAGAACGGGTGTTTCTCGCCGGCCATTTTTTGGAATCCGTGCCGGCGCCCACCTGAAAACCCACGTATTTTTTCTCCGGAAGGATTCCCCAGACCTCCAATTGCTTACCCAAAGACTCTCTCTCTTCCTCAGAAAAATACAACCGCGGCCTCAAGGCCTCCGCCCGGAGCCCGAGCGCCCGGACCAGATCCAGCACGTGCTCGCTCTCATGCGCGTTCTCCCGATAACGGATTTCCCGTGTCAATAAAAACCCGCCTCCGGTGATCCCGTACCCCGCTCTTTCTTTGACGCCGGCTAGCGCAAGCAGGATATTCTCGCGGGCATCCCCTCTGAAGCCGATTCCCAGGTCGATCCGGCCGGCGCGGAGCCTTCGCACAAGCCTCCAAAACCCGAGACTCTCGGCGCTCCGCCGGTAGCGTCCTCTGGAAAACCAGGGCGCGTCATAAAGAATCACTTCGTCGATGAACGGGTTGTGCCGAAGCAAAGGGGCCGACCAGCCGGAGGTGAGAAAACAGACGCGGCATTCCGGAAGGTTTTCCTTCAAGATCCCCGGAACGGCGGTAGCCAGCAGCACATCGCCGAGATGGTCCATGCGGATCACCAGCGCTCGGCGTGGATTGAAAGGCCCGGGTGTTTTTCTGCGGAACCGAAGAGAAGCGGCGGCGCGGTATCCCAGCGCGTCCAAAAAGGCGGCGAGGAAACCCCAGCTTTTTTTCCGAAAGATGTAGCGCTTCGTCTCCACCTTAAAACGTCACCGCTTCCTAGCGAAAATCGCGAGCGACCCGGCGATTTCTCTGAAAAACGGAACTTTTTCGGCGTGTCGTCCGATGCGATCAACGGCATCCACGAGAAAATTCGGCACCCAAGGGTGCAGAAAATCAAACGGCTCAACAGAAATTTCGCCAAATCCGTTCTGCGCAAGAAAGCGGCGCATCCGCCATTTAAAAAACGCCGTTTCATCCGGAGTGTCCCCCATAAGCCGCTTGATCAGCGGGACGTTTTTTTGGATCATGATCTGAGGATTCAGCATATTGGGCTCGCAAAATGCGATAACTCCCCCCTTTTTTAAGGTCCGAGTCACCTCCTTGAACGCCGCTTCCAAATCTAAATGGTGAAGAACGCGCGCGCCGACCACGGCGTCAAAAGAGTCCTTCTCAAACGGCAGGCGCTCGATGTCAGCGACGCGAAAATCTGCTTGGTTGCCGCAGCGTGCCGTCGCTCTGCCTAAAAGCTCCGGAGACAGATCGATGGCGTGCAGATGAATACCGGAACGAATAAAGCGCTCGGAAAAGAAACCGGTGCCGCAACCCACTTCCAAAACGTCTTGTCCCGGAGAGAAGCCGGCCCGGGCGGCAATCCATTCGGCGCGGCGGACCGATGCGCGGTAACCGGCTCCGGTGCTGGAATTCCAGTAGAATTCCGGATGATGGAGAATCTTGCGCGCGTGTTCAAGTTCCTGCGGTTTATTCTGGGGCATTCCTGCTATCTCAAACGGCGGAGGACCGAATCAATCCGTATCGGTTCCGAAGTTAAAGGCGTGCTGGCCGATCAAGCGGACTCCGGAGCGAATGTAATTAAGCAAAACGCCCGGCGAACGGATGTCTCTGA
>JACPAX010000075.1 GCA_016180585.1 Candidatus Omnitrophota bacterium | reverse complement strand
CTGAAAAACTCACCCTCGACCAGATCCTGGGCCTCATCACGGCGGGATATAATGTCGCCTTAAAATCCCACGGCTTGGCCAACTTCAACGAATTCATCAGAAATGAAACAAGTTTATCAGCACCCTTGGAAGCCAAATTGAATTTAATTACAAGAGGATCTTCGCATGTTTCAAATAATCCGCCAAAGGGGTCAGACCCCTCTGGCACCCACGCCGCTACAGACGGCGGGGCGGGGGCGAGGAGGGCGGTGGACTTACCGGTTACGAAAAGCGGACTTCGGAAGGCCGGATTGGCGAATCATCGAGCTGAGAAGCCAGCCGGAATATTGGCTGAAACCGGTGTCGACGGTGACCAAACGCCGGCGATTTCCGGTGGTACCCTCCCATTGTTGATGGGAACCGACCTGGCGTTTGAGCGTGAACCCGTGGGTCTTCAGGATGGAGACAAAATCGGCTTGGGCGAGAACAAACCTAGACAACCGGTTGAATGGCGAAGCGCTGGGGGACTATCCGTTCCCGGAATATCTGGACGTTTGTCCCAAGCCGGCGAATCATCCGGTGCAGGGAAACCAGAAGGCATACCCGGTAGTAGTCCAACCGAACGTGGAGTGGCGCCCGACGCGGAAACAGGTCGCGGACATTCTGCGGGTCAAGGCTCTCCAGATAGCTTCGCAGACACTCCTCCATCTTTAGGCGTACCTCGGCCAGAGACTCGCCTTGAACAGCCAAATCCAGCTCAAGGCAGTGGCCCACATAGAGGTTCCCCTCAGGCCTCGAATAGCAACGAAGTACGGTCGGGTAATACGCAAGCATTTTTAGACCCTCAGCTTTCCCAAAGTCTAACAGGCGCTTTCCAGCCTGTCAAGATTGGCCCCCGCCCGGCGACAGAGATATTTGAAAAGAGATTGGTGCCAGAGGGGTCAGACCCCCCTGGCACCGGCGGGCGGGCGAAAGGGACGAGGAGGGCGGAAGCGGAAAACCAAGGACTCTGCGTCACGGGAGACACGCTGCTTCCGATCCTAAGAGAGGCGGAAGGCGGAAGGCGGAAGGCGGAGAGCGGAACAAAGATTGCTTCGTCCCGCCATGAAGGCGGGACTCGCAATGACAGGGCGGAGCTTGTGCCGATCGTAGATGTCAAGGCCGGGGATTATGTGCTCTCGCTCAATGAAGACACCCAAACCATCGAACCCCACCGGATCAACGGACTCCTGGACATGGGTATAAAACCCGTATTCAAGCTTACGACCGCCTCAGGGCGATCGATCAAGACCACGGCGAATCATCCCTACTTAGTTAAGGTGAAAGGCGAAAGGGGAAAGGCAAAAGGAAAAGAAACGCGGTGGATGAAGGTCTCGGAACTTCGTGTCGGGGATGCGATCGGAGTGCCGGCGAGCGATTATTCTCGGATCAGCGGAGAGGTTTCCCAACGGGTGGGGTATAGCGTGATTAATTTACCTTCGAAGTTGCCGAAATCTTCCCGGAGTTTATTCAATGACCGAATGAGGGTTGTCGGGTCGTTTTGCGCTATTTTGAGCCAAACTACGGAAAATATTTTCTCGCGACCGTATCTTTTGCTGAAATCCTCGTCGTTTGTGATGACGACGCGCTTTTCCTTCTTGGATATCAAGGCGATCGTCTCATCGGCGGTGGTTTTGGGGACGATTTTCACGTCCAGATTTTTTGCTTTGAGAAACGTCCCGAGCTCTCTTCGGACGTTTTCGTCCAGCAAAAACTTAGGCATACGTATTGACGATGACAAAATGCTCTTTGGTGAGGGAGCTCGCGTATTCCAGCGCGGCTTGGATGTGCTTGGCCGTCAAAGAAGGGAAGGCTTTCCGAATCCCTCTAGAATTTTCCCCGCAGGCCAGCATCTCGAGGATCTGCCAGACCATGACACGAGTGCCCTTAAACGTAGGCTTGCCATGGCAAATGTTGGGATCGGAAACGATATGGGAATTAATCACGATTTTAGTCACTGCCTGAATCTCCTGGGAGAGAAGTATAGCACATTTCTCGGCGCTCTAACAAGATTTGCCGTCTTGCCGGCCCAAGCGGCAGAGCCGAGCACGGTTGTCCTCTGGGACCCCATCCTCTCCATCGAACCCCTGGGGTTGGAACACGTCTGGGACATCGAGGTCGCCGGCACGCACAACTTCATCGGGAACGGGATATTCGCGCATAACACGTATATCGGCACCCCCCCGGCAATAAAGATATTTGAAAAGAGATCGGTGCCAGAGGGGTCTGACCCCCGCCACGGAGCCGGCGGGCAGGCCTATGGCACCGGTGGAGTGGAGAGGGGGCTTCAGAATTTAAAGCCCGGAGCGATCGGAACGATTAGTGGGTATGATGATGGCCATGCCGGCCGCGATAGACATAGATCATCGAGAAAATCAAGATGGCAAGCACCGCAATTAACATTTCCATCAACTATCCTCCATTTTCTCTCTATCGTCCGGAAAGACCGCGATACCCCAGACAATCAACACGAAACTGGCTATTCCAATCACGATTCGCCAGGGGAGCGGAAACTTCTCGAAAAAGTAACTGGCGAGCCCGACGGCCACAAGCGCTTTTCCCAAGTCCGTGATCGTTTTGGCGATAAACTCCACCTTCTTTTCGGACATTGGTTCCGCTTGTCGTTTCACACCGCCAAGTATAGCACACCTTGGAACAGTATACAAAGCGGTCCGTTCGCGGCGGGCACCCGCCCGGTGACAGAGATATTTGAGGGAAGAACCATCGGCAGGGCGAAAGAAATAGCTGAGGAAAAACTCCCCAACCTGGGCGAGGCCATCCGTGATGAGATCCAGTGGAGGGCCGGGGGGTCAGACCCCTCTGGCACCCACCCTGCCACAGCCGGCGGGGTAGAGATATTTGAGGGGAGACTGAAAGAAAGCCCCGATGGCGGACGGATGGCAAAAAATAACTCCTTTCGCCAAACCGGTCAGATTGCAACTGCGGAAGATCTGCTGAAGTTTTTTGAAGAAACCGGTGATTTCGCAGGCGCTCTCCTGCCCCTGGTCTTATGGAAAATAGATCCTAGCGTGATCCATGCCGCCATCCCACCACTCATCGCCGTCTTGGATGGTGAAAATCCATCCGTTCGTCAAAACGCCGCCTGGGCCCTCGGCCAAATCGGCCCCGCTGCCCATGCCGCCATCCCATCACTCATCGCCGTCTTGGGTGATGAAAATCCATTCGTTCGTGAAAACGCCGCCTGGGCCCTCGGCCAAATC
>JACPAX010000070.1 GCA_016180585.1 Candidatus Omnitrophota bacterium | reverse complement strand
CACCATCGACAACCTCGCGGGCAGCCAGGATCCAAACACCGGCGTCCTGCTGCCCACCGGGGCGCCGGCACCGATTTTCCGCCCTGACGCCGGACGCACGGCCCGGGTGGGCGTGCAGTGGTCGCTGGCGATCCGCTGACGGCACCGGAAGGAGAACGATCATGCCGAATCCGCTGAGAGCTCTCTCGTTCGCGGCCCTCGTCGTGCTCGCAGCGCGCCCAGCCGCCGCTGGACCCGGCGTCCTGCTGCTCGCGCATGGCGGTCGCGCGGAATGGAACGCTCGTGTCACGGAGCTGGCGGCTCAGGTCGATCGCGAGATGCCGACCGAAACGGCGTTCGGGATGGCGACGCGCGCCAACATCCAGGCTGCCGTCGATCGCCTGGCGGCGCGTGGGGTCACGGAAATCGTCGCGGTCCCGCTCTTCGTGTCATCCTGGAGCTCGGTCATCACATCAAGCGAATATCTCCTAGGCCTGCGCGCCGACGCTCCGGCAGCTCTCGCCCGCTACGCGAAGATGGACTACGGGCAGCAGGGCGCGCACGGCGCGGATGCCGACGGCACCGTGCCCATCAAGGCGCTTGTGCCGGTTCGGATGACGCCCGCGCTGAACGACCACCCCATCGTCGCCGACATCCTGGCGCGCCGGGCGCGTGCTATCAGCCGCAGCCCGACGCAGGAGGCGGTGGTCATCGTGGCGCACGGTCCGAATGAGGAGGACGACAATCGCCGATGGCTGACCGACATGGGCTCTTTGACGAAGCGCGTAGCGGCGCTCGAACCGTTCGCCGCCGTCGAGTGCCTGACGCTGCGCGACGACGCGCCGCGACCCGTGCGCGATCAGGCCACTGCCGACCTGCGAGCGCTGGTCGAACGGCACACCCGTGACGGAGGGCGAGTGCTCATCGTTCCCCTGCTCATCTCGTTCGGCGGTATCGAGCGGGGCCTCTACGAACGGCTCGACGGGCTGAGCTACACGATGGCGGAGGCGGCTCTCATGCCCGACAGCAGACTGGTTGCGTGGGTGCTCGCGGTGGCGCGAGCGGGGACACCTCAATGAACGACACACATGAACGAAACCAGGAGGCACTGTCCAAACGGGCGGAATGGGCCGTCTACCAGTGCCCCAAGGGATGCGTGCACGTACGGCTGCAGAACGTGACGCTGACGCTCAGCCCGTGCGAATTCGCGCAGTTCGTGGAGATGCTCGGCGACGCCTACGTGCGCCTCGGCGTGCGTGCCGCCGTCGCCACACTCCGTCCACAGTGAGGCGCAGGGACACGAGGCCGGGTAGTAGTCTGGTTTCACTACCTTGGCAGCCAATTCACTCCGCGCCGAAGATCGGGATCATGGCCGTCATAAAGGTCACCGCCGCGAAAAAAACGGGGACCGGCAGGCCCAGCAGCCAGAAAACGACGCCTGAGAGCAGCGCCTGCGCGAGCGCGGTGAGGATCTGGCCCCTCAGGACCGCGGTGAAGGTGTCGTTGAGCCGGCGGAAGATTTCTTTTTTGTTTTCCTCCTCGAGCGGCGTGATCTCATAGAAGAAGCGGTAGATCTTCTCGCCGTCTTTCAGGAAAAAAAACATCAGGAAAAAACTCAAGACGGAGCGCATCGCGAAGAGCGCGATGTTTTTCGTGAGGGCGCCCGTCTGCCGGCCCGTGAATTCGGCCAGCGCCGTCGCCTGGCTGGAGAGCCAGCCTTCGGGCCTGCCCTTGCTGAGATAGCTCTCGAGCTGGCCGATGACCGGAAACGATTTGATCCCGTCCCACCATTCCTGGAGATGCCCCTCGCGGATGAATTCGGAAAGCCGGTAGTAGAACCTCACGGCCTCCTCGGCGATGTTGAAGACCACGACCGCCACGAGCGGGACAAAGAGGAGGAAGACCAGGAGCGTCGTCAAAAGCGCGGCCGCCGCGTCCGCGCCGCCGAGGCGGTTTCTTATTTTGTTGTAGAGCGGATAGAAACCGAACGCGAGAACCACGGCCCAGAAGATCGGCACGAAAAAAGGAGACAGGATTAACACAATATGGTAAACGATAAATAAGAGCAACGCGATGAAAAAGGCCGAGACAAGCTGGTTTCTTGAAATGGTTTTGTCCGCAGACATAAGTGCAGCTATCATAAACTATTGCCCGCTGATTTTCCATAAAATATGCCGAACGGCGACACCCTTCATTTTTTAAACTCACCGGCCTCCGCGCAGTGGCGGCGGATCGGGGCGCGGCGGCGCGCCGGGGTTCTCGTGCCGCTTTTTTCCGTTTATTCGAAGGAAAGCGTGGGGATCGGCCAGTTTACGGACCTTGCGCCGCTCGGGAAGTGGGCGGCCTCGGCGGGCCTCGGGATCCTCCAGCTTCTTCCGCTCAACGACGTGGGGTCCCGTTTCTGCCCGTATGACGCGGAAAGCTCGTTCGCGCTGGACCCGATGTATCTGGATCTTGCCCGGCTCCGGGAAGTCTCCCTCGCGCCGTTCAAAAAAGCGGTCGCGCGGCTTGCGGCGCGTTTCAAGATCCGCCCGCCGGCCGTGGATTACCGGATCAAACCCGCCAAACTTGAATGGCTCTGGGAAATTTTTCAAAAAAACCGCCCCGCCCGGCGGAGCGGGTTTTGGCGCTATGCCGCGGCCCAGGCGTTTTGGCTTCCGGACTATGCCTGCTTCAAGGCCCTCAAGGAACGTTTTGACGGCCGTTCGTGGGAGGAGTGGCCCGCGGACCTTCGGGACCGGCGCCCGGGCCCTCTCCGGGATTTCGAAAAAGAGCGCGCGGAGCGCGTCGAATTTTTCCAATGGCTCCAGTGGCAGTCGGCCTGCCAGCTTGGCGAGGCCAAGCGGTCTTTGCGCGCCCGGGGGGTGTTCTTGATGGGCGACCTTCCTTTTTTGGTGTCGCGCGACAGCGCAGACGTGTGGGCCCGCCCCGGCTATTTCAAGCTGGACCTTGCCGCCGGCGCTCCTCCCGATGAAATGTTTCCCGGGGGCCAGAAATGGGGAATGCCGCCTTACCGGTGGGAAAAAATTTCCGGGGAGCGTTACGGTTATCTCGCGCAAAAGCTCCGCACCGCCGGGGATTTTTACGATCTCTTCCGCATCGACCACTTTGTCGGTTTCTTCCGTCTGTGGACCATTCCCGTCGGAGAGGGGGACGGCGTCGGCTTTTTTGATCCGCCGGACGAAAAACTGTGGGAGGGGCAGGGACGGCAGATCCTCTCGGCCATCCTGGAAAGCGCCCCGATGCTTCCGTGCGCCGAAGACCTGGGCATGGTGCCGCGCTGCTCCGCCCCGGTCTTGCGTGAGTTTTCGGTGCCGGGCATGGAAGTCCAGCGTTGGGCGAGGACGGAGGATGAAAAATTAAAAGAACCCGGGGAGTATCGCCCGAATTCCACGGCGGTGATTTCCACCCACGACACCAGCCCCCTTGTCGGATGGTGGGAATCGGACTGCCCCGAAGGTGAGAGGGCGCGTTTCTGGAGCGCGTTCGGTTTGACGGGAAAGCCGTCGTCCGCGTGCACTCCCGCCCTGGCCGAGGCCGCGCTTGCCCACAGCAGCCGCTCGGCGTCGGTTTTCAGCATCCAGCTTTTACAGGATTGGTTCGCGTTGGGCGGTCCCCGCCAGAGGGAGTTTGCGGCGCGCCGCGTCAATGTGCCGGGCACCGTGAACGATCGGAACTGGACGGCGCTCATGCCGTGTCCGCTTGAGGAGCTCGGCCGTCTGGGCCTGCATCAAAAAATCAAAACGATTCTCCGGCAAACGGGCCGGCTCTGACGGCCATGTCCAAAACCCCCTCCGAAAAAGCAAGCGCCTCCGACGCCCTGAGAAAAGACGTCCGGTTTCTTACGACGTTTCTCGGGGACGTGATTCGAGAGCAGGAGGGCGAGAGGCTTTTCCGGAAAATCGAGAGGATTCGGGGGCTGGCCAAGCGGCTCCGGGAGAATCCGTCGCCGTCCCTGATCGCCCGGCAGAAAAAGATCATCGGTTCGCTGAGCCTCATCGAGGCCCACAAGATCGCCCGCGCGTTCACGATCCACTTTCAGCTGGTGAACCTCGCCGAGGAGATGCAGCGGGTCCGGCGCATTCGCGAATACGGAAGGGACCCGTCTCTCCTGCAGGACATGTCGCTTCACAAGCTTTTTCATGACCTGAAAAAACTCGGGGTCTCCGAAGAGAGAGTTTTGAGGCTTCTCTCACGGATGCGGATTGAGCTCGTGCTCACGGCCCATCCGACGGAGGCCAAGCGCCGGACCGTGCTGGAGCACCTGCTCCGGATTCAGGGACAGCTGGCGCGGCTGGACCGTCAGGACCTGACCGTCGACGAACGTCGAACCGCCTCCGCGCGGATCAAAGAGACCCTGGAGATCCTCTGGCAAAGTTCCGAGATTCGCCGGCGCAAGGTCGAGGTCCTCGATGAAGTGGACCAGACGCTTTTTTATTTTCAGAGGACCATCCTGAATCTTTCGGCGGAGGTCCACGAAAAGACCGGCCGGGAATTCTTGCGGTGTTTTGGCGCGAAAAATTTCCCGGTCCCCCCGTTCGTGCGCTTCGGTTCCTGGGTCGGGTCGGACCGGGACGGCAATCCCCAGGTCACCTGCGAGGTGACCCGCCAAACCGCCGAGTTTCACCGGCGGGTCGCTTTGAAGGCGTATCTGGCGGCGGTGGAGGACCTGATCCGGAAATTCAGCCAGTCGGAAAACCGGATCAAGGTGGACCGCCGGTTCAAGGCGTCGCTGGCGCGCGACAAGCGCCTTCTGCCGGACCTGGCGAAGGACCTCGGCCGCTTCGAACCCGCGGAAATTTACCGCCAAAGATTTTCCTTCATGCACCGGAAACTCGAAAATACCCTGAACGGCAAAGATCGTGGCTACGCGTCCGAGGAGGAATTTCTCGAAGACCTTTCGGTGGCGAAGGAGAGCCTCGAGGCGCATCAGGGGAACCTGGCCTGCGCGGACCTGGAAAGACTCATGATTCAGGTGAGCGTGTTCGGTTTTTACCTGGCGTCGTTGGATTTCAGGGACGACGCGCGGAAAGTGGCCGGCGTGGTCGGGGAACTTTACGCGGCCGCCGCCAAAGACACGGACTTTCTGACGCGGAAAATCCTCGAGGAGCCGCGGCGGATTCACCGGGAAAAACTTTCCGCGCCTTCCCGCGACGTCCTGGAGCAGCTTGACACCCTGCAGGCCATCCGGGAGCAAAAGTCCCCGGGCGCGGCCCGGGACTATATCCTCAGCATGACCGAGAGCGCCTCCGACGTGCTCGCTCTTTTTTATCTCGCCAAAGAGTGCGGCCTGATTCGTTTCGAAGGGAAGAAGGTCGCCTCGAGCGGCATCGGCCTCGTGCCGCTTTTTGAAACGATCGGGGCGCTGGAGAGTTCCCCCCGGGTCATGGACGCCCTTTTTTCGATGCCGGTGTACAGCTCGTACCTGGAGTCGCGCGGCGGCGTGCAGGAGATCATGCTCGGCTATTCGGACTCCAGCAAGGACGGAGGGTACCTGGCGGCCAACTGGAAACTTTACCTCGCGCAGAAGCGCCTGGCCGAAACCGCGGCGCGGCACGGCGTCGGGATCTTTTTTTTCCACGGCAAGGGAGGGACGATCGACCGCGGCGGCGGCGAGTCCCACCGCGCGATTCTGGCGCAGCCGTACGCGGCCGTCGGGGGGCGGATCAAGGTCACCGAGCAGGGGGAGGTCGTGGCCCAAAAATACGCCAACCCCGTGATTGCGGAGCGGAATCTCGAGCAGCTCATCGCCGCGGTGGTCTGGACCAATCTCGTCGGCAAAGACGAGGTCGGAAGCAATCAAAAGATCCCGCTATGGGAGAGCCGTCTCGAGGCGATCTCGGCCGCTTCGTTTCGTTTTTACCGCGAACTGGTTTTCGAGACGCCGGATTTTTTAAAATTTTACACGGAGGCGACGCCGATCCGGGTGTTTGAAATGACCCGTATCGGGTCGAGGCCCGCGATGCGCGGTCCGGACAAAACGTTTGGGGAGCTTCGGGCCATCCCGTGGGTGTTCAGCTGGATCCAATCGCGCTACATCATCTCCGCCTGGTACGGCATCGGCCATGCGCTGGAGGCCTACCGGAACGAACGGCCCCGGACCGGTCTTGCGGAACTGCGGGAGATGGTCGAGGAGTGGCCTTTTTTTCGCTCGCTGATCCGCAACGCGCAGATTTCTCTGGCCAAGACGGACCTGCACATCGCCGGACAGTACGCGGCGCTGGTGAAGGACGAGGCCCTCGGAAAACACATCCACGGGCGGATCGCCGAAGAGTACCGCCGGGCGGTGACCCATGTGCTGGAGGTGTCTTCGCATCGGGACCTTCTGGATTTTAACAAGGTCCTGAAAGAATCCATCCGTTTGCGGAATCCCTACGTTGACCCGCTGAATTCCATTCAGGTGAGATTTCTCGAAGAGGCCCGGCGCGTTCCCGAGAATTCGGCGAGGGGACGCAAGATCAAAGCGACGCTTCTTCTGACGGTCAACGGGATCGCGTTTGGAATGAAGAGCACCGGCTGAAAATTCCTGCCCTTTCAGATTTTTGAATAACGCCAAATCCTAGTGTATATTTGAGGTAACAACTTGTATCTAAAAAGGATACGATTCTTTTGGCGCACAATATAAAGAATTTTATAATTGTCTTGCTCGTTTATGGCTTGTTTTCCGACCCCCTAATCCTTCTCGCGGCGGAGGACATGGACCGGAATCGGCGGGAACAGGGGATCCCCGCGGATTCTGCCTACTGGGAAAAAAGCCGTTCGTCCGCCGTCTCGGACCTTGAGAAACAAGCGGTTCTCTCCCCGAGCCGTTCTTGGCCGTCATCCGTGGTTGCGAAGCCGGCGACGCCCAGGATTCGGTTTTCCTACGCGGACGGCGCGTTGGTTTCCGCGAAGCTTGTGCCGCTTGGTTTTTCGGGCTATCCGCATTTTGTGCGGGCGGACTTCAATTTCCGTTCGATGCGACTTTCGGTTTCCTTGACGACCGCGGCGCTCGTGCCGGCTCAGACCCCAACGGACGAGGGATCGGCGGGTATCACTTCGACCAGCCTGTCGCCCGCGAGTTTCGTGTTTGAGCTTTCCCGGGGCGAAGGGGCGCCGGCGAATTTCGGGGATTTGATTAAAGTTCCTTCGGCGCCGGGCCGGCCCGAATTCGACGGTTTGGGCGTCCGGCCGCTCGAAGGCCGCTACCGGGACGGTTCAGGAAGGGAGCATGTTCTCAAATTCACCGGCGGAAAACTCGAAAGCGATACGGCGTCGGACGGCCGGAAGATCGAGTACCTGTATTCACCGGCCGGAGAGCTTGCCCATCTTAGACAGTCGACGCCCCGCAAGGGTTTGACGGCGGTGGTCGGGATCGACCTGAAGAGCTCCTCCGCGGTGGAAACCAATCAATCCGGCCCCTATCTTTATACGATGCACTGGGGAGTGACCGTCCATCGCGCCGCCCTCGAAGGCACGGCCGTCACGAATGACGAACAAACCGTTATCGCCTCATGGTTTGATCCGGCGACCCTCGAGCATGTCGCCATCATCGGCACTCCGCAAAAGCAGGTTTGGATGGACCGGCAGGGAGAGTGGAACGATGAGACTCATTTCTTTGACCCGCGGGGAAGACTGGAACGGGTTGAATCTTACGACCGCCAGGGCGCGACGCGTTCGATCCGCTATCGGGACGCGTCGACCGGCGAGTGGACCCGGGAAGTTTCTTTTGAGGGGGAATACGGAGGCAACAAGGGAATCTTTGATTGGGATCAAAGCGCCGGACGCGCGACCTTCACTTCAGGCAACCAAGTCATAACCTGGAGCGATGTAAAGCCCGATTATTCGGGCACGCCCGATTATCCAGGCGCGATCAAAATTTACGGCCGCGGCGGGACTTCGCTCGCCGGTGCGTTTATGTCCGACATCGAGACGGTTCCGGGACCGCAGCCCGGCCAAACCATAAAGAATTTCTTCAATGAAAGCGGCCATCGGATCCGCTATGAGCTCTACAACGGCGCGGTCCTCACGCGCGTTTTCGCCTACGATTCTACCGGGGCGAAACTTCTCCGGGAGGAGGTTTACGATCCCGTCACGGGGGTCTTGCTGGCCGCTTTTGATTACGACGCATTCCAATTGAATTGGGCCGCTCGACTCGCGGTCCATACCGCGAAGGTCGGAGACCGGATCATCGTGACGACCTGGCACTCCATCAGTCGTCGGCCGGGCGACCCGTCGTTGGAGACGATCAGCATCCAGGACGGTGATCAGATTTTTGGGATATTGGATCGCCGCGAGATTTTCGATGGGCAGCGCCGTCGCACAAGCGTGGAGTTTTTTACCGACGGCCGGATTGCCAGACAGGAGGATATCGATCCCGTCAGCGGCAACTCCGAGCGGTCGATCTATTTTGTCCCGCAGGGGATCTTCACCGTCGACTGGCGGAATCGAAGCGCGGTCCTGAAGACCTTAAGCGGCAGCGTGAGTTGGCGAAACGTATCCGAGGGACAGACCCCGGGAAACACGGGGGTCTTCAATTTCTTTGGGGAAGCGGTGTCGGGATCGGCGGCCCCGCCGGATTCCGCGCCCGCCCGGTATCTTGCGGCTCTTGGCATCGATCTTTCCCGGGAGAGCGGCCTTGTCGTCGAGGGCGGCGTGCCAATCGGCCGGTACACGACCCGCCGCTTTCAAGGACCGATCGGCGATGCGGATGGATGCGCGGTGGTTCATCTGGACGGATCGGAGGTCGCTTATTTCGCGTTTTTTTCGGACGGCCGCGGCATCGTCTATGCGGACCGTGCCGATGGGGAGGTCCTGAACCAGGCGTCGGGATTCTTGGATGCGCTGGCGCGCCTTCGCGCGGGATCGTTGGAGATCACGGCCGCCGACGAGGCGGCGCTCGGGGCCCTCGCCGTAAACCTTCCCAACCACCGGATCACCGGGATCGCCGTCGATCGGATCATCCTCTCATCGCTGCCCCGGTGGTCCCGCATGCCTGAATCCACGCTCGCTTATGTGGCGGGACATTCCGCCTTAAGTCTGTTGTCGGCGTCCGAAAGGCGAAGTTTTTACCTGCGGGTGCTGGATGAGCGCCGAAGAACGCCATGGCGGCAAGTCACTTACAAAAACAGATTTTTACGGGCGCTTGCGCATTTCCGCGATCCGGACATGGCCGGCGACGAAGCACGGCAGATCTACGACGCGCTCATTGAGGGTCTTTCGGATATGAGTCGCGTGGGGAAAGACACTCTCTATTACTATCTTCTGTCTCTTGCCGAATTTCCGTACCACAACCGTCGATTACTTTTCAAACCGGACGATATAGTTTTTTTCAGGCCTTATCTGGTTTTCGGCAACAGGGACGACCCCTTGGACCGGAAGGTACGGCGCGGCGCTCACCTGGCGCTTCTGTCCGCGATCCAGGCTGAGCAGGCGGACCTCGCGGACGCTCAGTCCGTCGCGAGTCGCGTCTTCGATGCCTTCGTGGGGCCGGACGGAAATCCGGACGACGAGTTTATCCGCGACGCCGCGGAAGCGATTTCGAAAATGGATCTGCCCGTTGAGCATCCGGCCCGAGGTCTGCTGACCGGGCAGTGGCTCCGGTTTCTTCAAAACCATCCCGGATTTATCGAGGCCATTACGCGGCCGGTTGAATTCATTGATCGGACCCGCCTGGTCGAGCGGTTTCGGGCCATCGCAACGATCGCGGGCCGGCGCGAAGACAGGGAGGCCGCCGCCGCGGCGCTTCGGTTGTCCGAAGCCCAGAAGCGCGTTTTCATGGATTTTGGAATTCTCTTCATGGGCACGAACGTGCCTTTCGCGGTTCCGGAGGATGTGCATGCCTGGCTTTCGCTTTATCCGCCGGCGATGATCGCAGACCTGGGTCTCATCACCCAGGTTTTTCCACCCCCCTCGATGTTGACGTTCACGCAGGGCCTATCGCTGACGCTCAGCGATCGGCAGGCGAATGTGACGCTCATTCGGGCCAACGCCGACAATTTTCACCACGAGATATGGCACGCATTCTCGGATACGATTGATCGGCCCGAGTATCTCCCCGAAAAGCGCTGGATCCGGCATCGGCTCTTTGACCTCGGCGCCTCGGATGACAGACCTTCCGGCTACGCGAACGCCGACGCCCTGGAGGCCAGCGCCGAATTCGGCCGCGTCCTCATAGAGGATACCCAAGTGGCGCTTCGGCATTGGATACAGGTCGCCCAACTCGACGGCCGTTTCATCGGGCTGAGGCACCTGCTTTCGCTTCTGGAAATTCTCGTCGAAAATTCAGGCGGAGACCGGATGCCTCTTACTCAAAACGGAGCGCTGCTCCGGACAGTCACGGTCAAGCGGGACGAGCAGAAAAATATCACCTCCGTCGAACTCGACGGCGCCGAGTACGTTTTTGAATACACGCGGGATTCACTTTTCATAACTCGGATCTCCATGAAACGCGATGGGCAATGGGTCGGATCCGTCCCGAATCCCATGGCCGGCGACTATGAGCGGCCGTTTGTGTCGACGTCCGGAGATTTTTATCTCGACGATGCCGGACAGCGGGCAAGGATTGATTTCTTCGACAACCCTTCCGACCCCCGGACGCGCGCCCTGGCGCGTTCAGAATACTATTTGCCGGGCGACCGGCTCGTTCAGCGGGATATCCCCCTGGAGGGCGGAGGGGTCCGACGTCAATTCTTCCGAGACGGGAAGACCCAACCCGACACCTTTATTCTCGATACGGCCGGACGGATCCTTGCCGTCGAGCATCGTGACAGCTCGGGGGGATTGGTGACCCTGGCGCGTTATTACGCCGATGGCAAGACGGTCGCGTCCATCGAATTTTTTTACCCCGGTGGCGCGCGGCGCGTAGAGTATTTCGATTTCGGTCAAGACGGAAGACCCGTGGCGGCGGATAGCTATGAGAACGGAACGCTGGCACGCCGGGATCTCTGGGACACCGTCGGCGTCACGAAATCCATTTATCCCGCCCCTTCGGGCAATGTGGAGGTGGATTACCGCCGGAATATCGTGACGCTTCGGGATCCCGCAGGTGCGGTGATTCGTACCTGGAACGACGCCTCTTATTCGGCAGGGCACGTGGAAATACAGACCGACCCCCGGCGAAAAGAATTTTATCTGCCGGACGGCCGGTTTGATTATGCGGAGATTTTCAACGACCGGGGCGTGAAACTCGAGCGGTTGGGTTATCACGCCGACGGCAACGTCGCCTCGCGGTATGTCTACCAGGGGGATATTCGCTTTGAAACGTTTGAATTCGACGGGTCACCCGCCATGACCTATTTTTACGGAGAACCGAATACGCATATTGTGGATTGGAAGAACAAAACCGCGGAATTTCAAGACCACCTGCAGAATATCCTGGATCGTTGGCGTGACGTGAGCGATGCTGCTCCTGACTCCGCCATCGGCCGCGAGCTCATTCGCCCAGGCCTGACCGGAATCCGTGAAAAAAACCAAGAAAACTAAGAGTTGACTTATCTTGAGTAGTTTGTTAGCATATCGGCCAACACTTTTAAAAAGATTTTTAGATTGAAGCCTCTCTTCCGACAAAAATTCATCATCTTTTTTCTCGCGCTATCTCTTGCCGGCTGCGCCGTCCAGAAACAGGACGCCGGCACGCTCACCGTGTGGCATTGGATGTCCGACCGGGAGTCGGCGTTTCAGGAACTTGCCCGGCGATACGGCGAGGAAACCGGCATCCGGGTCAAGTTTGAGCTTTTCGCCCCTTCGGAGGCCTATGCGCAAAGAGTCAAGGCCTCCGCGCAGACCAACACCCTGCCCGATATCTACGGAGTGCTCGGCGAGAAGAGGGATTTCGCCAGCTTCATCCGTTCGGGCTATGTCGAAGATTTGACGCCCGCCCTTCATGAGGACAACTCCGCGTGGCGGAATTCTTTTTATTCGCAAGCCCTCGCCGTCAATGAATTTCTCCCCGGCAACGAGTACGGAGTGGCGCCGGGCGTCTACGGGATCCCGCTCGACGTGGCGACCATTCAGATGGTCTACAACAAAAAGCTTTATGCCCGGGCGGGTCTGGACCCCGACGCCCCTCCCAAAAACTGGGAGGAGTTTGTCCGCCACTGCCGCGTCTTGAACAACCGCGACATCCCCTGCCTGGTCAGCGGATTCGGCGAGATCTGGATGATCGACGCGTTGGCCGCCAATTACGCGATGAACTGGATGGGGGAAGAGAAGGTTTTCAAGACCTACAAGGGTGAAGTCCCCTACACGGACCCGGACTGGGTGCGCGTCCTGTCGCTTTTCAAGCAAATGACCGATGAGGATCTGCTGGTTCAAGGGGCGGTCACGATGGTCAACAAGACCGCCGAGCAGACCTTTGCCAACGAGCGGGCCGCTTACGCGTTCAACGGCTCATGGTGCGTGAACGTCTACAAAGGAATGAACCCCGCTCTGGAATACCGCGCGATGCTGCCGCCTCCGCTCACCGACCGGCGCCCGATGAAGATCTGGGGAGGCGCGGGCTCCTCGTTTGTGGTCAACCATCGGTCGCCCAACCGCGAGGCGGCCGTGAAGTTTCTCCGGTGGCTCACCGCCGACGCCCAGGAGGCGTATCTGGCCAACGAGACCCAAAACCTCCCGTCCACGCGGGGGAGCCTCGATAAAGTGGCGCCGATTCTCGCCGAATTCGCCGACGATATCGAAAACGCGACCCACCCCAACATTTATCCGGTCCGCGAAAAGCCCGTGGTGTCCGAGGCCTTCAATAAAGGCATACAGTCCATCCTGATCGGCGAAAAGACGCCGGAAGAAGTCGCCGGCCAGGTGCAGAAGTTGAAGGAAAAAGAAATGAGGCGGTAAAAGGGAATGCATCTTCAGAAACTACGCAACTTCGCCGGAAATTATGTCTTTATCGCCCCCGCGCTCCTTTTTTTCTTTACCTTCAGCTTGTATCCCTTCATCAAAGTTTTCCAGCTCTCCGTCACCGACTGGGACGGGATCTCGCCGATGATGGGGATCGTATGGCTGGCCAACTTCAAAGACCTCTTCATGGACAATCCGGTGTTCTGGCTGTCGATGAAAAACGCGTTTGTCGTGACGCTCTTGGCGCTCACGGTGCAGAATTCCATGGCGCTTTTCCTGGCGCTTCTCTGCGACAGGGACATCCGGGGAGGCAATGTCTACCGCGTGATTTTCTATCTTCCGCCGGTGCTCTCCGGCATCGTCGTGGGCCTGATCTGGAACTGGATCTATGACGGCAATTACGGCCTCCTCAACCATTTCCTGTCCTTCATCGGTCTCGGCGATTTGACGCGGGCCTGGCTTTCGGACAGCCGGACGGCGCTGGTGGGAGTCTCGATGATCCACATGTGGAAGGGGTTCGGATGGGGATTCATCATTCTCCTGGCGGGGCTCCAAAGCATCCCCCGCGAGCTCTATGAGGCCGCCCGCGTGGACGGCGCCAATTCGTGGGTGGTGTTCAAAAATATCACGGTGCCGCTGATGATTCCCGTTTTTATTCTCGTCTCGATCCTGACGATTCTCGGGACGATGCAGATTTACGACATCATCATCGCGACTACCGGCGGCGGTCCCGGGTATCACACCGAGGTGCCGATGACGAGGATTTTGACGACCATGCTCAACACGTCGCAGTTCGGATATGCCTCGGCGATGGGGGTGGTCTTCGGCGTGATCCTCCTGGTCGTCTCTCTGGTCCAAATCCGGGCCTCCAAGATGATGCGGCAGGTCTAGCGGAGCGACGGAATGGAACAAGCCGTTTTTTCCAACGAGTTGGAAGTCAGTTACGAAAAAATCAAACGGGTCTCCTCGAGTGTGGCGACCCATCTTTTCCTGATCCTGGTTTCCCTGGGCTGTCTTTTTCCGTTGTGGTGGGCCTTCGCGTCGAGCCTGAAGACGCAAGAGACGGTTTTTTCCGACCTGAGCCTTTTTCCGAAGGCGCCGCACTGGGAAAATTATCTCAACGCCTGGACCAACGCGGATTTCGGCCTTTATTTCCTGAACAGTCTTTTCTACACGAGCGTCGTCGTGGTCGGCGTGATCCTGGTCGCGTCGATGGCGGCGTTCGCTTTTTCGCGTCTCCACTTCTGGGGCCGCAACGTGATTTTTCTCATTTTGATCTCAACGATGATGATCCCGATACAGACCGCCTCGGTGATCCCGCTTTTTGTCCTGCTCAACAAGCTGCATCTGATCAACACGCGCCTCGGCTACATTCTTCCCCAGATCAACGGGGGGCTGGCGCTCGGCATTTTTCTCCTCAAGACGTTCTTCGACGATCTGCCCAAGGAGCTCGAGGACTCGGCGCGTATCGACGGCTGCGGGCGGTTCCGCGTCTGGTGGCATATCGCGCTGCCGCTGGCGCGTCCGGCGATCGCGGTGCTTGCGATCTTCAACATTTTGGCGGTATGGAATGAATACCTCCTGGCGATGCTGGTGCTGTCTTCGAAAGAGCTCATGCCGCTCCAGCGCGGGCTCATGGTTTTTCAGGGGGCCCACATCACGCAGTATCCGCTCCTGATGGCGGGGATCGTGATCACGGTGCTGCCGGTGGTCCTGCTTTATCTCCTGCTTCAAAAACACATTATCAAGGGAATCACGGCGGGAGCCGTCAAGGGTTAGCAGTCTGATGAAAAAGCCTCACCTGCTGCGTTGCTCGGTCGCTCGCTTGTGCGGCGCTATTCCCATAGCGCCTCCGCGCTCGCTTCCTCGCGCCTTGCATCTGAGGCTTTTTGATCAGACTGCTGGCATGAGGTTTTTCAGCAGACTGTTAGCCATGCGCGCGGTCTGGGCGGTGGCTGCGGCCGCGGTTTGGATTTTCTCGGCAGGGATTCCTGTCGGCGAAGCGGCGGAGACGGAAGAGGCCGCCGCTTCCGTGACCCCGATTCTCAATGCTCATGGGGAGAAAATGGAGCTGGAATTCCGGCTCTATGAGCCCGGCGCCGAGACGATCGTGGATTACGCGAAGTACGGCGCGTTCAACGGCGTGGGCACCGACCACTACGAATACAAGATCACGGACCGCAAGGGGCTGGCCGCCGCGGTCGGCGAGGGGATTTATCCCAACAACTCGGTTTACCGCGATCCCGGCTACCGGATGCTCGCGACGAAGGGGAGACTCTCGGGCAGCCAATGGGATTATGTCCACATGGACGACCAGCAACTTGCGTTTTACAAATGGGCGACCTCTCACGACACGCCGGCCGTCCAGCAGTTTTATACGGCCATGGCGCTCGAGAGATTGGGCCAGACGGCCCACGCGATCAAGGCCTATTATGCGGTGCTCGTGCATTTTCCCAAACAGGTCGGCTGGACGTTTTGGCATACGCCGATCTACATGGCCAAGATCGCGATGGACCGCATCGACGCCCTGACCCGCAGACATCCGGAGCTCGGCATCCAGCTTGCCGACGCCGGCCTCAAGATCGAAAACGGTTTCAATTTCACGCCGACCGACGACCGCTTTTTCGTCAATCCCGGCCGGTTGATCAAAGTGCACCCCGATGAGCTCCGGCCCAAGAGGATCGCGATGGATCGGGTGCCCGTCACCCAAACGATCGGCCAGGGTCCGGCGCAGTTGGTCCGGTTCGAGAACGGGCACTGGCAGCTTCGCGTGGATGGGAAGCCCTATCTTATTAAAGGAATACAATACGCCCCGGCGCCCGTTGGAAAATCACCCGACGACGGCAATTATGACCCCAACAAAAGGACGCTTTACAAAGAGTATGGAATCCGCGTGATCATGGGGGACCTGCTGGGGATGTATGCGACGGGCTCCAAAGCTGGGCGGTACGAGGGGACGGATTATACCAATCCGGCGCATCTGGAAAACATGAGAAACAGTGTCCGTCAGATGATCAAGGATTACAAGGACGAGCCTTATGTCCTGATGTGGATGATCGGCAACGAGTCCAATTACGGGGAGGTCGGGGACCCGGACCCCGCCAGCGGGAAGGTCGGCCTGGGAAGCAATGCCAAGTCGCAACCCGAGGAGCACTATAGGTTTGTAAATGAAGTGGCCGGGATGATCAAGGAGATGGACCCCACCCGCCTGGTGGGATTTTCAAACGGGGAGACGGTCACTATTGATATTTTGGCAAAACACAGCCATAATATCGATGTTTTCGGATGCAATGCCTATCGGGGCGCTTACGGCTTCGGACCGAGCTTTTGGGGGGACGTCAAGGAGCATCTGGGCAAACCGGTGCTTTTGACCGAATACGGATGCCCGGCGTACTGTTCGGGCAAAAGCCAGGATTTCGCCGAGACCAAACAGCTCGAGTACCACCGGGGCAATTGGGAAGACATCCTGCACAATACCGCCGGCTCCGGCGCGGGCAATGCGATCGGCGGCGTGGTCTTTGAATTCGTGGATGAGTGGTGGAAGGCGGGGCCTCCGCCGAAGTTCAGCGCCGCCGTGCAGGAAAATATCGGGCAGTTTCCGGCCAATTTTCCGGACGGCTGGATGTACGAGGAATGGCTGGGTCTGGCAAGCCAGGGAGACGGGAGCCGCTCCCCTTTCATGCGGCAGTTGAGAAAAGTTTACGAGTATTACAGAAAGACGTGGAACGCGTGATCTTTAATCATCGGGAAAAAGATAAAAAAGGAGGAAGTGCGATGCGTAAGACATTTGCGTGGCTGGCGATGATGTCGATCTTTTTGGCGGGGTCGCCCGTGGTTTTCGCTGAGGAGGGGGGTTTTAAGCCTTTCGCGATTTACCTGGACGGCGCCAGTTCGGAAAACCATTATGTCCCGTCGGGCTGGATGGGCGACTATGGGGATCTGAAGCTTAACGAAAAACACACGGACAACCCCTACAGCGGGTCCACCTGTATCGAGGTGGTTTACAATGCCAAGGCCTCCCAGGGCGCGCGCTGGGCCGGGATTTATTGGCAGAATCCTCCGAACAACTGGGGGACGCGTCCGGGCGGTTATGACCTGACCGGTTCCAAGAAGCTGACCTTCTGGGCCCGCGGTCAGAACGGCGGGGAGAGGGTTGAAGAGTTCAAGATCGGCGGCATTACCGGCGAGTATGCCGACTCGGACGTGGCCGGTATCGGCCCGGTGGTGCTCACCGCCGAGTGGCAGGAATTCACGATTGATCTGGAGGGCAAGGACCTCTCCTCGATCAGCGGGGGATTCTGCTGGGCGACCAATCTGGACGTCAATCCGGCCGGTTGCGTGTTCTATCTGGACGACATCCAATACGAATGAGATAAAAGGGATTTATAGGAAACGCGATCAGTTACGTTACCTCTGTCATTGCGAGGAGCAAGGTTCGGTGTCATTGCGAGGCCCGAAGGGCCGAAGCAATCTATGTTTCCACAAAGATTGCTTCGTCGTCGCTTCGCTCCTCCTCGCAATGGGCCGAAGCAATCTATGTTTCCACAAAGATTGCTTCGTCGTCGCTTCGCTCCTCCTCGCAATGACAGTTGGTTTCGTGTAATTCCGTTTCAGAGGAGATCTTTTTGAAAAAAGTCATCGCAATGGGTTTGGCGCTTGTCGCTTTTGGTTTGGCCGTTTATCTGGTCCGGCAAGGCGCCCTCGGCGGCCGCCGGACGGTCTCGATCGAAATTCAAAAAACGGACGGCTACCGGCTTTTGGTCGACAAAAAGCCTTTCCTCGTCCGCGGCGTCTGTTACAGCCCCGTCCCGATCGGCAAGGATTACGAGTACAATTTCTGGGGCGACCCCAACAAGCCGTGGCTTGCCGACGGCAAGATGATGAAGGACGCCGGCGTCAACACCGTGCGTTTTTACCGCATGGGGAAAAATCCCGAAGAGGCCCGGGAAGTCGTCGGCGACCTCTACCGAAAATACGGGATCCATTCGCTGGTCGGCCATTACCTGGGTTTTTGGGGCTGGCCCCCGCCCAATTACGCCGATGAGGCGTTCAAGGAAAAGATCAGGACGCAGGTCATGGAAATGGTCCGTCTCTACAAGGACACCCCGGGCGTTCTGATGTGGGTGCTTGGGAACGAGAACAATTACAGTTTTGACCGGAACGTCCAGCGCTGGTCCAGTGACGCGATCGACGCGCTCCCGACGCCGGAGGCCCAAAAAGCGGAAAAAGCGAAGCTCTATTACTCTTTCGTCAACGCGCTGGCGCGTGAGATCAAAACAATGGACCCGCTTCATCCCGTCGTGATGAGCGTCGGAGAGACCGCCAGTCTCGCCGCCGCCGCCGAACACTGTCCGGACATCGACGCGATCGGCATGATTGCCTACCGCGGCCCCGGCTTCGGGAATCTTTTTCGTCAGGTGAAGCAGCAATTCGACCGGCCCGTGCTCCTGACCGAATGGGGCGCGGACAGCTACAATGCCCAGGTCGGCGCGCCGGACGAAGAAAGCCAGGCCCAGTTCCTCAAGCTCCAGTGGAAAGACATCGAGAGAAATTCCGACCCCAAAAAAGGGGAGGGAAACTGCCTGGGCGGCACGCTCTTTGAATGGTCCGACGAGTGGTGGAAAGGGAATGAGAACCTGCCTCACACCTGGTCCGTGCAGGATACCGCCGGCCATTGGGGGAACGCCTCCTACTACACCGACGCCGAGGCCATCGGCCGGATGAACATGAATGAAGAGTGGTGGGGGATCGTCGCGCTGGACCCAAAAACCTCCGCGGACGGCAATAACGCGCGCCTGCCCAAAAAAGCCTACTTCGTTTTAAAGTCCCTTTGGACACAAAGCTCCTAAAGGCCTCGAACAACCCGGACTCGAACGAGAAACGCCAGTATTTTCGAATGAACACGGTTTTTCCCGTGGAGCTGGAGTTTTTTTCCCCGGCCGGCGAGAAGCTCTCGTCCTCCCTCCTGCAGGGGTTCACGCGGGACGTCGGAGAGGGGGGGCTCTGCGTGGAGCTCAAAAGTTTCGGCCGGTCCACCGAGGGGCTTTTTTCCTTCGGCAACGCGCTGGAGCTGGTGATCAATCCGACGTTTTTGTCCGGCCCGGTCAGGGCCGGCGGCAAAATCGCCTGGGTGCGGAAAGAAGACAGCCCGCACCCGCCGCATTACACGCTGGGCGTCGCCTACACCCGGATCGATCCGGCGGCCAACCGGAAAATCATCCGGTTCGCGAAGCGCCTGGTCTGGGTCCCGCGGCTGGCCGCCGCGGCCGGCGTCGTCCTTCTGGCGGCGCTTGCGTTTTTCGTCTGGCACAACCAGAAACTGGTCGGCGAAAATAAAAAGCTCGTCGGGCAGCTCATCGCGAGCGCCGAGAAAAAGTCGGAGATCGCCTCGCGGCTTGAAGCGGTGGAGAAACGCAAGGCGGAGCTTGCCTCCGAGATGCGCTCCGCAAGAAGCAGGATCAAGGGCCTGGAAGAGTCCCTCGCCGCCCGGAAACGCCTGAGCGAAGCGATCAAGGCCCTCGAGGCCGGGAAGAAGGATCTTCAGAAAAGCCTTGAGGCGGCAAGCGATCTCGGCGCCGGTTCCTCGAAGGAAGTTTTTCGCCGGATGATGGAGTGGGTCCGCTCACACCAGAATTTGCGCACGGGGCTCGTCGCGAGCTTCGAGGGGGACGTCCGCCTCGAGGACTGGGCGTTTACCTATGACCAGGCCCTGGCCTGTCAGGTGTTTTTGCTCTTCCAAAACCGGGAGGCCGCCGAAGCGGTCCTCGATTTTTTCGACCGGAAGGCCGAACGCAAAGAAGGCGCTTTTTTCAACGGCTACTACGCCGCCGACGGTTATCCGGTCGAGAGCGTCATCCACGTCGGTCCGAACGTGTGGATAGGGATAGCGGCGCTTCAACATGGGCGCGCGACGGGGAGCGAGCGTTTTCTGCCGTTGGCCGAGAGCGTCGCGGACTGGCTCATCGGCCGGCAGGATGCCGAGGGCGGCTTTCAGGGCGGCCCGGGGTTTTCGTGGTACAGCACCGAACACCATCTCGACGCCTACGCGTTTTTGGGAATGCTCCATCAGAAGACCGGCAAGGAAAAATACAAACGGGCCCGGGACCGGGTGCTCGGATGGATCAAAAAATACGCCTATAGCGCCAAAGACAAGCGGATGAACCGGGGCAAAGGGGACGCGACGATCGCGACCGATACGTTCAGCTGGGCGATTGCGGCGATCGGCCCGCCCACGCTCGCCGGACTCGCGTTCGATCCGGAGGCCATCATGGATTTTGCGGAGAAAAACTGCGAGGTCACGGTGAGCTTCGCCAAACCGGACGGCCAGACGATCTCGGCGACCGGTTTTGATTTCGCGAAGGCGAAAAACCTCGGGCGGGGAGGGGTGCTCTCGACGGAATGGACCGCGCAGATGGCGGTCTCTTACCGGGTCCTCTCCGATTATTTCCGTTCGATCGGCGACTCGGCGAAGGCGGCGCGCTACCGGGAGAAGACGGATTTTTACCTCAATGAACTGCAGAAACTGGTCATCACAAGCCCCTCCCGCGTAGGCCAGGGCCGCGGGTGCCTGCCCTACGCTTCGCAGGACGACGCCGATACGGGCCACGGCTGGAGAACGCCGAGGGGCAAGCGGACCGGCTCGGTGGCCGGCACGGCCTACGGCCTCTTCGCGTGGATGGGCTACAATCCTTTTGACCTCGGCCGCTTCCCAGGAGACACGCCCTAGTGCCTTTTTTTACGTCCAGGGACCGGATGAATTTCGGCGTTCCGCTCGGGGGCATGGGGGCGGGGAAAATAGAGGTCCTGCCCAACGGTCTTTTCAACGCCTTCACCATCCAAAACAACTGGTCAAAACCTATTGCCGGAACCGCCGAATATCCCGGCATCCTGGGGTATCATCTGGGAATCCGGGCGGAAGGGGCGGGGGCGCGTCTCTTGCAGACCGTGCCGCTTCCCGGCGTTCCGCGGGTCCGGTCCATCCGTTATCGCGGGGTGTTTCCCTCCGCCGATCTGATTTATGAGGCGCCGGGACTCGGGCTGGATATCGCTTTGGAGATTTTCAGTCCATGGATCCCCTCGGACGTCAAACACTCGAGCCTCCCGGCGGTCTGCTTCCGTCTCCGCGTGAAAAACAGACGCCGGTCTCCGGTGAATGCGGGGTTTCTTTTTATCGGCAGGAACCTCTCGGGGAAGTGGTGTGTCGGGCGCCGCAACCGGATCGAAGAGGACCCCCGGTCTCTCAGCCTGGAATTTCTCAACGAGGACCCCTCGACGAGAGATACTCGCAGCGGCGCCCTGAGATTTCGTTTTAAAAAAGAAGGCTGGCGGATGAGCTTCATGGAATCATGGAACGCCGTCACCCGAAATTTTTCGTTCACCCCCTCCGACATCGCGCTCCCCGCCTGGGATTTCTTCGCGCGGGAGGGGGAGCTTCCCAATACGCGCTCGTCGGGGCGGGCGGTCCGCGGCGAGAACCGGGAGCTTTGCGGGGCCGTGGCCGCCGGGCGGAGGCTGGGGCCCGGAGAGGAAAAAACGCTGTCCTTCGTCGCCGGATGGTATTATCCGCATCATCCGCACGGACACCGGTATGCCGCGTGGTTTAAAAACGCCGGTGAGGTTTCCCGGGTCGCGCTCGAGTCTTCGGGGGGCCTCCGGCGGGGCGTCGAGAAAGTTCAAAGACTTGTTTTTGCCCTGCCTTTTCCCGCGTGGTTCAACGACGCCCTCCTTACGAATCTTGCCCCGTTTTTCTCCTCGAGCTGGCATGTGAAAGACGGCCGCTTCGCTTTTTATGAGGCGCCGGTCGCTTGTCCCCTCATGGGGACCCTCGACGTGGGTTTTTATGGCTCCATCCCGCTGAGCTTTTTCTTCCCGTCTCTTGAGATTTCCCAGATCATGCTTTTCGCGAAGGCGCAAAGAGAGGACGGCTATATCCCGCATGACCTCGGCAAGGGCCGGCTGGACCTGCCTTCGGACGGGACGACCTTTTATTTTTGGAAAGACCTGAATCCGAAATTCGCGCTGATGGCCTGGAGGGATTTTCTCTGGTCCGGGGACGACGGGTTTCTCGGGGAGATCTATCCCCACGTCCGGAAGGCCATGCGCTGGTCGATGGGCGCCGACCGTGACGGCGACGGGCTGCCCGATCATGAGGGCGCGGACCAGACGTTTGACCTGTGGTCTTTCGAAGGGGCCGCGCCGTATACCGCGGGTATTTTTTTGGCGGCCCTGCTCGCCTGCGAAAAGATGGCGCGCCGATGCGGCGACCCGGCGTTTGCCAAAACCTGCCGGGACTGGTTTCTCAAGGGACGGCGGAGCTTCGAGAACGAGCTTTGGAACGGCGAGTATTTCGGAAAGACCTGCGCTTTGTCGCAGCTCAACGGCCAGTGGGCCGCGGATCTCCTGGGCCTGGGACTGGTCGCCGATCGCGGAAAGATTCACCGCGCGATTCGCGCGATCTTGAAACGGAACGGCCGGCGGCTCGGCTGGGTAAACTCCACGACCCCCGACGGCCGCACTGATAGGTCCAACAATCACGCCCGGAACATCTGGCCGGGGATGAATTACGCGTTCGCGGGTCTGTGCCTCACCCAGGGGTTCGGCCCGAATAAACTGTTGAAGGAACTTTCCAGACTGTGGGATAATGTGATTCAAATTCAAAAAAGCCCGTGGAACCAGCCGGACATGATGGAGACGGAAACAGGCCGGTATTTATTCGGAGATTCTTATTACCGGAACATGGCGATCTGGTCGATCCCGATAGCGGCGGCGCTCCGCGACAAAAAAACCGCGAGGATTCTTTCTTTGCTGAAACGACAGTGCGTCCGGGACCCGAAGCGATGAAACGCGGCGTTCTTTTTGTTTTCTTTTTCCTTGCGGTTTCCGCCTTGGCCGGGGCGGATGCGCATGCCGCCACGTCCCGGTCTCAGGCCGCCGCGGATTTTTTGGATGATTATGAGAAAACCGCGGGAGAGGAGACGCCCCCCGCCGGGGAACTCACCGAAGAGTCCGCCGGGGAACCCGCCGAAGCGCCGGCGGAAGAAGCACTCCCGGTTTCCGACGCGGCCGAGCCGTCGTGGGAGCCGTCTCAAGGCGCCCCGTCGCCGCGCTCCGAGGCGACCACGCTTCCCGGAGGCCAGGTGACGATGAGCGGAAGCTACCGGATGGCCGCCGGAGTCGGGGGCGGTGATTTTATCCTGAACCGATCCAACGCCAATCAAAACATGCACGATCTCCAGGGCCCCAGCTACCGCTATATCTCGGGAGAGAGGCTCAACAATACGTTTGACCCCGCCATTTACAGCCAGCACGTCGTCAACGTCGATTTCGCCCCCGCCGGCGAAGTGAATATCCACACGCAGGTCGTGAATGACCCCTGGTCCTGGGTAGGCACGACGGGCGAGCAGGTGCAGTTGAGGCCGACGGTGAATACCACCAGCACTATCCGCTATAACCTGAAATACATCGGGGCGTATAATTCCACAATCGGCGAAGTTTACCGGACCAGGGATGGAGATCGCGTCAATTTTCCGCAAATTGAGGTGCATGACGGTCAGACCGCCCGTACGGACATTCAGGGCTTGGACGCGTTCCTTTCCCCTGATGGAGACAGTATCGGACATACGGTCAATGTGCCTCAGTTGGAAATCGATTATGAATACCGCCCGATCCGAAAACTCTGGGTGGATGTGGAAAAAGAACAGTGGAAGATGCGCTTTTTTGCGCTGGCGGACGAGGACCAGGCGCTTACCACGGACGACCTGCTCGGGCTTTCAAACCATAAAGATTATTGGGAGCCCAGTCCCTGGTTGTATCAGTACCGGCCGATTCAGCATTTTAACGAGGTGGGCAGCATTCAATCCGTAAAACCCGGCTATTACTCGGACAATCTGGCGGTGCAGGCCCGTGACAGCAAGGGGAATCGCCTCGTGCTTTTGCGCGGCGCGTCGGCGCAGACCCATTCCGACCGGACCTCGCTGGAAGCGACGGTCGCCGCCCCCTTTACCCCGTGGGACAAGCATTATTTCGACGCGGACAATGTGCCCGGCGTGGTGCGCCTGAAGCACCTGGTGAACGACCAGTGGATGCTGGGGGGGACCTACGGTTTCCGGATCGGCCGTGTCGATGAAAAGATAGCCGATACCGCGCAGGTGGTCGCCGTGGACACGCATTATCAAATCGCCGAGAACGTCGGCGTCAAGGGGGAGATGGCGGCTTCCGCGCGCGACAGGGACGAGCTTAGCTTGGGGTCCTTCCAGACGGAGAACGACGGAAGCGCTTTCAAGGCGGTCGTCGAAACGGCCTTCGACCATCCCGAAGAGGGGAGGACGGACGTGGAGCTCTCCTACGCGCAAATGGGCAGGCATTTTGAGTCGCCGCTCTCGCGTTACTTAAGCACCCGCGACGACAAGTTTTGGGGCAATCACATCCGGTTTTTTGAGAAGCCGGACGTGGAACCTTTCCGGATTGGGGACGGCCTGGACAAAAATCGTATGGTGTTTCACATGCGGTGGAAGGAAAAACGCTTCAAGGACAAGTTTTACAATCTCTTCGACGTGCGCAATGTGCACAAAACGCACAACACCGCCTACGTCGAGACCGTCTGGCGCGAGGAGATGACCTATAAGATCAACGACAAACTGACGGCCAAGGGGCTCTTCCGCTGGCGGGACCTCCCCAGGACCACGCCGGACGTCGAGCCCTCGCTCACGTCGTTTTATTTTCCTCTGGATGACGTGGATCCGTCGGATTTCACGATCCGAAACACCGCGGTGAAGGCGGACCAAAACGCGGACCAGCTCACTTATTCGGCGGGTTTGCAGTACGTCCATAATCCCCAGTGGACCGCCGAGGGGATTTTCGAGAGGACCAACGCGATCCCCGATTTTCCGCGCGGCCTTTTGAACGATGTGTTTAAGGACGCCAATGAACGCGTCGACGGGATTTTGTACGACCGCATGAAGGTATTTTTGTACGGCCAGGATTCCCTGAAGGCCGCGCCGCCTTACCCCTATTTTAATATCATCAAAGGGCGCCTGATCCATCAGCCGCTCGACAAGCTTAAATTCATCCTGCACGCCACTCACAACGGCTACAAACCGGCGGGGGGGCTTGACGACAACATCCGCCACGCGGGTCTGAGCGCCTCGTACGACCACTCCCAAAAAATATCTTTTTTCGCGGATTATACGGTTTCCAGAATCCAGGACGTTCCGGAGCTCATCGCTTCCGGTTATACGGTATCGGACTACCTGACGCATCACAACGTCTACTTCAGCATGGATTACCGGGTCAACGCAGCGGCGGTGTTTCGCGCCGAATACGGGGTCTTCGGCCTGGGCGCCAATTCGCCCTATGACAATCCCTACAGCTCCACGACTTTCTCTCTGCCGACGATCGACACCGAGCACCTCCTGCGACTGTCTTTCGAAGGCCAATTTTAGAAAGGTAGTTGGCAATTTGGCAGGTCCTGCCGCCCCCGCCATCAGAACATCGGCGGGTCCGTCCGCGCCGTTTGGCGGATGCGGGACTCTTCCGTTCTCGCCAGTCATTCTGCGGGCTGCGAGCGGAAGAGGACTCCCCTTCGGCGTCACCCGCCAAATTGCCAACCGCTTTAATTATTATATAATTTTGGCTTGCTTTTGGCTGTTTCTCAGGGTATATTTAAGATTGCCCCATATATAAAGGGTAGGTGGAGCCCTGAAGTTTTGGGGGTTTTATTGGGTTTATTGTTAAATGTATTTTAAAAGTTCTATTGAAATCTAAAAAGTTCTACGGATTATTATAAAAATTAAAGCCTTTTTTAACCGGGGGAAACAGCAAGGGGGAGGCGACTCATGGTAAAGAAGCGCGAAAGAAAGACAGTCCAGCAAGCGGTCAGTCTCCTCATCGTCCTGGCATTTTTAGCCCAAAACACCGGTTGGGCCGCCTCCCAGAACTATACCTCCCGAAAGAAAGAACTCATCC
>JACPAX010000069.1 GCA_016180585.1 Candidatus Omnitrophota bacterium | reverse complement strand
CTGTCATCGCGAGCCCCTTCGAAGAAGGGGCGTGGCGATCTTTGTCGGACACAAAGATTGCTTCGTCGCCTCCGGCTCCTCGCAATGACACTTCTGTGGGCCTCGCCATGACGGTCTCGGCTTTCCACTCCATCGTCCCCACCCACTCGACTCTTGGCCCTTTTTCCCCAAACGTGACCCTGTAAACTTCCCGGTAGAGATTCGCGGGATCGGGATGCGGGAAAGAGAGGGTGTACTCGTTTTCGTTCGCGGCGTTTTTGCGCATCGTGAGGTTTTTGCGGGCGAGGGATTCTCTCAGGACTTGGTCGATCACCCCGGGGGTCAGGAGCGTCCCGGCGACGGCCCGCTTTTTTTTAATCATCGCGGCGAAGGAGGCCGCGAGCGCCGCGACGTACTCCGTGTAGGCCCTCTCCGAGATCCGCCGGTCGAAATGCTCCATCGCCAGGCCCAGCACCACCGCGGCCGCCTCCATCCGCGCGCGCTCGTCGCCGGGGCGTTCCATCGCGTCAAAGAGGCTGTTGGCCATGATATAAAAGTCGGAGTCTTTGAACGCCTCCTCGTATTCTTTGGGCTTCTCGGTGAGGATGGCGATGTACGGGCGGTCGGGCGTTTTTTCGTCGAACTTGGGCATCACGACGAGATACGAGAGCCGCTCCTCGTCCATGAGCCTCGAAATCCCCTCGCTGTGGAAACCGCCGGTGATGAGCGCGGCCACATGCGTGCCCTCCCCCTTCATCCTTGCGAGCGTATTGCGGAGAAGCTTGTCGTTGCGCCGCGTCGCCAGCTCATAGAAGCGCCGCGCGTCGGGGAGCGATTTCTCCAGCGCGTCAAAATCGACGTAGGTCCCGACCGGCGTCCGGTATTTTTCGGCGAGCGTCTGGAGGTCCCGGCGAAGGCTTTCGACCTCGCAGCTCCCTCCGCTTTTGGCGTAAAACTCATAGTCCTTGCTCGTGAGCGTCGTGTCGAGAAGCTGGGAGAGGATCGAAGCGCAATGCCCCAGGCGCGAGAGCAGGCGCTCGTCGTCGTTGCGAAAGAGCTTTTCTTTCAGGCTCTCCTCAAAGCGCTCCGCCTCGTCGAAGATCGCGATGAGGTCGATCGACTCGTAGAGCGCCGCGTACTGCGCGTAGCGGATGATGTGGGAATAGGCCTCGGGGGCGATCCTGGCCGCTTCGGCCATCTTCGCGAGCGTGTAGTGAAAGGCGCCGGGCGTGATTTTATTTTGCTTGAACTGCAGCGCCTCGAGCACGAGCCGCTCGAGCTCCGGCTTGGGGAGCCTTCGATTGAGCTCCGAGACCAGCGCCTCGCGCTCGGCGCCGGCCCTCCGGAAATCTATCTCCTTCTCGAGCCCCACGGCCTCGACGAGCTTCGAGAGATTCGGAAAGCGCCGGATATCGACGTTTTTCTCCCTGGCGAGGGCCTCCGAGCGCGCCCAGTAATCCGTGAACTGGATGCCGCCGTTTTTATGGAGGAGCTTGTTCTCGGAGAGGGCCTTAAGACCCGGGGAATAGACCTTGTCCTCGAGCTCCCGGACCGCGCGGCGCAGGCCCTTGAGCTCCCGGCGTATCGCGGTCTTCCGCTCCACGAGCGCCTTGAAGACCTCGAGATTTTCCGAGTAAAGCGAGGGGTCCTCCACGCCGACGAGCGACACCTTCTCCTCGGAGATCATCGAGTAAAATTCGCCGGCGCCGATCCGGCCCTCCTGCAGGAGGTACCGCCCCGCCTTCTCCCGGACTTCCCTCACGGGAAATCCCGAGACGAGCGAGGTGTCGATCGTGTCGGCCGAGCCCTCGAGCGCGATGAGGCGGAGATCGTAATTGCGGACGAGATTGTCGAGGATTTTGGTGATCGACTCCTGGGCGCCGAGCTTGGAGTGCGCGTCCTGGATATTGATGATCACGTCGCCCGAGCCGCTCGCGACAACCTTGCGCGCGAGGCCGGCGTCCGGAGGGATCGTGATGCGGTTCAGCTTGTTCTGGAGGGTGCGGGGATCGTTTTCGGGACGGGAGACATGGGACCAGAGGGGAGCGCCGCCCTGGGCGTAAACGACGTCTTGAAGCAAAAATGCGACGGCCACGACAAGCGAGAGCGACCGGAGCCACAGACTGTAGTGCGATTTGGCGGGGCGGGTAAAAGAAGTTGTCATTGCGAGCGAAGCGAAGCAATCTTTGTGGAGCATAGATTGCTTCGGCCCTTCGGGCCTCGCAATGACATTAAACCTCGCTCCTCGGAATGGCGCTGTGCCTTCTGTGCTTTGACCGTTTGGCATCTCATCCATAGGTTCGCACCGGCTTATTTTTACAGGTTTTCCTTCTAATTTGCATTATTTAAAGTCGTTATAAACAGACACTAAAAAACAGTCCTTCAACATAGAACTTAAAGAACTTTTAACAACCGACCCCAATTGGTTTTCCCAAGCTAAAGTATACCTTACCTCCCGGAACTGATTCAAGTATTTAGTTTAAAAACTTTAATCTTATAAATTATTGTAAATAATAGAGTTATATAAATGCAATCCTTCTCCGGTCTCTTGATTTACCTCCCCGTTCCCCTCCTTCGTAAGGAGGGGAGTGACCGGTGGCCATTCCTCCCCGAAAAGTTCAACGCCCCGGCCAGATAGGAAAAACCGCTCCGGATATAATAATCCCGCAGGTCTTTTTCGAGAAGGCCTCCGAGGATGCCGCCATAATCGGATTTTTTGAATCGATGGATCCTCCCGAGAATCAGCGTCTTGTCCGCCTCGGTAAACCGAATCTTGACGCCTTTTCGGAGCAGAAACTCAAGGTCGAAATAATCCCTCATTTCGTCGCGGCTCCTGACCGCGAGCATTTTTCTTCGGGCCGTTTCCTTCAAAGAAAGCGCGCGGACCAAAACCTGCGAGGAGCCGTGCCTGGAATAAGCGATAGCTTGTTCCAGTCCTTTGGTGACGAGCTCTTTACGGATCTCCACCTTTAGTTTTCTGCCGGACATCCCCCCGCGGAATTCGTACAAGAGGGTGAAATGCTTGTTTTTCACGTCCGTCATGCGGTAACGGTCTTCGAGAAACTTGGATAACTTCGCATGGAAATTCCGATAGGATGTTTTCCTGGAGAACCAGAAATCGAGGTCCACCGAATACCTTGGCAATTCGTGGCACAGACGGAGCATCGTCCCGCCTCCGAAGACGAGCGGTCTCAGGAAACCGGCTTTATTCAAGACCTCCAGAACTTCCAGCTCAAAGACTTCATGATCAGCGAGCGCGGACATACTTCTCCAGAAGCGCGCGGACCTGCGGCGGAAAAAACCCGGCTTGGCGCTTGAGCTCCTTGGGGTCAAAAGCGTCTAAATCCACCGCGCTCCCGTCGAAGCGGTACCGGTGAAGCGACGCCAGATACAACGAATCCAGAAGGGCTTTTTCGGGCGTCGCGATGAAAAAACCGTCCTTCTTGACGAACCCGAAATACAGCTTTTTTTGGATCTTGAGATGCCGGAACCGGATTCCGCCGATCTCCCTGTCCGAGGTCCGGATCACTGCCGCCGACTCAAAGAAATCCCGCTGGATTTGAGTGGTCTTCTCATGAAAAGAAAGCGCCGTCGTGAATGAAACATAGGACGGCACCTGCAGACGGTTGGCCAGCGCGTAGAAAGACCTTTGGTCCGCGTTTCTCCAGTTTTCGGCGAGCACATAAACGTCCCGTTTGACTCGGACGAGAAGCTTTCGTTGGACATACCGGTGACAGGCCACCCGCCCGGACGCGCGGGTCGTCCGAAGTACCTCGGCGGCCTCGCCTGAAGAGAAGAAAAACGGCCGAATTTGTCTTAAAACCTCTATTTTCATAAGTATAATAGATTATCAGTATTGTTAACCAATTGTATCTGATGAAAATCCGGTTGTCAAGAGGCGTCAACCTCCCCTTACAAAATGGATCAGGTAGCTTACAAGTAAACCCCGGTGCCAGGGGGGGTCTGAACACCACACGTGTCTAAATTAGACAGCATCCTATTGACCTACGTAAAAGTAATAGGAATTCTCTTGTCATCCCCGCTTTCTTACCTGTCATCCCCGCGAAGGCGGGGATCAACCTTGGCCCTCGATTAAAGATTTCGAGGTCATCCCCGCGAAGGCGGGGATCAACCTTGGCCCTCGATTAAAGATTTCGAGGGCGACACTTTGTGTCGATTCCCGCCTTCGCGGGAATGACAGGGATGGGGCTGGCTTTCCTATTACTTTTACGTAGGTCAATAGAGAGGGGAAAGCCATTTGAGATATCATTTCCTAAACCGTCATTCTGACGATGTTAATTTAGACAGCTATGGGTCTGACCCCATTGACCCCGTTATGTTTCTTTTGCTTGTATTTGCTTTCATTGGGTTATATACTTTCTTGGAAGGAGGCTACGATGAAAACACAGCAACTGAATGCCAGAATCGATGAAAAGGCTTACGCCGTGTTGGCTGAATTGACCAGCAAGCTTCACACCACCAAAGCGCATCTTACGGAAAAAGCGATTTATCTTTTGAAAGAGCACTTTGAAAAACTCGAGAAATCCATAGGCAGCGACAAGACATCCGACATTTTCCTGTCCTCGTTGGATAAAAGTCTCAGCCAATACGACGCGCTTTATAGAAAACTCGCCAAGTGAGATACCTGACCCTCGGAGAACTGGTCGAGGCCCATCGCGTCCTACTGGAGCGGTATGGAGGATCCGCCGGCATGCGCGACCAGGGACTTTTGGAGTCCGCCATTCATCGCCCGCAGGCGTCGGTCTTTGGGAAAGAGGCCTACCCTACCGTGTTCGACAAAGCCGCCGCCCTCTGCCATTCGCTCTTGCTGAACCACCCGTTTATCGACGGCAACAAGCGCGTGGCTTTCGCCGCTTGTCACCTGACACTGATGATGAATGGCTATAGTTTAACTTCTTCATCTATAGAGACTTATGACTTTTTGATTCGCGTGATAAAAAACCACCCGGACTGGACGGAAATATCCTCCTGGCTTAAAGCGCACTGCAAAAAAATAGGTGCCAGAGGGGTCTGACCCCATTGACCCCGGAGGCTGGAGATAAATCTTTATTGACAATTATTCCGTCATTTATCATAATAAACAGCGGATTATATGCCACCTTACTCGACCGACATCAAACGCTGGATCGATCTCAATGAGGCCCTTGACCGAAAGTCCTGTTTTCTCTTCGGTCCGAGGCAGACGGGCAAGTCCTGGCTCATCCGGCACGCGCTTCGCGCCGACCGCGTCTACAACCTCCTCGACAGCGAGACGTTTCTCAGGCTCAACCGCTCGCCGCAGAGGATTCGCGAAGAATGCGGACCCGGCGTCAAGCGAATCGTGGTGGATGAGATCCAGAAACTCCCTTCCCTCCTGGATGAAATTCATCTTCTCATCGAAGAACGCGGCGTCCATTTTCTTCTGACGGGATCCAGCGCCAGGAAACTGCGGAGAGGCGGGGTGAACCTCCTCGGCGGCCGCGCCCGCACCAGGCATCTCCATCCCCTCACCTTCGGCGAACTCAAAGACCGCTTTGACCTCTTGAGGGCCCTGAACAACGGACTTTTGCCTTCTTTGTATTTTTCGGACAGCCCTGACGAGGACCTTGAAGCCTACGTCGGGACTTATCTCAAGGAAGAGATCGCCGCCGAAGGGTTGACGCGCAACATTCCCGCTTTCAGCCGCTTCCTTGAAGTCGCCGCGCTCTGCAACGGCCGAATCCTGAATTTTTCAAATATCGCCAACGACGCCCAAACGGCGCGAAGCACCGTGCACGAATATTTTCAGGTTCTTAAAGACACGCTGATCGGGTATGAGCTGCCGGCCTGGCGCAAGTCCAAAAAAAGAAAACCCTTGAGCACCTCCAAGCTTTATTTTTTTGATCCCGGCGTGGCCCGCTTTCTGCAAAACCGGGGGCCGGTCCGCCCAGGATCCCCCGAATTCGGCGACGCGCTGGAAACCTTTCTCTTTCATGAGCTTAAATCCTTCGCCGACTATCACGGAATTGGAGACCTCTCCTACTGGCGCTCCACGTCGGGTTTTGAAGTGGACTTCATCCTCGCCGGCAAAACGGCCGTCGAAGTCAAAGCCAAAAAAAATATCTCGGCGCGGGACCTTGCAGGGCTCAAAGCGTTACAGGAAGAAAAACAATTGCAGCGCTACCTTCTTGTCTGCATGGAAAGCACGCCAAGAACCACAGCCGGGATAGAAATCCTGCCTTTGGAAAATTTCCTCGGGCGACTCTGGGCCGGCGAATTCCATTAGACAAACCGCTCCGCTTGGGCGGAACGGATGAGGCGCTCAAGTTCCTCGGCGAGCCGGAGGGGCATGGCCAGGAAGGCAAGCCAGGATCTGTTTTTGCGCAGGACGTTGTCCAAGACGCTCTGGAACGGCGCCGAGTAAAGCTCGCGGCTGCCGAGGGCGGTGAGTTTGGCGGAGCTCACCAAGAGGATCGCCAGACTCTCGACGGGCGAGAGGACGGCCCCGGGCGGCGTCACGACGAAGCGGACCGATTCGCCTGTATTTTCAAGAGAGGACTCGACGTTGAAGCGGCCGGTCGGGTCGTCGGCAAAAAGCAGGGCCGCCCCTCTCTCCCGCACGCCGGCCGACTCCAGCCGGGACAAAACACTTTGACCCCCAGGCACCGAGACGATGCCGCCGCCGAGCCACTCCAGACCGGCCGGGACCCGATCCCGGGCCGCAGCAACCTCGGCCTCGCCGGCGTAAGAATAGAAAACCACCCGGTCTTTCATCTTGTCCCCGAGCGCGGAGGCCAGGCCCAGAAAGCTTTCGTCAAACCGGCCGTTTTTGAAGACCGTTTCGAGAGGCATGACCTTCAAGTCGGTCGCGCGGCCCGAGGCCCGGATGAGGCCGAACGCCTCCGAGAGACGGGCCGCAAGAAGATCCTCCGAAGCGCGCGCCCTGTTCAGGGCCTCCCGCAGCTCGCCCGGCCGCGCGGCGGGCGGCGTGAGCGCATGGCTCAAAGCCGCGCCGCGGGAGCCGCTGCCCCGGAAAGGCATGGGTGAAGGCGCCGGGAGCGCGGAGGCAAAAGATGCGGGTCCTTCTTTTGATGAATGAATCTCGGAAAGTTTCTTTTCCCAGTCGCTAGCATTCAAGATTGCGTCCAACTGCGCTAATTGTTCGTGGACCCTGTCAGGGTCGATCAGATTCAGAGAGTCTGCAGCACTCCAATAGGGAATGTTAGGCGCTCTTTCAATGGATCGCAAATCAAATCCCCCTTTTGTTTCCATGATTTGAATGAGATCGCGGTACCAATAAGGATTCCTAACAAGGTAGTTGATTAAAAATTCTCTTGAAAAAACCATGTTTTCGTACTCGGCATCCCCCCGAGCCTTACTGAGAACAGAGGCTTCAAACTCATTTGGAACTGAAAGTACATATTTCATACGATTAAGTATTATGAGCAGCATTGGCGACCAAATTTTGGCTGCTAAGTTAGATTTGATCAATTCCCGAAGATAAAGGAAGTTGGGGTCAGATGACAGCATCTTCTCAAAAAATTGTCCAACTATTCCATCCGCCATGCCAATAAACCGTTTGTCATTAAAAGGAGCAAATGCAAAACCTCGATGCGTTGATCTTTGAATAAATTGCTCGCGTAGCCAAGAGGCCAAGTCCTCATCGGGATAAATAAGCTGCATCGTTCTTAGTAATGAGACAAAATCCGCTATCGTTTTTTCATAATAATAATCTGTCCGGTAGTCCCCTGAAAAAATCTGACCGGCTTTGTAATAAAGTTGGTCTTTTGGAGCTGCGACAAATATTTCCTTACCATTGACCCTAATCCTAGCAATGCGGCTAACGCCTTTTTGTGAAGCGGCAACATCGCCAAACGGCCAGTCATTTTTGTTTTCTTTAAACGCGCCCCTGGCCTTTTCTCTGGCGCTTTGATCTTTTATGCCGCTAAAGCTTGCCTTTCGAGCATTGCCTTTGCTCAACTCCGTTGCTGCAATTCCAGTCTGAGCCACATCAATATCGCCAATGGGACGGACAAAAGTTCTTAACTCCTTAAGAGCCGTCTCGCTCATCCGGCGGCTTTGACCTTCATTAATGAAACGAGAATCTTTTGGCAATTCTACGAATGTTTGATCATCGGTCATAAGAAGAGCTATCGTCGCCAATGATCCGGTTAAATACCAAACAACTAGGCCCTCTGCGCTCACTTGGGGATATTGGGTTATAAGATGATCAAGATAAATGGCCGCGCCATCCAAAATGGCTTGTTTATCCGCCGCCATACGCAGGCCGGTGCCGGCATCCTTTTGATAAGCCTGAGTCAAATACTCCGCCGCCGCGCCGCGGGAGCCGCCGCCCCGGAAAAGCATGGGTGAAGGCGCCGGGAGCGCGGAGGCAAAAGATGCGGGTCCTTCTTCAAGGAGAAGCCCCTCCGTCCACTCGGCCGCCAGGTCTATCGTGCGGGCCGCCTTGATCACATCGAAAATAGCGCGCATGACATCCTCATAGTTTTCGCCGGTGGGATTGACGCGCGAGGCCAGATAACGCGCGGAGGCCGAGATCACCCGGTCCAAATCCCTGCGCGAGGACTTCCCAAGCGGCCCGTAGTAGGCTTCATAAAACGGCGTAAAGAGGTTTTGGGATACCGCTTCCCTGATCTGAACGGCCAGGACATCCCGATCGCTCACCGGCCTTCCCAAAAAGTCCGCCAGCACAAAGCCGCGCAGCATCGCCCAAAACTCGCTCATCCATATTGCCTCGAGATCTGAGGAATAGCTTGCCGCCTCGTCGAAATCCAGATGGCCTTCTTCATGATAAATGGTGCGCCTCACCTCGCGCCACCGGTCCGCGGTCTCCCGGGCATTCGGATCGGCCGTGATGGCCCGGTTCAGATGAGAGGGGTTGACTAGAATCACCTGGTTAAACACCCCCTCGGTCGAGAACGCCAGGCCGGCGGCATTTCTTTGCGCTTCCGTCGTATAGGCCGTCCAGAACGCGAAAGAAGGCACGAGGAAAGCGCGAAGCTTTCCGCCGTGTATGCCGTCCGTGAACCCAAACTCGCTGTCGGCGAACCATTTTTTCAGCTGGGCGATTTCCTGATCGTTCAAACCATGCCGGGCGGTAGAGTCCAAAGCCGCGAGGAGCTCTTGCTCAAGCGTGCTGTACTCGGCGGTGTCTTGCGGGAGAAGATCATGGTCCCAACGCCACGTCTTAAATTTCGCCTGGAAAAACGCCCCAAAAAGTATCAGACCGTAATCCGCCAAACTGCGATTGTCTTTGAAAAACGGCGGGCGCGCGGCGGCCTGTCTTGAGCCCTCATCGCGGTCGTAGGATTCTCTCAGATAATCCGCCGCCTCGCCGCCGATCCCGATGAGCGAGATCATGCTTTCGAAATCCACGGGTTTACCGGCGGCCTTTATGTCGTCTATCGCCTCCCGCATCCGGCGGTATACAACGTCCAGATCCTCTTGCGGGATCTCCTTCTGCTCCGCCAGGAGATCCATCCATCCGAATACCTGCGCCTCTTCCATGGCCGGGTAAGCGTCCGCTTGGCGAGTCGCGTTCGCCAGCATCCTGTTTAAAAGCTCCATCTGTTGAGCAAGGGTGGTTTTTTCGTCCTCGCCGAAAGTGTAGGCGTCCGGATCAATGGCATGGACAGACCGAAGCTCGGCGACGGCCTTTTCCAAATGTTCTTTCATCCGGTTCAAAGCGGCGGCCGCTTCGTGTCTCCGGTCGATGTGGGCATGGGCGTCTCTAAAGTCTTTTTCCGCGGCGCCAAAATCGGATCTCGCGCGCCCGTAGGCGGCCATCCGCGCTTCAAGCGCCGCCTCAGCAGCGGGGCGGCCGGGGGTGATTTCACGTCCCGTTTCTCCGGTGGAAAGGCCTTGGCTGTCTTCGTCAAGACTTTGCCGGATCTCGGCAAGCTCGCGGAGCAGGTCCGACACGGGACGCGGTTTGCCCTTGCCCACCGCGAGCTTGATCCCGGGCTTGAGCGATCCGATCCGTTCAAGGATTGAGACGGCTTCCCCGAGCGCTTTCTTGGCTGTGTCAGCGATCGCAAAAGCATCGGGAATCTGCGTCTCGACGGCAGACTTCAGTTTTTCCATCTCTTGCCCAAAGACCTCCATCGACCGGTTGAGAGAGGACAAGAGTCTGTCGATCTCTGCCTGGAGGGCTTGAGCCTTTTGCCGGGATTTTTCGCCGGCGGCGTTCACGTTTTTCAAGAAATCCTCGATAGCCCCGATGACCTCCTCAAGCGTCTCCGGCATTTTTTCACCTTCTTTGATCCACGGCAGAGACGCGCCAAGGACAAAATCCGGATCGAGACTCCTCAGGGCCCTCAGGTGATCCAGAGTCTTCGAAAGGCTTTGAATCATCACGCGGGCAATCTGACCGAGCGACTCTTCATATCCCTCTTGGGTCATCTCCTCCGGAGGCGTCAGACCCGCTCTCGCGCCGGCGAGGTTCACAAGCTTCTGGTAGGCGGACCACGCCTTCAAGAATTTGTTAAACGATTCGCTCGCGCGCTCTTCATGATACGATGGGCTTTTCTCTTTCCAGCCGGCAAGGTCAAGCGACTGGCCGATAGGCACGATCCCCAAAAGTTTCTCTCCGAGCGGGGCCTTCATCGCGTTCACCGGGTTCATGAGAAGCAGGCGCACGAGATCCCAGGTCGCGTGGGCGGCGAGCTTCATCGGGTCGCCAGTGAACTGCGCCTCATCAAGCGCCGCAGCGCCTTCGCCGATCGACACGCTCCCCGCCGCCAGGTGCAGAAGCTGAGTCGTGATCGCGATGTATTTCTTATAACCCGTGACCCGCTGGACGCGGAGCGCGGATCCTACCCCAAAGCGGAGACGGGACTCGGTGATCGTGCGAAGCTCGGTGATGCCCTCACGTAGGTCCTCGGTGAAAAAATCCGTCGTGAACGCGTGCCGGCCCTCGTGGTAGAGGTCGGATTCCGAAATCTTATTTTCCCTATCCACGGGGATCGCGATGATCTCGGCGCCGACGATGTAGGTCGCGCGGACATTGGACTGCATGATGCGGTTGAGATCGTCCTTGTTGACGTAGACGATGCGCGCCTCGATGCCCTCCTCGCTCAAGAAATCATCCGATTTCCTTTTGCCGTGCCGTTTCAAAACGGAACGGTAGTTTTCCATGAGCCGTTTTTGGACGCGCCCGATCACCTGCCCGATCGGGCCACCGGGATTCGTAATGCGGTGCTGGTACATGAGAATCCCTTTTTGCAAACCGCCGATGAGATCGACGAGGATCGGCTCAAGCTCTATTCCTTGCCGTTCGACCTGCGCGATGACGCGCTTGTGGTTGAGCGTCACAAAGCTTTGGTCGGTGCTCGAGCTCCAGGAGACGCGGTACCGGCGGTAGAGACCCTTCATCTCGCTCTCTAGCGAAGAGGGCTTGAACGCGGAGGCGCTGCCCTTGAAAAATGCTTCTTTGAAGCCCTTCATCAAGTAGCCGGTCTTTTCATCGAGCGCCTTTTCTTCGTTCTCGGAGAGCTTCACGTGCCCTTCGATCAAGGCCTTGCGAAGATAAAAAACGCGGTAGAGTCTTGTGAGGAGCTCTCTGACCTCTGTTTTCCTCGAGGAAGAAATCGGCGTGCCCTTCGAGTGGATGGACACGGCCTGCGCCAAAAGAGCCTCCACGGAGGTTTTCTCGCCCGCGGCCAAATCCCCCGAATGAACCATCGCGCGCACGACGACGTAGGCGGGATAAATCTGCCGCCAGAAAATCGCGTGTTTTTGATCGGCCCTCTGGTCCGGCGTCAGAACCGTTTTGGCGTCGACTGCGAAAAACGACTGGAGCGCATCCCTTAAAAAATTCACCGGGTTTCCGCCCATTTTCTCGAGGACTGAGCGGTTTCGGAAATTGAAGAATGAAAGCCTCGCGTCTTCGAGGACCTGATCCAGATCTTCCTTCAACTCATAAAACGTGTCGAAAAGAAGCGAGTCCGCCCCGCTCAAAGCCGGCTGGGTAACCCGTAATAAAGGACTACGGGCCGACATAGCTTCTTTCGCAATCAGACTTGACGAAAGAAGCGTATCCAACTTGTTCTTAAACGCTGCAAACTCCCCGGGGGTTTTGAATTTGTGCTCCAACGCTTCACTGCGGACCACGGCTTGGATCCACAACCGGCGAAGACCGGGATTCTGTCCAAGAATGGCCTGCGCTTTTCCCGGTTCGCCGAGCGCGAGGAGCGAAGCGATTAAGATATTCGCCGTGTGAAGGAGGAGGGATTCTTCTTTTTCCCGCTGGGCCTCGGTGACCGTGGTCTTGCGCCGCGCCGCATCGGCGCGCATCAGGGCCGTTTTTTCATCGTAAAGACGCGCCGTCTCCCCGCTCATGGCCTGCGCGATCTCCTCGATCTTGGTTTTTTCCTCCCCCTCTACGGGGACTCCGCGCAGGATGAGCGCTTCCACGAGCGCGCCGAGTCCGAAGACCGCTTGATGGTGGCGTTCCAAATCGGCGCCGAGGAAAGTAGCGTCGCTCTCCCGCTTGACTTTCTGGTGCAAATGATCGACGGCGGACGTTAAAAGTTCGTTCCATCCGAAAATCAACGTCGGGCGAAGACTCGAAAATGGCCGAGACCCTGTCTGGGCGGGAAGCAGGGTCTCGCGCCGGATCTTCTCGAAATCCGTGGTCTTTCCCGCTTTGTTCAACTGGTTCACCAGGGAGGTCAAATCTTCAAACCCTTTGCCGCTTGCGAAAAATACGGCCCGGTTCCCGTTCATTTGGTTCACGAGATTCCAGACGAGGTCTTCCAGATGCGCTTCGGTCCTCGCCCTCAAGCCCGAGGACGGCCTGTCGAGCCGACGGTAGGGCGAGCGCCCCTGGAGAAGACTGATTTCATTCATCGCATCGTAGGAGTCCTGGACGGCCTGGGCGACATAGAAGAAATAGGAAGCGCCGCCATAACGCGTGCCGGCGGGCGCGGGGTTTTCCCGGACGAGCCGCTCGATGCGCCTCGTCGAAATCTCAAGCCGCTCGGAATAGTGGCGAAGCTTCAGACGGAATCCCGGCCGGCCTTCCTTGATCCATTCGTTCTCGTGGCCGAGCCGGTCGATCGCGTCTTTATATTTCTCATTCCGCTCAAGCTCCCGGCGCAATCCCCTGGCGAAGGCCGGCATCGCAAGATTTTGGATGTCCATTGAAAGCGCGGCGATACTCCCCTGCAGGAAGTCCCTCTCGTGACGAATCACTTCGATTCGAAGAAGCGCGCGCTCGAGCTCTTTGGCGGCAAGCTCCCGTACCGCCGGATGGCCGGCACCGGAAATGCCGAGCGAGGTAATGCCGTCCATGGACACGGACCCGGAAGACACGGTCCTGTAACCGGCCTCGACCCGCGAACGAAGGCCTCCATCCCTCGCGAGCCGATCGAGAATCATCCCCTCAAGATTCCCGCCCATGCCGACGGCCTTGATTTCCGCGTGGCTGAGCTGCAAGATTCCCAAAGACGAGGGATGGAGAAGATGCGCGATGTGCTCTGCGGAAAGCGTTTCGACGATCGTCATTCTCGCGGCGACGACGTCGGTCTTCACGGCGTCGGAGGCATTGGGGTTGTGATTGGCGAGATTGGCAAGTTTCTCGAGCGAAAGGCTCCCGACCTTCACTTCAGCAAAAAGCTCCTCGCTTCGGGCGCGCGCGGCAAAGCTTTCTTTCCAGGTCAGCGCGTCGCTTCCGGCTTCTTCCTTTTCCAGATCCTCAACGTCGAAAATCCGGCGGTACTCGGGACCGGCCGTCTCGATCTCGGTTTCCTTCGGAAGCTCGGAAATCGCAAGGATAAAATCACGGTCCTGCCGCAGCATCTCCAATGTCAGATGGCCGCTGGCGCCCGAGGCGCCATTCACACTCTTGATAAGTTTATCTCTCCTCTCCTTGACCTCTTTTTCTTCCTCTTTTCCCTTCGAGTTTTCTTTCTCAAAATCCTTCGGCAGCCGGATCTTCACGACGTTCACGCCATGGCCGCCAAGCGCCGTCCAGAACTTCGTGCCGGAGAACTGAGTGGACTGGACCTTGTTCGGACTCAGAATTTCCTCGAGGTTTTCCTTTAGGAATTGTGTGACACCAAAGGATTGTTTCGAATTCATCCATGGCAGGTCTGAAAGAAGCGGCGTGAGGCCGGCGAGCGCCGGGCCCAGACCGAGGCCGAGGAACTGCTCGTTGATTTCCTCTCCGGTCCCGTGGAGCGCGGTGTGTCCCATGCGCATCAAGGTCCCCGATACGCCGCCCCTCATGTTTCTCCGGCGCATGGACTCCAGGCGCTTCTCCCATCCGAAGATATCGAAGGACTCCTCAAGCCCCTTGCCGGTGGATCTGAATTTCGCGCCGATATTGCCTCTCCGGATGTTCATCAGCGCCGGACCCGCGATGGGCTGGACCACCGCGAGAACCACGCCAAAAAGCACGGTCTTCGGATCCACCTTCCCGAACACGCTCCAGCTTAAAAGCTCCTTGGGCCGTGAGACTTTGGCCTTTCCTTTGTCGGGTCCTTCCTCCTCGCGCACGCCGAAGAGGGCCGTGGAAACACCCAAGAACACGAGCTGGCCGAACGCCCTCCCGAACCTCACCCAGCCTCCCAAGCCCTTGGGAACACTCAACCCCAAGGGACTTATCTTCTCGATCGCCTCGATCTCCTTGAGAGGCTCCTCGTAGGCCTTGGCCGTTTCCTTATTCCAAAACGCCGCGAAGGTGCTCTGCCAAAAAGCCATTTCAAAGAAAGATCCGGAGGACGGCAGAAGCACGCGGCCCGAAAGCGCCGAGAATCCTTCGAGAATAACCTTGAGACTCAAGATAATCACCATCGTCCTGCCGGTCTGCACCCCCATCGCGGTGAAAGCGCTCAGCGCGTGCGCCGTCCGCGGGGAAACGATCGGGGTCCTCCGCTCGACGAGCGTCCGGTAAATCCCGCCGGTTTTCAAGCCGTCCCACCAGCTCTTGGCAGCGGCCCTGGCCGCGGGGACAAATCCCATGAGATCGTTCCCTTTTTGCTCGCGGGCGTATTGTTTCTTTGAAATTCTATAAATGCTCGCCGAGGCCTTCGCGAGAAGTCCGAGGGCCAGGACATAGTACCGGTCGCGCCACGGCGACACCGTGCTGTCCGCGACGAGAAAAGCGCTTCTCCGGCTGAAGGGGTCGGTCATCTTCCGCCGGGCGCGGTAGGCGTACTGCTCGGCCGTGAGAATCGTTTTGGTCCGGGTGTCGATGAAATAATACTGTGGCTCTTTGTCCTGGTTTTTGGCGACCTTTACGTTTTTGGGGAGACCGGAGACGTCGAGTGGTGTTTTATTGTCGAACTCGTCGAGGTAGAACACTTCTTCTTCGGCGCCGACAAGCGAAAGCCTTCCGCCCTCCGCCGTAAGGACCTCCCCTTTGGCCTCATCGATGAAATCGAGATCTCCTCCCCTCAGGGCCGTATGGAAGAGATTGATCAGGCGGTCGACGAAAAGCCGTTTCACCGAATAAACGAGAAGCCCCGCCGAAGCCACCGAGAAAGATCCCGCCAGATATTTCTCCGAAAAGGCGAGACGCCGTTTCTCAAAAAGTCCCTGGGCCGTTTTGTAGCGCTCGGCGGAGACCACCTTGAGAGACTTCGAAAAATGAAGGCCCGCCAGGCTCGCGCTCAAAAGTCCGAGACCTTTTAACGTATTCGCGAAGAATTGAACGGACATACGGTCGTCACCTTCCAAACGCCGACCGGCCCAGTAAGCCGAAGAGCCGCCGAAGAAAAGCCACGTGTTGACGACGGGGCTGTTGAACGCGGCCACGAGATTTTTTCCCTGGGCCGTCCCCTCCACAGCGGTCTTGATTCTCCCCCCCAGGCGGGCGAGGGCGCCGAGGCCCGTGATCGCCACCGCGAAGGACACCGACGCCGCGGCCAGCGTGTCCATGCTGTAAGCCGTCTGGAAAAGGCCGCGCGCGACCGATTCCCAATCGCCTTCGGGTCCGTGTTTCATGAGCGGAATGGCGAGCGCAAAAAGCACGCTGGCGTACAGCATTCCCGGCGACGCGGCCAGGACATCGTGGGCCGCGTTTTGCCAGCGCGCGACCGCGCCAAGAGCCGCGGCGGGAGCCGCGGAAGAGGCCGAAGCGGGGGAAGCGGGCGACGCCTGCTTTGTTTTCGGAAACGCCTTCGCCATTCCTCTGAACCCATGCGCCGAGCCCAAAAGCGCTCCGAAACCGTAGGCGATATCGACGACCCGCGCCGTCGGATTTTCGCCGCCGCCCTTCGGGATATTGCTCAAGAAGCTCGCCAGCTCCACGAAATCGCTCACGGCGGCGGCGCGCACGTCGGTCACCGCGCGCAAGACAAGAATGCCCGAGACCGCCTGCACAAACGAGCGCGCGTAGGCGGCTAAAATCACGATGCCCGCGCCTTTGGCGCCGAATGTTTCATCGACTTGGTTGGACAAGGCCACCGCTTCGGACTGAGAGAGTTCATTAAGCCGCTGTATCTCGGCATCAAGGTACTTGTCGGTGTGTGTGTCTCCGGCAAACCAGGCGACGGCCTTCGTCAAGTTCAAAAGAATGATCTTCGTGCCCCGGCCGGCGGACAAAAACGGGGTCATGAGTATTTCCCCGAGGCCGGGGATGTAATTCTCTGCGTTGATTCCGCGGTCGTGGCACTGCGAGACGACGCCGAGACCCAGATTAAACACGCCGAAGCCGAGGATCGCCGCTTTTTTATCCCGCCACAGGAGACGGGCCGCGCGCGGGCCGACGCGCCACGCCGCGGCGAACGCGACGACCGCGAGAATGCTCCCCATCGTCGTGAGCGCGGTGCTCTGGAAAAGATCGGGGCGGCCTCCTACACGGTCCACATACACCCCATGCATGGCGCCGGCGGCGATGCTGAACGTCAGAGCGCTCTTCAGGGTCCCCGCGGCGGCCGGCGTGATCTTGAGCCGGTAATCCGCGCGGAAAAGTCCCTTGAAATCCGGCCGGTAGTTTCGGACCGCCTGCCAAGCAAGTCGAAGATCGATCTTTGAAGCCTTGACGGCCGATCGGACCCCCTGCGAAGCCAACCGAAAAGCGGAGCCTGCCGATCCATAAGCCTTTGCGGCGCCCGCAAAGAAGGCGATGGCCGCCCGATAACCGGTCGTGCCCAACGCCAGATCCACCCGGGACGCGGCGGCCTCGACCGTTTTAAGAGGACTCTTCGCCAAAGAAACCATTGCCGAGGCGGCCTTGCTCATTGCAACACCGACAGCGGTTGTTTGCAGATAACGTCCTGCCAAAACGCTCCACAATTTTGGAGAGGTGGCTACGACAAAGAGATAAACCGTTTTATCAGCCGCTAAGCTCGCCGCGCGGAATGTGGAGATGGCTGTCCGGTAAACCATCATCGCGGGCGCTTGGTCCATCTTGAACGTGAAAGACTCCCAACTCCTCCCGACTTTCGCAAGACCCTGCCTCAGGGTCTGCCCGCGCAGGAATCCCGAGAATGACGCCAGCGATTCATCGCTTTTCTGCAGCGCGCCGAGCGTGGCCTGCGGGCTCGTCTTGCCCACCGCGCCGGCGGCAACGCCCCTCGTGTAGTTCACGAACGCCTTCCACTGGACGGACCACTCACGCGCCGAGCGTGGAAGCCAGGTTCTCACCGAACGCCCGAGGACCAAGGAAGGAATGAAAAGTTCTCTGCCTGTGGAGAGCATGCCCAGCGCCAGCTCGTTGATCCGGCCGGGGCCGATTCCTCTGAAGAAATACCCCGTCTTCGCCGCCGTCCGGGGAAGAAGATTCATCACCGCGCGCGCGCCCGTAAATCCGGAAATAAACGTCGGATGGTAACCGCTCTTTGCCAACTGCGCCGCGACTGCCGTCGTCCGGCCAAAACCCAGCGCCCGGAGGGACCCCGCAACACGCAGAGGATTGGCGCCGAACGACAAAACCACTTTTCCGGTGAGAAACGCGTAGTTGGCCGCGCGATTTCCATAGTCTTCGGGCTGCGGCGCGAACGCGGCAAAAGGCGCCACGTACGGGGACGTATAGGCCACGAGACTCGCCAAACTCGTGACGCCGTAAACGCCGGCATAGAGCAGGCTTCCCTGCTTCATGCGCGCCGTGATATAGGCGAAGCCTTCCCGCGTATCCTGGTGAGGATTGATCTCACCCCAGGCGGCATACAGGCCGGACCGCTGGGATAAAGCGCCGGCATTCTGGGCCGAGTAGGCTACGGCCTTCCATACGGTCTTGTCCAAAATATCCGCGTAGCTCCGCAAAGTGCCTACGAAGCCTTGAGTGTCTTGGTATTTCAATAGGAATTCTTTGGCCGGGACATCCGCCGGCGGGTGACCAAACTCCACCATCGGCACGTTTCTGAACATAAGAATGGCGAGATTGCTCACCGCCTGCTCGCCGCGCCGCCATACGTAGCCGACACCGCGGGAAATATTTCCCCCGAGAACGCCCAACGTCCCGAGGCTCTGCGCCTGGGCGGTCTCCACCTCCAGATAAGCATGCTCCTCGGCGAGCGCTTTGAATTTCGAATAGAGATCGGCCGGCCTCCATTTGTCTTCGCGCGCGGCCCCGCTCGGAGGAATCTTTTGGACCTCGAGACTCGCGTCGATCACCGGTTGCAGGACCCCGCCGCTGAAATCGAGCGGGATGTCCCCGTCGCCGCCGTCTTTGCGCCGCACAAAGACTCCGGCGACCGCGTCCCGATAAGATTTATCTTCCCCTTGAGGAACGGCGGCGATCGCCGGCCCTTGCGCGCGGTAACTGCCCTGGAAAATGGATCCGTCCGGGCCGATCTCGATGGCGCCGCCGTTGCCCTTGGAGAAGCGTTGTCCTCCGGGGAGAGTGACCGCGGCGCCGAACGCGATCCGGGCGCCTTGAGCGAACGCCAGGGACCGGCTTTCTTTATATTCCACCCGGCCGGAGGAAAGGTAGAGGTCGCCGCTTTGAGCGAGAAGGGTGTGATGCGTTTTGCTCGTAATCGGCGGAGGTGATCCTCCTCCCTGACCGCCGCCGAGTCTTTCTTTTTCCCGGGTCACGCGAATCCCATCCTCCACACCCGTGAACACGACGGCGCCGAAGGCGTTGAAATCCAAAGCGCCTTCTTCGATCCTCGCGTGAATCGGCTTGCCGCCAAACACTCTTTGGCCGTCGAATTCGCCGGAGAGGAGAAGACCCTTTGCGTCGATCCACATCCCGAGTCGCCCTTTGGCATCGACGCTGAAATACGCTTTGGCGAACCCCCCTGCTTCAAAAAGACCCGATGTCACAAGCTCCGCCGTCTCCGTCACGGCCATGCGCCCGTCGGTGTGAAAATAAACGCCGTTCGCCGGACCCTTCCATAGGCGATACCCCGCGAGCCCGCTTTCGGGATCAAACGCCGGCACGAAGCCTTTGCTCTCCCCTCTCACGATCGAGACGGCGCCATCGGGCGAGACCTCATACTCCTCGTGTCCCCGATAGACGCCTTTCTCAGCCTTCAGGCCTTCGTCCTCGATGGACTGTTTGAGCGAGGCGGACAAGAGACTTTCCTGGGTGGAGAAATTATTTTGAACATTCGCCAGAAGAATCGTACTCGAAGAAGCCAGGGAATCGGAGGAGACGCCATACTCCAAGTTCCTGACGACACTGATTCGGCCATTCTCATAAGAGTCAAGCATGAAGAGATTTAACCGGCGATCATCCAGCATCTTGGCTTTTGTGATTTCGCCATCCGCAAACTCCGCCGGCATCGGAACCGCCAACCGCCGCAGTTCCAAACCATTCTGGTCGGTCTCAACAAATTCCACACCTCGGCCGAATACGTCTTTTAAAAGACCGACCGACAAACCTTCTTTTTCAAGGTCGGAATCATGCCAAAGGACAGTGACGTGGTAATTATTTAACCAGCCAAACTTGTCCTTAGGCATAGTAACGGTGATTTTTCTCACCTCCGTCCGAGCCAGAGGATTCTCCAACACCTCACCCGTCGTTGAATGAATCCAATGGACGGTATCCGGCTTGCGGACCGCCCAGCCGTTGCCGAGTTTCAGGGCGAAGTCGAGGAAGCGGGCGGTCTCATTGTGGAAGAGCGCCAGGCGGCCGTGGCCAAGCTCTTTCTTGAGATCATTCAGGGGAGCGCGGAAGTAAAGGGCGGCTTCC
>JACPAX010000068.1 GCA_016180585.1 Candidatus Omnitrophota bacterium | reverse complement strand
GAAGCATTACACGAGCACCGCGGAGTCCCGCAGGCGGCAGGCCCCGTTCGCGGGTCGGAGCGCAAATCATGCGTCCGGGCGGGGACAAGACGAGCCGGGTCCTGAGGGCAAACGGACCCGCTACCGGGTTTTTAGTTTGTGGGGCGAGAAGTATATAAGCTATTGTTTTTAAATGGGTCAAGATATTTTTGGTTCATTCGGAGTTCGAAATGCAGGTGAGCTTTAATGGAAGGGTGGTTGGCGTTGCCCGTTTTGCCTGATTTTCCGATGATTTCCTTTTGTTTGACCCAATCCCCCTTTTTGACATTCAAAGATGAAAGATGGGCATAACAACTCATAAGACCATCAGGATGAAGTATTTGTATATATTTCCCATAGCTTTTTCCTGTGGCGCTGACAAGCACCCGTCCGCTTTTGACGGTCAAAACCGGAGTTCCCGGAGGAGCCAGGAAGTCCACGCCTTCATGGGTCCTTCTTCCGTGGCGGGAGGCTCCAAAATGCCCTTTCCCGTAGCGATCGCTTCTGATCGAAAGGGCCGGGAGCAAAAGCGGAGAACCGCAACGAGCTTCCTTTTGGGCGTAAAAGAGACGTTGGCGACTCAAAATGGAAGGGAGGGCTGCCAGCAGGGCGAATGCCGTTAAAAAACACAGGGCCGCGGAAAGTCCGCCGCGAAACTTATCGGGCGTCACCGATCCGCCTCCGGATCCATTCGGAAAGGCGTTCAAAAACGGCCTTCCGTCCGGTTTCGTTGAGGAGCTCATGGTAAAACCCGCCGTACACCTCGATCTCCTTCTCCCGGGCGGCGAGCTCCGAATAAAAGAGCAGCGTTTTTTCTTTGGAAACGATGAGGTCCTCGCCTGCCTGCAGGAGCAGGGCGGGGATGCGGATGTTTTCGGCGATGCGTTTTCGTTGCCGCATCCGTAAGATGATTTCCCGGTACAGTCCCAGGCTGATCCGGCGAAAAATAAACGGGTCTTTCGGGTAGTTTCGCGCCGCCTCTTCATCGTGAGTCAGACGGGAAGGATTTACCGCGCTGTCTTGGGTCCAACCGGGCAAAAGATAAGAGAAGGCCATTCCCAGAGAATGCCGCCACAGGGGCACCGGCAGCGCGATCCCAAAAAGAGGCGAGCTCAAGACAAGGCCTTGAAGCGCGGGGCGACCGGGGACGGGGCGACCCAGATACGAAGAGGCCACAAGACCGCCGAGACTGTGCCCCAAAAGAAAGGAGGGCGCCTCTTTTCCGGTTTTGAGGGCGTGACCAATCAGCGCCTCAAGATCTTTTTCGTAGTCGATAAAATGCCCGAGGCAGGCCCGGCGCCCCCCGCTTTGGCCAAAACCCCTCAAGTCCATCGCCCAGGACTCCCCGCCGCGCTCCCCCAGATATTCGGCGACTTCGCGGTAACGCCCCCCGTGCTCTCCCATCCCATGGACGATAAATAAACGAAATTTTATCGGGCGCGCGGGGACAAAACGGCGGTAGAATACCGGCGTCTCGTCAAAGGAAATAAACCGCTGCTCGGTCCACATCGGGGTATTAGGCGGTCTTTCCTTTCTCGTAAAAGGAGAGAAGAAGCCGCTGGTGCTTGAAGAGGACCACTTCGCGCCTGACCTTTAGCGTCGGCGTCAATTCTCCGGCGGCTTGGGAAAAGTCGTTCTCCAAAAGGGCGAAATACTTGATTTTTTCAAAATTGGCCAGATTTTCGGTCAGCGCCGCCACTCGCCCTTCCAGAAACTGATAAATTTTGGAATCTCCAAGAAGGTCCGTGGCGGAGGCGTGGGCGATTTTTTGGCTCAAGGCGTACTCGACGAGCTTTTCTTTCCTTGGGACGATCAGGGCGGTCAGGAATCTCTTTCCCTCGCCAAAAAGAACGCAGCGCAGGATGTAGGGGTCGCTCTCGATCATCTCTTCGATGGGGCGCGGAGAGATTTTCTTTCCCCCGGAAGTGACGATGAGTTCTTTTTTACGGCCCGTGATGCGCAGGAATCCGTCCTTGTCCAATTCTCCCAGATCGCCGGTATAAAACCAGCCCTCGGCGTCCAGCGCCTCCTCTGTCTGGGCCGGTTTGCCGTAGTACCCCTTCATCACGCAGGCGCTCCGGGTCAAGATCTCGCCGTCTTCGGCTATTTTGACTTGCACGCCTTCCAGCGGAATGCCCACGGTCCCAAAACGGTAACGCTCGTGGCGGTTGACGCTGATCACGGGCGCGGTCTCCGTCAACCCGTAGCCCTCATAAATCATGACGCCCAGGTCGCAGAAAAATTCGGCGAGCTCCCTGGCCAGCGGCGCGCCGCCCGACACGCAAAAACGGACGCGTCCGCCGAGACGGCCCCGAAATTTTTTATAGACAAGAAAATCGGCCAGGAGGAGCCGGAGTCTTAAAGAGGCCGGGATCGGCAGTCCCTGCTCGAGCCGCTGCCTTTTTTGCGCGCCCACGGTTTTGGCCCAAGCAAAAATAGACCGGCGCAGGGGGCCGGCCTTGTCGAGGGCCTCGACGACGCGGTCTTTTATTTTTTCATAGAAACGCGGCACTCCCATGATGAACGTGGGTCTTACTTCCATCAGGTTTTCCGGGACCGTGTCCATCGTTTCGGCATAGGCGATCGTGGCGCCCAGGGCGATCATGAGATAATGGCCGGCCATCCGCTCAAAGACATGGCACAAGGGCAGGAAAGAAAGATGGGTATCGGTCTCCCCCACCCGCAACGCCTTTCTCGACGCCTCCACGTTTTTGATAAAATTTTCATGGGTGAGCATCACGCCTTTGGGCTCGCCGGTGGTCCCGGAAGTGTAGATGATGCTCGCGAGGGTGTCGGGCGTCACCTGTTCCGACCGGAGACGGAGCTTGTCCGGTTGCGGCGGGGTTTTTTTGATTTCCCGGATCGGAACGACCGGCAGGCTGATTTCCTTTTGAGACAAGGAGAGCGCGCTGTCAAAAGCCAGGATCCCTTTGAGCGCCGGCAGGGATTTCTGGATCGGAAGAATTTTTTGGAACAACGATGATCCCGAGACGGCCAACCAGGAGGCCTGGGAATCAAGCAGCAGGTATTCTATTTCTTTGGAACTCAGCGAGGGATAGATCGGAACCGTCGCCAGGCCGATGCGCTGGGCGGCCAGGTCCGTCAGGGCCCACTCCGGCCTGTTTTCCGAGAGGATCGCCACCCGGTCGCCCTGTCGGAGGCCGCGCTCCAGAAGGGCGGTGGCGACCGCGTCCACCTCCCGGTCGAAATCCGCCCAGGACAGCGGCAGGTAACGGCCGTTTTGTTTGGAGCGCAGGGCCGTTTTGCGGGGAAAATCCAGGGCCGTTGTTTTGAGCAACGCCCCAAGCGTCGAAGGGCTCGATTCTTTCATCGTCCGGTCAATTGTCGGTGAACTTGGGTTGCCGTTTTTCAAGGAATGCCCGGATGCCTTCCTGCATGTCCCTGGTCTGGGTCAGGGAGAGAAACTCCTCCCGCTCGGCTTTAAGGCCTTCCTGAATCGGCAGGTCCAGACCGCGTCCTATCGCGCGCATCGCGGCCTTGATTGCGGGAAGCCCGAACCGCGCGATTTTTTTGGCGGTTTCTTTGGCGGTTTTGATGAGCGCCCCGTCGGAAACCACCCGGTTCACCAGCCCTATCCGGAAGGCCTCCTGGGGAGTGATGATGTCCCCGGTCAGGATGAGCTCGGCCGCGCGGCTTGGGCCCACGATTCTCGGCAGGCGCTGGGAACCGCCGAAGCCCGGAATGATCCCCAGCGTCATTTCAGGCTGACCGAAGCGGGTGCGGTCAGAGGCGATACGGAGATGGCAGGCCATGATCAGCTCCTGTCCCCCGCCGACGCAGACGCCCTGGATTGCCGCCAGGACCGGTTTGGCCGAATTTTCGATTTTATTGAATACCGCCTGGCCGCGCTCGATCACCTTCAGAATCTCGTCGGACGTGGTCAGCTGGGCCATCTCTTTCAGGTCTACCCCCGCGATGAAAACATTCGGAATGCCGCTTAAGATAACGGCGACCTTGGCCTTCGGCTCATTTTGCAGATAATCGACGGCCTGCTCGAGCTCATCCAAAAGCTGCCGGCCCAGCGCATTGACCGGCGGGCGGTTGATCTTCAGAACCAGGGTGTTGTCTTCAAGCGTCGCTTGAATCCATTGAAAATCCGGCATCGCGGTTTCCTTTCGTGATAAAGATCAGGCGTGTTCGAGAAAACCACGCCCTGTTTTTTTGCCCAGAAATCCCGCCCTGACCATCCGCTTGATGAGCGGCGCGGGGAAAAAACGCTCACCGTAGATTTTGTGGAGCTTTTCGAGCTCGCTCAAAACCACGTCGATTCCCATCTGATCGGCGTGTTGCAAAAGCCCGCCCTTGGCCTGCGGAAAGCCGATCCCCGCCAGCACCGCCAGGTCGATATCCGACGGCGAGGAGACGCGCTCCTGGATGCAGAGCGCGGCCTCGTTGATCATCGCCAGAAGCAGGCGGTCCGCCGAGAACGGGGCTTTCTTCGAAGGGCGCCCGCCCTCCAGTTTCTTTAGAATCTCCGCGAGCGTTTGGTCTTCCCCGTCGCCGGAGTAGTTGTAAAATCCCGCGCCGCTTTTGACGCCAAATCTCCCTTTGCCGTGCACCTGGCCCCACAGGCTTGCCGGCCGCATCCGGTCTCCGTATTCTTCGAGCAGCACGCCCACGACGTCGTGACAAATGTCCAGGCCTATCGTGTCCACAAGCACGAACGGCCCCATCGGGAATCCAAAGTCGACCATCGCCTTGTCGATTTCTTGAAACGTCGCGCCGCCCTCCTCCGCGCAATAGGCCGCCTCGTTGAGGTAGGGCATCAACAAGCGGTTGACCAGAAATCCCGCGCATTCACTGACCCGCACCGGAAGTTTTCTCAGACTTTCGCAAAAAGCGATGGAGTCGGTCACCGTCTCTTCGGAAGTGGCGAGGCCCGGAATGACCTCCACCAATTTCATGACATGGGCGGGATAAAAAAAATGGACGCCGACGACTTTTTCGGGCCGTTTCGTACTCGCGGCCAGTTCGCTGATGGAGAGCGCCGAGGTATTGGTGGCAAGGATCGCCTGCTCGGGAAGCGCTGCGTCCAACGCCGCAAAGACCTCTTTTTTAAGCGCCATTTTTTCGGGGACCGCTTCGATGGCCAAGTCCACGTCTTTCAAGTCTTCGTAGCGGGTCGTCACCTGCGCGAGGGACATCTTGGATTCCAAATCGGCCGGTGTCATCTTGCCTTTGTCCACGCGTCCCTGGTAAATCCGGCGGATTTTCTCAAGCGCTTTCCGGGCGAGAGAATCATCCACCTCTTTGAGCACGACCGGAAGGCCCGAGTAGGTGATGACCTGCGCGATCTCCGCTCCCATGGCCCCGCCGCCGATGACGGCCGCTTTGTAAATAAACATTTAGCTTCTCTCCAGAACGACGGCCGCGCCCTGTCCTCCGCCGACGCACAGCGAGGCCAGTCCGTACCTGAGGTCCCGCCGCTTCATCTCGTTTAAAAGCGTCAAGACAATCCGCGCCCCGGTGACTCCCACCGGATGTCCGATCGCGATGGCCCCGCCGTTGACGTTCAATAGATCTCTTTTGAGCCCCAACACTTTTTCGCAGGCCAACACCTGCGCCGCGAAGGCCTCGTTGAGTTCGACCAGTTGGATATCCTTGAGCTCGAGACCCGCTTTTTTAAGCGCCAATGGAATGGCCACCGTCGGCCCGATTCCCATGCGCTGAGGCTCGACGCCTCCGAAGGCATAGGCGCGGACGGCGCCCAGCGTCTCCTTGAAACCAAGGGCGTCGGCTTTTTTCTTCGACATCACCAGAAGCGCCGCGGCGCCGTCCGAAATGCCGCAGGCGTTCCCGGCGGTCACCGTGCCGCCCTCTTCTTTAAACATCGGGGGATAAAGCGCCAGCATTGGTTCGTTGAGCGCGGGGTTCGGACCTTCATCCTGCGAAACCGTCTCCGGGGGCATGGGTCGCCCGGCGGCCTTTTTGGCCACGGTGACCGGAATGATTTCGCCCTTGAGCTTTCCCTCGCGGGTCGCGCGAAAGGCCTTCTGATGGCTTGAAACCGCGAAACGGTCCTGTTCTTCGCGGCTGATCTTGAATTCCTCGACGAGATTCTCGGCGGTCCGCCCCATCAGCTGGCCGCAGACGGGATCCGTAAGCCCCTCCCAGAGGGAATCCGCCATCTCGGAATTCCGCAGTTTCTTTCCGAAACGCAGGTCCCGGTTGAGATAGGGCTGGGAGGACATGGACTCCGCCCCGCCGACAATTTGGACGTCGGCGTCCCCGGACCGGATGTTTTGGCAGCCGTTCACGATCGCCTGGATGCCGGAGGCGCAATTTCTTGCGACGGTATAACCCGGCACCTTCTTCGGAATGCCGGCCATGAGCGAAATCACGCGGGCGATGTTGGGCGCGTCGCTCCCCTGGCCGACGCATCCAAAGATCACCTCGTCGATCGCCGCCGGATCAAGCGCCGTGCGTTCGAGAAGCCCTCGGACAGCCAGGACCCCGAGCTGCTGCGCCGTCAGATCGCGAAACGCGCCGCCCAAGGCGCCTTGGGGCGTGCGCACCCCGCTTACAATCACCATCGAATCATTCGGCATCTTTTCCCCCTGCCCCGCATTATACCGTTTTCTTGCGCCGCTCCTTAAGTGTTTTGTTGAGAAACAAGCGCCTTGATCTTGGGGGCGAGGCGCAGGGCCTCTTCTTCTCCGCGCTTGACGAACTGCTGGGGCTTGTAAAACTGCACCCAGTTGGCGGCCGGCAGCACGGGCCGCAACAGCACGTCGGCCGACTCCCCTTCGATTTCGGCGATCTCCGACTCCATGGACTGAATCGTGCTCATCAGCACGTCGAAGATATTCGTCGAGAACCGCTTCACGAAATATTTTTTTGTGTGATAGAGAAAACGCTTGGGCCATCTTCTTTGGCGAATCTGCATGGCCTCTTTTTCATCGGCCTCTTCGCGGAGAAACCTTCGTTCAAGCGCGTCTTTGCTCGTCGGGAACACGTTGACGGCGATAATCTTATTGGCGCCCGCCTGGCGCAGCGCCCGGATGGGCAGCGGGCTCAGGATGCCGCCGTCAACGATCACATCGCCGTTCTCCAGCGTCGGTTTAAAAATGGCCGGGATGGCGATGGAGGCGCGGACCGCGTCCGCGATATAACCGCTTTCAAAGATATGAATCTGCCGCGTCGTGAGATTGGCGCCGATGATCTTCAGCGGGATCCGGCAGTGGTCAAAGGTTTTGTTGCTGAGTTGGGTCCTGAAGTGTTTGATGATCCGTTTGCCGCCGAAAAGCCCGCGCACCGGAGGAAGGCTGGGGTCCAGGAGGCACATGAATTTGAGACGACTATTGATCCGGAGGGCGGACTGCTCGATTTCGACGGCGTTCTTGCCGACGGCATAAAGCGACGCGATGAGGGCGCCGATGCTCGATCCCGAGATGATGTCGATGGGGATTTTCTCGCGCTCCAGGATTTTCAGCACGCCGATATGGGCCAGGCCGAGGGCCGCGCCGCTTCCGAGCGCAAGCCCGACGAGGTTGTTGCTGATGTGCCTGGCGACATGCCGGACCATACGGGAATACTCCGTCTCCGGGTTGTCCGCGACCAGAGGCATCGGGACCCCGCCGCCGGCTTTTCTTCCCGCGTTTGAGTCCGCGGCGGGCAGCGAGAGGCACATTTTTTTGCCAAAGAGTTCTTTGCGGGTGATGATGGTCGTGCGCATGCCCAGAAAAGCCTCGTGGATCACGATGGAGATCTTGTCCTCCGTAAAGAGGGCGTGCTTTTCGATCCCGGCGATGAATTCCTTGGTCTGCATGACGCTGTTCATGCTGCTGTCGGTCACGAAATAAACCGAATCCGACTGCGTGAGCGTTTTAAAAACGACTTCATCGATTTCGTCGGGCAAATTCACGAGAATAAAACGATAATCAATCGTCAAATGGTTCAGGAGAGCGGCCACCGTATTCAGAGAATCCGTCTGGCGGTCCTCGTAAAAAAGACTCAAAAGGTCGAACCCCACCGGATGGCGGATCAGGCCTTCCTCAAAAAGGGCGTTGGAAACCGTCTCGATGTTTTCCAGCCGCTGCAACGCGATTTTTTTGGCCGCTCCCACAGACGGACGCGACTCGGCCCTGGCGGGCCCAAGCTCGACAAGGATGGTTTTCTGGTGTGTCTCCTGAAAGAGGCTGGCCGCCAGGTTGAGCGAAAAAGCGTCCGGGCCGTTGTTCGGCCGGTTGCTAAAAATCGCCACGATGTCGTTTTTGAGAAGCCGTTGGGACGAAGCCTCGCCGTTTTTGATTCTCGAGGTCAGGCGGCGGCTGAGCTCCAGCGAAATCGTCGCGTTATGTTCGATGGTTTTTTTAAAGTCTTCTTTTTTAAGCTCAAGGACCAGCGAATCGGAGAGCGCCCGCAGCGTCGCCGAATGGGGCTGATTGGTGAGGAGCGACATCTCTCCGAAATGGTCGCCTCGTTTTAAATAGGCCAGGACCTTGCGCTTGTCTTTATCGTCGGAGGACACCGAGGCCTCGAAGCGCCCGGAGACGATCACGTAGAAGCCGTCCGCGTCGCCCCCCTCCCGGTAGACGACCTCGTCTCTTTTATACTCGACCAGACGCATCAGCCGGCTGATGGACTGAAGCTCCCACTGATTCAGCCCCGAGAACACAGGGCATTGGGATAAAAGGATGACTTTATCTACTTTTTGGAAGCGCGGATTCGTCTCGGAATTAGAAGGGATGTCCATGGCGCTCGGAGGGCATGGCCTTATCGCCCGCGGTCAAGACGGTTCCGGATGTACCGGTCCAAAGCCTTCTGATCGGTTTCTCTGATTTGAGTGAAATAAATCGCGATGAGCGCCCGGTCCGAATCCACGTCTTTTTCTTTCCGGACCACCACCCCTTTTGCCTTGATCTGCCTGGTCCGGGTCCCGGCCTCTTTTGAAAAAGGCAGCACGAAAGCGACCTTGAGCTGGGTCATCATCGGGATATCGGAGGGGACAAGACACATGGCGCCATGGGAGCTGATATTGAGGGTGCGCGCCTCGGTCTGGTAATCCTCGTGGCCGATTTTAAAAGACAGCGAATCCACCACCCGGACCGAGGCGCGTCTTTCGCGGATGGGTCTGGGGGTCCTCACGGAGGGATCTCGGCGGGACGGCTAGGAGCCGGGCTGAGCGTCCGTGGCGGGGGCGGCCGCCGCGGCCGCGGCGGCTTTGGCTTCTTTCTCTTTCTTGGCCTTTTCGGCTTCCTGAGCCGCAAAGAGTTTGAAGTTTTTCTTGTTGGCGAAATATTTTCCGTCCCGGTAATACCAGTCCTTGCGGCGGATGCGTTTGTTGGACTGGGCGCAGTTGGTCGGTCGTGTTTTTTTCTTCTTCAGTTTTTTTTCCGGGGCCTCTGCGGGAGGCTCGGAAACGCTTTTCTGATTTTTTTCTTCCGTTTTTTCATTTATTGCTCATCACTCCGTCTTTGCCAAGGTTACAAATCAGTTTCTGCTATTTTCAAAAAGAGAGACATCCTTAAAATCGTCCAAACTGTCCGATTCCGTCTTGGAGAGAATCCCTTCATCGACCATATTAAAGACTATGCGGCCAAAATCAAGACTATTTTTGATTCCCCAATGCTCCAAGACCGTACCGGCCATGGGACCGAACTGGTCTTGGGCCTCTTCGCGCATCGCGTCAAGCAATTCCCGGCCGGTGATGTGACGGGGCTTGGGCAGTCCGCCGGCCGCGCGAGCCAGGCAGGACATCACAAAAAGATACCCGTCTTGTTTATAACGCCCATCCCTGGCGCAGATTGCCGAGACCCGCCGGAGAAAATCGCCAAGCTCGCTCAAGGCCTATCCGATCCCCACCGTGTAAACATATTCCAATATCTGGTGCAGGTCCTGGGGGGAGATATCCCGGAACCGGATCCCCGCCTCCCGGCCAGAGGGATCTTTTTCGACCGTTTCGGAACACCAGATCACTTCCCCGACGGCGTCAATGGGTTCTTGGAGGTGAGGGATCTGAATCCGGACCTCCAAAAGGTCCCCTTCCCGGAAGGCCTCTTTTACCGTCAGGCAAATCCCTCCGCCGCTGATGTTTCGGATCAACGACAGCGTTTCCTTGCGGCGTCGGCTCTTCAGAGGTTTATACGTGACCCCGATGGGGGCCTTGAGCCGGATAAATTTACGATTCTCTCTCACGGGTGGTCTTCAGCCATTCTTTGTAAACGTATTCCAGAACGCGCACCCGATCGCTCGGGTTGATCTTGGTCAATTTGACGCCGGTCCCGATGCCATCGGCCCAGGCGACTTTGCCCGTGGCGAAAACGGGAAGGTTGTCTCCCGGAACGTTCATGCTGATCTCGATCGCGGTCCCCACGGGCAGGGGCTGTCCCGCGTCAAATCGTATTCCTTCACGGCTCAAATCTCTGGCCAGGGCTTTCCCAAAAATCGGATTGTGAGTCAAGGTACGGTATTCGACCCCGACGGGGGCATTGAAACGCATGTACCGGCGGCGCTCTATCATTTTAACCTCACTCCTCATGCGGTCAGTCATTCTTAAAATAACGAATGAGATCGCTTTTTAAGAAACGGTAGTTGTCTCCCACTTTCCGGCCGGGGATTTTTTTGGACTTCACAAGCTTGAGGAATCTTATTAAATCAAAACAGTAAATCTTTGTCAATGAAATATTAATTAAGTTAATTGTTGTTAATTTAAGTGCATTTCCGGGAATAAAAAATCCCCGGAAGACGGGACCCCCGGGGACTCCAAAAGAAAAACCGTTTTATTTAAAAAACGTATTCCGGCTCAAGGATAGGTTTATAATCCTGGGGCAACGGGAAAGGAAACGTGGCGATTTCATAAATACCCGCGCTGGTCCGGACAATGCTCATCCCGGCGCCTTTCGCCAGTCCTACCGTCATCCCCGCCAATGCGTTTTGTTCGACGCTGGTCGAGTACACATTTTTGGGGAGCTCCACCCAACCGGTCAGGGTATTGGCGACGCCGCGGCCCAGCTTGGTGAAGGGATCCTGCGCGAAACAGACCGCCGCCGTGGACAGGACAAATACCGCCACCACAACCGCCAGACACACCCTCTTTAAGAATCCGGTCATTCCTCCTCCGGTTGATTATAACCCAATGGAGTATCTTGGGAAAATCTTGGGAAAACCACGGGAAAAACCCGCTTTACAGCTTCTTGGCGGGGAGGTAGAATAACGGGGAGGTCAATCATGTATGAGTCTTTTTTCGCGCTGAAAGAGAAGCCGTTTAGCATCGCGGCCAATCCCTCTTATTTGTTCCTGAGCCAGCGGCATCAGGAGGCGCTGTCTTATCTGAGGTATGGGATCAAGGAGCGTCTGGGTTTTATCCAGATCACCGGAGAGGTCGGCACCGGCAAGACCACGATTTGCCGGGCGCTTCTCAACCAGATGGACGAGAAAACCAAAAGCGCTTTTATCTTCAACTCCGATCTCTCGGGCGCGCAGCTGATGCAGACTATCCTCGAGGATTTCGGAATCAAGCCGGAGAGAAAAAACCGCGCATCTCTTTTTTTCGAACTCAACCGGTTTCTCATCGAGCAGCTGTCTCTGGACAACAATGTGGTGTTGATTATTGACGAGGCCCAGAACCTAAGCCATAAATCCCTCGAGCAGGTGCGCATGCTCTCCAATCTGGAAGCCGAAAACCAGAAGCTCCTTCAGATTATTCTCGTGGGCCAGCCCGAGTTGAGGGAGAAATTAAAGTCCCCGGCCCTGCGTCAGCTTCGCCAGCGGATTTCCGTCCGCTACCATATCGAGGCCCTGAGGCCGGAAGAGGTCCCCCTCTACATCTCGCACCGCTTGAACCTGGCGGGCGCCAACGGCACCGGACCCGTGTTTGACCGGGAAGCGGTTGAGGAGATCCTCCGTTATTCCGGCGGCATTCCCCGGCTCATCAACATTGTGTGCGACAAGGCCCTGCTTCTGGCGTATGTTCTGGAAAGCCGCACGGTCAGCGCCGAGGTCATTAAAAGATCCGTCATCGAGATCGAAGGCGGCGTCGCATGAGCATCATCAATGAGGCTTTGAAAAAGGCCCAAACAGAAAAAGGGAGTCCGGCGTTGCGGGGCCCCGTCGCGCCGGTGCAGCTCATCGGTCGGGAAATGGAGTATGAAAGAAAGAAAAGCAAGGTCAACTGGGGGCCGGTTTTCATTCTCTCGGTTCTCCTGCTGATTACCGCGCCGCTCATCGCCCCTATTTTTTCGACGCCATTCAGAAACGAGGCCCGGTTGTTTTCATACGAGACGATGCCCGGAGACTCCAGAAAAGCCCAGTTTGCGGTCGAAGAAGCGCCGCGACAGATGGCGCCACCGGCGCCGGTGGCGCGACCTCTCTTTGACGCGGCCGGGGCGCTGCGCCCGGCCCTGCATCTGGACGGAATCGTCTTTTCGCCGAATGACCAGTCCTATTGCCTCATTAACGGGAAAATTTTAAAATCCGGCGATAAAATTCAGGGGGCTGAACTGGTGAGGATAGCGCCGCAACAGGTGACGCTGAGTTACCAGGGAGAAAAGTTTGTTTTGGCTCCCGAGCCGGCGAACTAACCCCGCCGTTTTTCGAGAGCCTCCTTAATCACCTCGTCGGGCACATCCCGGACCACCGTCACCCGTCCCATCGAGACGGGCAGCACAAAGCGGTTTCTTCCGCCGACGGATTTTTTATCGTAGCCGATCGCCTTCAGGAGAGACTCCAAAGAACAACCTTTGTAAAAAAGCGGGAGCTCAAATTTAAGCAGCGTTTTTTCCAGGCGTTCGGGGAGCGCCGTATCCTTGAGGCATCCGAGCCTGCGGCTGATCTGGCAGGCGACAAGCATCCCTATCGCGATGGCTTCGCCGTGGGTGTACCGGTTGGAAAAGCGCGTGGCGGCCTCCAGGGCGTGGCCGGCGGTATGCCCCAGGTTCAAAACAATCCGCACGCCTTTTTTGTCAAACTCGTCTTTCTCGACTACCTTGGCCTTAATGGCCGCCGAGCGGCAAACCACTTTCTCGAGCAGGGACGCGTCGCTCCGGATCCCCTCTTTCCCGTGTTTTTCCAGAATTGCAAAAAGCGCGGCGTCGCCGATCAGCCCGTATTTAATCACTTCCGCGAAACCGTCGCTCCAGTGACGGTCGGGAAGCGTCGAAAGAAGCTGTGTGTCGCACAGCACCAACGCCGGCTGGTAGATCGTCCCAAGCAGGTTTTTGCCTTCCGGCAAATCAAGCGCCGTTTTCCCGCCGATAGCGGAGTCAACCTGGGCGGTCAGGGTCGTCGGGACCTGAACATAAGGGATCCCGCGGCGATAGACGGAGGCGGCGAACCCGGTCAAGTCTCCGATCACCCCCCCGCCCAGAGCGACCAGGAACACCGACTTCCCCTCCCCGTCGCAGGCCGCAAGGTCCCGAATAAGCCGCCAGTACACCGCGGGAGATTTCGCGGATTCGGAGCTTTTGGCGTTGGGGGTCAAAAAAAGCCGGGTTTCGAAGCCGTGCCTCGACAGGGACTGGCGAAGCGCGCCTTCGTGGTGAACCGCCACCTCTTTTTGGGTGACGATCAGGGCGTGCCGCCGCTCAAAATTTTTTTTCTTGAGGTAAGAGGCCGCGTCGCGGAGAATGCCGCGACCGACAAGGATCTCGTAGGATTTTTCCCGGAGAGAGACACGCACCGATTTCATGGCGGGGTTCTCCTAGCCTACGGACGAACCGGCAGACACGTCCCTGTCCGTGGTGATTAACGCCAGCTCCTCGCCGTCCCTGGCGGCCAGAAGCATGCCCCTGGATTCCACGCCGCGGATGACGGCGGGGGCGAGGTTATTCACGACAACAATGTTTTTTCCGAGAAGCGCTTCGCGGGGGTAGCTCTTTTTGATGCCGGCCACGATCTCTTTTTTCTGCCCCCCGAGGTCGATCAGGAGCTTCCATAGACGGTCCGCTCCCTCCACCTCGAAGACGTCGAGCACTTTCGCGACCCGAAGCTCGATCTCCTTGAATTGTCCGAGGGAGATCTCGCTCACTTCTTCTCGGAAGTCTTGGCCGGGGATCCGGCCGCCGCGGCCGCGGGCTTGGCGGCAACGCCCTCGGCGCCCGCCGCTTCGGCCGCCGGCGCGGCCTTCTCCTTTTTGACCTTCACTCTTTGCATCTTGACTTTCGGAATGCCAAAGACCGACCGACCGTCATCCCAAAGGGATTTGTCTTTCAAAATCCGGAGACGCTCGTAGCGCTTGAGCACCGAGCGGTGTTTCTTGCCTTTTCCTCCTGCGCGGAGGCTTGAATGAATCGACATGCCACTACTCCTTCGTTGCCTGTTCCGAGATAGTTTAACCGAACGGGCGGTTTCTGACAAGATTTAACCTGGTGTTAGCGCCTTCTCAGGAAGCAGTCCTTGTATTTGGAGGAGAAAAGCCACAGGTCTTTTTTGGCCTCTTCCCTGTTGCGGTACTGGCCGGCGCAAACCTGATGGTACTCTCCGCTCGGGATGATCCACGAAAGGTAACCGTTTCGACGCAGAGAGGCGACTTCTTTCTCGGCAAGCGGTTTTTTCTTGTGGGTAACCAGCTGGATCGTATAAGGTTTTGTCTCGTCCAAAACCAGCGGAGACGGCGCGGGTCTCTGCGCCGTCGCATGGGCGGGCGCCGGCGGCGTGGAAAAAACCTTGACGGGGGCGGGCATCGTCGGCGCGGGAGCCGGCCGCGGCAAAGCCGGAGCGGAGACGTTTTTTTCGTATCGGGCAATAGCGCGACCCCTCAAAACGCCGAGAAAAAAGACAAAACAACCGCATAGGACAAGAAGGATCGCCGCGAGGACAAGCTGCTCGACGTTGGTGGTGAAAAGAAGGGGTTTTTGGGTTTTTTGGAACGAAGGGAAACGCTCGGGTCTCCGATCCGGTTCGTTTGAAAATTCCTGAAAGAGCTCCTGCTGATTTTCCTGCGATCTTATTTCAGGCATGGGATAGAACGCGCCCCCGGGTTGAGATGACCGCTCTAGTATAACAAGTAACCGGCACTAACGCCAACCCGCCTCAAGGAGAGGCCCGTTCTCGCCCATCACGCGAAACGAATTTTCCCCGGCAAACACTTTAAATTCCGACCAGTCCCCGCCTTGCTTGGTCTCTCCGGGACGGATCGCCTCCGGGATCCCCTCCAGCCATCGTTCAGGAACGCGAACCAACGCATGACCCTTGAGAAGATGTCCGGCTGCAAACCGGACGCCTCCCCTTAGATAAACGGCGCCCCCCGCTCCCTTTGCGACAAAGTGCACCGCGCCCCCCTTCTTCTTGCGGCCCCTCAGGAGACGCAGATCTTGGACGGCCGGCGGCTTTTGAGCGGCCTCCAGCCATTTCCCCATCCCGCCCGCCAAAAACATCCCGAGAGCGGCTTCGTGAAATACCGCGCGGTGAAGATGAAGGCCGATAGCCTGTTTTCCCAGAAAAAACCCTCCGTCAGAAGAGGACAACAGCGGACGCTTATCCTCCGAATAAATTTTTAGGGAAGAAAAGTTTATTTCCCGCAGGGATCCAAAGCGCGCCTGCCGGCATTCCACCGGGGCCCCCAGCTGCCGGCTCAAGAGAAACGATGCGAGACCGTCCGCGAGAAGACCGCCGGACAGAAAAAAAATCAGGGCGAGAAGCGCCAAAATGACAAAGGCCGAGAAAACGGACCGATGGCGTCTCGCCTCAGGCATTTCTTAAAAACCTGTGAAAGCCTTCTTTTTCCACGATACGGATGAACGCGTCGACCACTTTGGGGTCGAATTGAGTTCCGCTGTTGCGGCGCAGCTCATCCAGCGCCTCGGTCAGGGAGGACTGGTCGCGGTAGGGCCGGCCGAAAACGATCGCTTCAAAGGCGTTGATAACGGCCAGGATGCGGGCGCCGATCGGGATTCGCTCTCCTTTGAGTCCCTCCGGATAGCCCGTCCCGTCATATTTTTCCCTCGAATAGAGGATAATCGGCGCGACCGGCCTCAGGCTCTCGAAGGACTGGACGATCTTTGCCCCTTTGATTGGGTGTTCGCGAAGGAGCTGGTATTCCTGCCCGGTAAGCTTGGTCGGTTTTTTGAGGATGGCCTCGGGGATCCCGATCTTTGCGGTGTCTTTGAGCAGTGTCGCGTAATGAAGCGCCTGGGTCTCCTCTTCTCCCAGCCTTAGCCGTCGGCCGACCCGCAGCACCATCCTTAAAAATATCTCGGGGGGCATCGAAGTCGGGACCCGGCTCCCCAGGATCACCGCCAGAGATTGAATGGTCCCGAGGGTGACCTTGCGCTGCTCCTCGTAAAGTTGGGCGTTCTTGATGGCGATCACGGCCTCTTCAGCGAGCGTGGTGAGAATTTCCTGGTCGAAATACGTGAAATCTTTCCGGTCTTTCTTGCCGGAAACCGTGATCACGCCGATCACGTCTTCGTCGATTAAAGGGAGGCAGATCAGTTTTTTGCGGAGGATGATTTCGGCCGTTTTGGCTACGCGTCCCTCAAGGGCCTTTCTCCAAAGAACCTTTGCCCCGCGCTCCTTCCCTTTGGGATAACCGACGAGGGCCTTTTGCACCAGCGCCAGGCGCGAAGGCCGCCCGGTCTTCTTCTTCCCCTGAAGATTGCCCGAAGATCGCTCGGACGGCTTGTGGACCAGATAAATCGCGCAGCGATTGACCCTCAGCACCTGCGCCGTCAGATGCGCCAGACGGGACACGAGCTCTTCCAGATTGAGGGTGGAGTTGATAATGCGATGTACCGTATGCACGGTGGAGAGCGCAATGGCCCGTGGCCGGATGGTGGCGGACAGGCGGCTCAACTCCTCGGTCTTCACGCAAGACTCGAGAATCAGCTGGACATAATCCGATAAAAAGACCAGAAGGCTCTGCCGGATGCCGTTCTTCCTGCCGACGAATCCGAGGAAACCGATCAGGCGCCCGGAAACCAGCAGCGGCACGCCGGTGTTGACCCGTCCCCCCGGCAGCGTAAAGGTAAACGGCAACGCCTGTTTCGTTTTTTTCTTCAGAATTCCGGCGAGACGCCCCGCGTGGGGAAAATTCCTGGACCTGGGGTCTCCCCAGACTTTGAACGAGGCCTCCAGATTAGCCTTGAACAAACCCGGAGACAAATACGACCGGTAAGCCACCCACCATACCGGCCGGTCCATGAAGGAATCAAAAAGCGCCCGCAGTTTCTTGAGACCCTCGTGTCTCAGCAGGCATTCAAACAGATCTTTGTCCCGAAGAAGTTCAGACTTTTTCATAAGGCTCGAAAAATTTTTTGTACTCATCCTGCGCGTAACGATCCGTCATCCCCGCAAGATAATCGCAAATGACCCGGTGAGGCCCCTCCGTTTTCAGGCGTCTTTGGCTGCCCGGAGGAAGCTGCTCGGGCCTGGCCAGATAGGCCTGGAACAGGGCCCGGACAAAACGCCTCGCCTTGTCCGTCATCCGCACCACGCGGTAATGCTTATAAAGCTTGTCTTTGAGGAAGGCGCGGAGCTCCCCCCGTTTTTTGAAAAGCGCGGGGCTGAATGCAATCAAAAACCGGCCCAACCGGGTCACCTCCCCGGGAGAACGAACACGCGCCTTGAGGATGTTCTTGCGCGACTGCCGGATAAGGTCGGTGACCTCCAGATTGATGAGCTCCCGGATGACCTGATACCTTTGGACCTCGAGGGAAATGCTTTTCGGCAAGGACGTTTTCTCCCGCAGCCGTTTCCATAAAGGGACTTCCCGCAGCTCATTTTCCGAGATCAGACCCGATGCGAGGCCGTCGTCGATGTCATGGTTGTCGTAGGCGATTTCATCGGAAAGATCCACCACCTGTGATTCGAGCGAAGGCGACCGGAAAGGCTCAAACGTCCCCATCCCCCTCTCCTCGGCGGTTTTCAGGAGCTCGGGGTGTTTAAAAAGACCGACGCGGGACTCGTAGGTCAGGTTTAATCCGCGAAACGCGGGGTATTTTTTTTCCAGGTAATCCACGATACGCAGGCTTTGGAGGTTATGGTCAAAGCCGCCGCGGTCCTTCATCAAGTCCCTCAGCTCGTCCTCGCCGGCGTGGCCAAACGGCGGGTGCCCCAGGTCATGGGACAACGTGATGGTTTCCACCAAGTCGACGTTCAGACGCAGCGCGGTGGCGATCACGCGGGCGATCTGGTTCGCCTCGAGGGAATGGGTCAGGCGGGTGCGGTAATAGTCGCCCTCGTGGTTGACAAACACCTGTGTTTTATATTCCAGCCGGCGAAACGCCGAACTGTGGATGATCCGGTCACGATCGCGCTGAAAGGCGGTGCGGTAAGGGTGTTCCTTTTCGGGGTAGGCCCGGCCGCGGCTCGAGGCGCTTTTAATCGCATAAGGGGCAAGCCACCTTTTTTCCTCTTCTTCGAGGAGTCGGCGGGGGACGGGTATGCTTAAGCGGAGGCTTTGCAAGCGCCCACGTGCTCCAGGGGTTTTTCTTTGGAGGCCGGATGGATGATGGGGACCTTCCCATAGATATCCATCAGCATATTGATCCGCGAAAGTCCCAACGTCAGGATGCGTTTTTCCTTGGCCAGAAGCTTGGCGTTGTCATCGAGACCCCGCAGGGCGACGAGCACCCTCGTCGTGGCCTGGGGCGCGTTCTTTTCCCCATGTTCCACAAGATCCAGGATTTCCCGTTCGGAGGCCTTTTCCTCGACGATCTGGCAAAGCCAGCACCGCCCATGCCCTTTGGCGATAATCCGGCCGGATTCGGCGTCCGATAACCGCTTCGCGGCGCCGGAGGTCCTGATGAATTCCGTAAAATGCGGAAGCCGGCGCTTTTTTTCCCCGAACTCCACGATATCGTTGTTGAAGAGCCGGAAGAGCTTGAGCACCCGATCGCCGAGCGCCATCCGGGAGATCGCTTCGTGCTCGTCTATCCCCGTCTGAATGCGCGAGAGAAAGTCCTCGGCCTTCGCCGAGGTGCCGAGCAGAGACAGCTCCTTTTTCTCATAAACCTCCCTGAGCCAGAATTTGAAAATTTTATTATGAAACCGGTAAAAGACCCCGGTCTTTAGAATCAACTCGTGCGCCATCAGCTCCTGAATTTCACGGGAGATTTCCCGTTGGCTGCGGTTGATCGCGGCCGAGATCTCCTTGAGCTTGTTTTTGCCTTTGGCCATTTCCGTGAGAATCAAAAGCTGCGTCCCCCGCGAGCTGGACTGCGTCCAGGGAGAGACGAGCTTCATAAAATACTGATTGAGGACGCCCTGAGATTCGTAGAGGAGCTTCTGGAGCGCTTCGGCAAGGGTCTGGCGGGAAACCTCGGACTCGTTTTTGGAAAGGCCGATCTCGCGCAGACGCGAGGCGACATTTTCGAGAAAAAAAGGATGTCCGTCCGTGAACGCAACGACAAAGCTTTTGAGAAGATCCGGGATGCCCAACGGCCCCAGACGCTTTTCCAAAAACCGGAACGAGGTCTCAAAATCGAACACCTTCAGATAAATCCGTTCGAAATTTCCAAAAAGGAGCGCCAGTTTTTCAGCGAGGATCTTGCGGCTGGCCGAAAACGCGGAACTCGACAGAAGATACATCGTGTCTTTTTGAACCATGATCTTCTTGCCGAAATCGGAAAACGCGTTCTTGATGCCGAATTCGCCGAGGCGATGAAACTCGTCAAGGATGACGATGCAATTCAGGCCGGTCTCCTGCTTGACGCTTGAGGTGAGATCAAAGAGTCTGCTGTAGGCCTCTTCCGCGCGGCGGGATTTCAGGAGGCAGGCGATCTCCTCGATGCGCGCCACCGTCTTGGGTATGGAGACAACGGCTTTCTCGGACAGCCCCGCCAACGTCTCGGTGGGGTCTACTTTGGAGGCGCGGCTAAGATATTGGAAAAGAAGGGAACGCGTGAACTGTTCGACAAAATAATCGACGGCCTGAAGTTTTATTTCGACGTAAATGGAAAGCGTCTGGGGATCGTTGTAGAGGTGCAAAAAATGACGGAGAATCGAGGTCTTGCCGAGCTGCTGGTGGCCGATAATCGCCACGTTTTGGCGGTAGCCGGACTTGAGGGCGCTGGCCCTTTTGATTAAAAGATCGATAATCTCCTGGCGGCCGAAAAAATCGTCGCCGACTACCGGATCGCTAAACATGGTTCAAAAAGCCCTGCTCTCTCGATTCGGACTTCGAAAGTTTCTTCCGTTTCTTTAAATGATTCAGCGGGTCGACGGCCTTCCCGTTCTCACGCAATTCAAAATAAAAACGCCGGGCGTTTCCGCCCTCGCGCCCGAAACGCGCGATCACTTCCCCCCGCCGGACCTCTTGGCCCAACGAAACCAAAATTTCAAAATTTCCCGAATAAACCGTCGCCGCCCCGCCGGCATGCTCCAGGATGACGGTCTTGCCGTAACCCCCGAAATCCGGGTGCACAAAAACCGCTCTCCCCCCGGCGGAGGCGACAATCCCCGCATCCGGCAAAGGATCGATACGGATCCCTTTGAGCGGCAGATCCCCCGCCCTGTCGCCGAACACGGCCGCCACCTTCCCCTCGACGGGCCAGTCCAGGCCTCTCTCTCCGGCCAAAACGCCGGCCGGCGCCAAAACCGCCGGAGAAAATCCGGAGGCAGTATGATACCCCGTCCTCGCGCATCCCGTCAAAAAAATAATGCACCCCGAAAAAAATAACGCTTGACGGAACGAATAGGTTGCCAAAAATCTGGAGCGGGCGATGGGAATCGAACCCACATCTAAAGCTTGGGAAGCTTTCATTCTGCCACTGAACTACGCCCGCCAAAAATTCCGAAAGCGCTTCAAAATTCCGTCATTTCCCTGAATTGCCGGTAACGCCGCCGGATCTGCCGCGGTTTAAGCGCGGCGACCCTCTCGAGACTGAAACTCTCGACATTATACGAGGCCAGGACGCTTCCGTAAACAACGGCCTGACGGACGGACCGGAGGTTGAGTCTGGGGGATTTCGAAAGATGCCCGATAAAACCTCCCGCGAAGGTGTCTCCGGCTCCGGTGGGGTCAAAGACCTTTTCCAGGAGATACGCCGGGGCGAGAAAGACGAAATTCCTTGAGACGCAAACCACGCCATGCTCCCCCTTTTTAATCACGACGAGCTGGGGTCCCTTGGCCAGCATCCAGCGCGCGGCCTTCATCAAATTGAATTCGCCGGAGAGCTCGCGGGCCTCGGCCTCGTTGCAGAGAAATATCTCGACCTTTTTCAAAAGGGCCAAGACGCTCTTTTTTTTATTTTCTATCCAGAAATTCATCGTATCGCAAGCGGTGAAGGCGGCGTTCCGCATCTGGGAGCGGACCCGCATCTGCAAATCGGGATCGATGTTGGCCAAAAAAAGGTGCCGCGCCCGTTTGTGCATCTCGGAAAGCTTGGGCCGGAAAGACTGGAAAACGTTGAGCTCCGTCTTCAGCGTATGCGCGGTATTGAGATCGAAATCGTAGTAACCGCTCCAACGGAAGGTCCGGCCACCCTGGTCGGTCTCAATGCCGCTGGTGTCGACGCCCGCCGATTCGAGGAGCCTCAGGTGTCTCGGCGGAAAATCCCTGCCCACCACGGCCACCACGGCGACCGGCGAAAAAAACCGGGCGCTCATGCTGAAGTAGGTCGCCGAGCCTCCGAGCGCGTCTTTTACGCGTCCAAAAGGCGTCCGGACCGTGTCCAGCGCGACCGAACCGACGGCGAGGATGCGACGCTCAACCATGCGTTATTTTCTCCGTTAAATTTCTGGCGGCCGTCTCCGGGTCTTGGGCGCCCATCACCGCGCGGACCACGGCCACCGTTTTTGCGCCGGCGCGGACCACCGCTTGGACGTTTCGCTCATCGATCCCCCCTATCGCGACAAAAGGGATGGGAACGTTCTGAGCGGCGAAACGCACCAGCTCCAGACCTACCGGTTTGGTCCCGGGCTTGGTCGGGGTCGAAAAAACCGGGCCGATGCCGATATAATCAAAACCCTCTTCCGCCGCCGCGGCCGCCTGCGCCTCGGAGTGTGTGGAGCGCCCGTAAAGGCGGCCTTCGCCAAAAATTTTTTTCGCGTCGGAGAGCGGGCCGTCATCCTGTCCGAGGTGCAAACCGTCCGCGTCAATCACACGGGCCACCTCGGCGCGGTCATTGACAAGGAGGGGGACCCCCGCCTCCCCCGTGATTTTCCTGAGCCTGTTGCCCGTCTCAATCAGTTCGGCGTCCGGGGCTTTTTTATCGCGAAGCTGAATCACGTCTGCGCCGCCGCGGATGGCGGCGCGCACCGCCTCCTCCGGAGACAGGCCTTTTAAGGCCGCGAAGTCCGTGATCACGTAAAGCCTCCAGCCCAGGCAGAGCTTTTTTTTCGATTTCATACGCGCAAAACCTTATTTTTTTAAACCGGACGGCAAGCGGCGTGCCCAGAAGCTTCGCCGTTTCTTCGAGGACGCGCAGAGATTCCTTGGTCCTCTCGATGTTGGCCAGGAACACTCCGCTCCAGTCCCGGCGTTCGCTCTCAAGCGAAGCAGAGGGCCTGCCCACATCCGCGGCCGTGTCTCGGGCTCTCAGCAATTCGGCCAGGCGGAACGGGAACTTTCCAAGGCAATCGCTGACAGTGTGTCTGGCTTTTTTTAAAGCCCTCGTCAGCGATCGGTCCTCCAGAACCAACCGCGCGATTTCCTCGCAGACGCGCAGACCCTCGCGCGAGCGGTTGAAGTTGGCGTCTACAATTCTAAAAATCTCGGACCGTTGGTTCAAAGCTTTTTTATTTTCTCGATCAGGCGCGTGGTGGAGAATCCCTTGTAAAAAGCAAGCGAGACCGTCCGGCCGCCGTAGGATTCGACAAACGGGCCGCCGGCAATGTCCGCGGTCTTCCAATCGCCTCCCTTGACGAGAAAATCCGGGCGGATCGCGCGGATCAGCCCTTCCGGCGTCGGCGCCGAAAAAAGAACCACGTCGTCCACGCTCTCGAGGGATCCCACGATCTCGGCGCGGTCTTTTTCGTGGGTTACCGGACGGCCGGCGCCTTTGAGCGCCCGGACCGAGGCGTCCGAATTCAACCCCACCACGAGACGGTCCCCGAGCCGTCGCGCCGCCCGGAGATAACGGACATGACCCACATGCAGGACATCAAAGCAGCCGTTGGTAAAAACGACCTTCTTTCCGGCCTTTCTTTCTCCGGAGAGGACGGCCAAAAGCGCCGGGAGCGTTTTGAGTTTAACCGGCGAAGAGGGCCTCATCCACCCGCTCACAGAGAATATGGCCGATTAAAATATGCGCCTCCTGAATCCTGGAGGTTTTCTGCGAGGGGACGACGATCGGAAGGTCCACGAGCGCCTTGAGCTTGCCGCCGTCCCGGCCCAGAAGGCCGATGGTCGCCAGCCCCTTCGCCCGCGCTTTTTTGACGCCCAGGATGACGTTGGGCGAATTCCCGCTGGTTGAGATCGCAAAGGCCACGTCCCCCGCCTCTCCCAGCGCCTCGATTTGGCGCTCAAAAACACGGTCAAATCCGTAATCATTGCCCACCGCCGTCAGGATCGACGTGTCGGTGGTCAGCGCCACGGCCGGGATCGCGGGGCGTTCGCGCTCATAACGGCCGACAAATTCCGCCGCCAAATGCTGGCTGTCGCCGGCCGACCCCCCGTTTCCGAAGAAAAGAAGCTTGCGCTTGTTTTTTAGGCAGCCGATGACAAGGTTCGCCGCCTTTTCGATCGGCCCCGCCTGTTCCCGCAAAACGGCCTCTTTGACCCGGATCGCCTCCTGAATGTCACGAATGATTTTTTCTCTCATCGGTCACCCAAAAAAAGTCTTGGCCATCGCGTAGAAATCCGCGTCCACGGTTTTAAGTTTTCCGGCGACCGTTTCGATCGGGACCGGCACGATCTCGTTGCCGCGCAGGGCCACCATTTTTCCGAATTCCCCTTTTTTAACGAGACGGACCGCCTTTTCCCCGAACCGGGTCCCGAGCATCCGGTCAAACGCGGTGGCGCTGCCGCCCCGCTGGACATGCCCCAGCACCGTCACGCGGGTCTCAAATCCCGTCGCCTCTTCGATTTTCTTCGCCAGAAGCTCCCCGATCCCCCCCAACCGCACATGCCCGAAATCGTCGAGTTTTTTTTCGAGCGTCACTTCGGACCCGTCGAATTTGGCGCCCTCCGCGACGACGATGATGCTGAAGTTTTTTCCGCGTTCGTTCCTCTTGCGGATCACGCCGATCACTTCCTCCATCCGGATGGGCACTTCGGGAATCAGGACCAGGTCCGCCCCGCCGGCGATCCCGGAGTGAATCGCGATCCAGCCGGCGTGTCGTCCCATGACCTCGACCACCATGATCCGTTGATGGCTCTCGGCGGTGCTATGGAGCCGGTCGATGGCCTCCATCGCGATATTGACGGCCGTGTCGAACCCGAACGTGAAATCCGTGCCGGGCAGGTCATTGTCGATGGTCTTGGGGACCCCGACGATCTTGAAGCCCTCCTTGGAGAGTTTGGCCGCGACCCCCAGCGTGTCCTCCCCGCCGATCGCGATGAGCGCGTCAAGGCCCAGTTTTTTGAAATTATTCTTCAGCTTTTCCAGGGCCGCGGGGTCTTTGTAGGGGTTGGTGCGGCTCGTCCCCAGCACCGTCCCGCCGCGGTGCAGGATGCCCGAGACGGCGGCCTGATCCAGCGGCTTGATATGGTTGTCCACCAGGCCCTTCCAACCGTTTTGAATGCCGAGCGCCGTCATCCCTTCCCGGGACGACGTCTTCACGATCGCGCGAATCACCGGGTTTAATCCCGGGCAGTCCCCCCCGCCGGTCAACACGCCAATTTTCATCACCGCCTTGCCTCCTTTTGTTCCTTATTTCCTCGGGGCCTCCGCCTGGGATTCGTCGGCGTTTTTATCCGCCCACTCCCCCAAGAGCCGCGGAATAAAGTCCGTGTACATTTGCGCCCTGCGGAATATCGGATTTTTCAAAATTTCCTTATGGATGGGGATCGTGGTCTTTACCGGCTCGATGATAAATTCCTCAAGGGCCCGCTGCATGATTCCTATCGCCTCGCCGCGGTTACGGCCGAAGGTCATGAGCTTGCCGATCATCGAGTCGTAGAACGGGAGCACCGTATAACCCGAATACACGTGACTGTCAAGCCGCACGCCCGGGCCGCCCGGGGTGTGGTATTTTTCAATTTTGCCCGGACAGGGCGAAAAATTATTGGCGGGGTCTTCGGCATTTATCCGGCATTCGATCGCGTGTCCCTTGAGAGGGATCTTATCCTGTTTTCTGATGGAAAGCTTCTCTCCCGCGGCGATCCGGATCTGCTCCTTGACGATATCGATGCCCGTAATGAGCTCGCTGATCCCGTGCTCCACCTGCACGCGCGTGTTCATCTCGATAAAGTAAAACTTTCCATCCGTGTCGAGCAGGAACTCGATCGTCCCCGCGTTCACGTAGTTGACGGCCCGGGCCGCCTTGACCGCGATCTCCCCCATCTTCTTTCTGAGCTTCCAATCCACCGACGGCGACGGCGCCTCTTCCAAAAGTTTTTGATGACGCCGCTGGATCGTGCAGTCGCGCTCGTAAAGGTGGGTGATGTGCCCGTGCGTATCTCCGAGGATTTGAAACTCAATGTGCTTGGGTTTCTCCAGATATTTTTCGATGTAGACCGCGGAGTTTCCGAAGGCGGACTCGGCCTCGTGCTGGGCGGTCATCAGCGCGCTCACAAGCCTCACTTCATTGTGACAGACGCGCATCCCCCGCCCGCCCCCGCCCGCCGCGGCCTTGATAATCACCGGGTACCTGATCTTCTTGGCGATTCGGAGGGCCTCTTCCTTGTCTTTGACGGCCTCCTGGCAACCCGGCACGATGGGGACGCCGCATTTTCTTACCGCCTCGCGGGCCGCCATTTTATCGCCCATCATCCGCATCGCCTGCGGGCTCGGGCCGATGAAAGTGATCTGGCAGGACCGGCAAATTTCCGCAAAATGCGCATTCTCGGCCAGGAAACCATAGCCCGGATGGATTGCGTCCACGTCGGTGATCTCGGCGGCGCTGATAATCGCCGGGATGTTCAGGTAGCTCTGGGAAGAGGGCGCGCGGCCGATGCAAATCGCCTCATCCGCCAGGTGCACGTGCGGGGATTCCGCGTCCGGTTCCGAATAAACGGCCACCGTCCGGACCCCGATCTCCTTGCAGGCCCGGATAATCCGAAGGGCGATCTCGCCGCGGTTGGCGACCAAAATTTTGGAGAACATTTATTCCAGTAAAAAAAGCGGCTGGCCGAATTCGACGGGATCGCCGTTGTTGATGTTGATCGCGACGACTTTTCCGCGGAATTCGGACTTGATCTCGTTCATCAGCTTCATCGCTTCGATGATGCAGATCACCTGCCCCACCTCCACCTGCGAGCCGACCTGCACGAACGCGGGGGCATCCGGCGCGGGCGAGGCATAAAAAGTGCCGACCATCGGCGAGCGGACCACGGTCCTGGCCGGCGGCGGGATCTTGGCGGCCTCCTTGGCCGCCTGCGCTTCCTGGGCTTTTGAAACGGCCGCCGCGACGGCGGCGGTCTCGCGGGAAATCTGCTCGATCGTCCCGGAGGAGCTTTTCCTCAAACAGATGCGAAGGCCTTCCTTTTCAAGCTCCAGCTCCGTGAGGCTGTTTTCATTCATGAGCTGTATCATTTCCTTGATCTCTTTGATATTCACGCGGGTCTCCCTTTCCTGTTAAGCTCGCTCGAGATACTGGCCCGTGCGGGTGTCGACGCGTATGCTATCTCCGCTGCTGACAAACAAAGGCACCCGGATCGTGGCGCCGGTCTCCACCTTGGCGGGCTTGGTCCCGCTCTTGGCGGTATCGCCGCGCACGCCGGGCTCCGTCTCTTTCACCTGGAGCACCACCGAGGAGGGCAACTCGACCGAAATCAGCTGATCGCCGCAGTACCGGCCGCGGGCTTCCGAATTTTCCTTTAAAAAATTTGCCTTCTCGCCCAAAAGCCCGGCGCTTACCACGACCTCGTGGTAGGCCTCCGAATCCATGAAGTAATACCTGTCCCCTTCATGGTAAAGGTACTGAATCGGCTTCTCCTCGAGGTAGACGTCCTCAAATTTTTCACCGGAACGGAATTTTTGCTCCAGGACGTTCCCGCTCCGGATATTTTTGAGTTTCGTGCTGACGATCGGCTGGCGCTGCTGCATCTTGACCAGCTGATACTCCAGGATTTCGTACAGATCGTTATTCAGCTTGATGATTACCCCGTTCTTAAACTGGCTTGTCGAGATCACGTGTCAACACCTCATGTCCGTCGGTTGTGATTAAAAGCATGTCTTCAATCCGCACTCCAAATTTTCCGGGGAGATAAATCCCGGGCTCCACGGTAATGACCATTCCGGGCCGGAGCACGGCCTGGGTCTTGCCGGACACCGCTCGATGACGCGGCGGCAGGCGGCATCCACCTCCCGGGCGGGGACCCCGGGTCGCGCTGTTTTGATCCCCTCAAGCTGGGCTTGTCGGACAATGCGGTGGATTTTTCGATGCAAAGGGCTCATTCTACCCAAAAAGACAGGGCGGGTCAAATCGGAATGGTAGCCGCCGTAAACAACCCCCATATCCACAAGCACCGGCTGGTGATCCATGATCGGGGTTTCATCCGTCCGGCAATGGGGCATCGAAGAGCGCGGACCGGTGGCGATAATAATATCAAACGCCGGTTTTTCAGAGCCCAGGGATTTTGTGTAATGTTCGAGCCTCCCCTGGGCCTCCCTTTCGGACATTCCCGGCCGGACGATTTCACGGATGTAATGAAAGCCTTGGACGGCGATGCCGACGGATTTCCTAATCAAGCGGATCTCTTCCCTGTCTTTGATCTCCCGCAGCTTTTCCACCATTCCGTCCGTAGGGACAAGCCTGTCCGCGCCGAGGGTCCGCTCGAGACGGGCATAAAACGCGTGAGAGACCGCCGAAGACTCGAAACCCAGTTTTTTAAATCCCGCGGCCTTCGCAAGATCGGCAAGGATGTCGACGACGTTTTTTTTATCCCTCAGGACAAGCCGGAATCCGCGCGCCTCCGAGGCGGCCTGCTCGGCGTAGCGGGAATCCGTGATGAAATACAGCGCTTTCGGGGAGACCACAAGCCAGGACTCGCTTCCCTTGAAACCGCTGAGGTAGGTGACGTTCGGCCAGGCGCTGACCAAAAGCGCGTCAATCCCCTCTCCGGCGAAACCGCGCAAAAGGCGCGCTACCCGCGGGCGCTTGGCGCTCATGATAAAAAGCTCATTTTTTCCGGCGCGGTTTCGAGCGGAGAAGTCCGATGGCGGCCAAAAACCCCAGTTCGTAACTGGCCTCTCCGAATCCCGAGACTTGTCCCGAGGCCACCGGGGCGATCAGCGACCGGTGGCGGAATTCCTCGCGCGCGTAGATATTGGAAAGATGGACTTCGACCGTAGGGATTTTCACCGCGGCGATTGCGTCGCGGATAGCGACACTCGTGTGAGTATAGGCCGCCGGGTTGATCACCAGCGCATCGGCGCTCTGCCGGGAGGCCCCGATCTTGGAGACGATCTCCCCCTCGTGGTCCGACTGGAAGATTTCAAGAGAAATCCCGTGAGCCTGCGCTAGTTTTTTCAAAAGCCGGTCGACGCCGGCCAGCGTCACCCGGCCATAGACCTCGGGCTCCCGCTGTCCCAAAAGATTCAGATTGGGTCCGTGTATGACCAGGATCTTTTTCATCGCGACCTCCGTGGGGTATTTTTAAGCGACCGGTCCGGCGCCTTTAAACCGAATGTGGTAATCATGGCGCAACAAATAGACGATCCCTCCGATGACGCTGAGCATCAGAAGAAGCCCCAGCCATAAAATCCCTATCGCGGCCGCGACCTCCCGGCCGAGATAAGGCTTGAGAAAATAAATATAGGCGCTCTCCCGGATCCCCAGACCGTTTAGAGACGGCAGCATGCTGATCAAATGGATGATCGGAATCAAAAGATAAAAATGAAGAACGGGGGGACGGCTGCCGAGCGCTTGAGCGACGAGGACCACGACAAAGACGCTGACACTTTGGCCGATGAGCGAAAGGAGGATCGCCTGCACCACCACCCCTTTGTGGTTTTTGAAGTGGTGTAGCCCGTCATAGACGCGCCGGAGGGACTCGCCGATTTTGAGCCGGTTGAGGTGCGCCTCCAGGAAACGGAACTGGCGCGCCACTCCCCGGTGGAAAAGCACCACAAAAAACACGACCGATCCCCCGAGCAGAGAGTAAATAATGACCGGGACCGCCGGGTTGCGCACATTTTTGAGGAAAAAAAGCAGGCTGAAGCTCGGGATCAGCACAAACGTAAAAAGCCCGAGAATCCGGTCCATCAAGACACAGGTCACGGACTTCATCCCCTCTCCGGTAACCCGCGTCGCGCACATCGCCTTCACGATATCGCCTCCGACCGAGGTCGGCAGAAAATTGTTGAAAAAATATCCGACAAAAGTGAGGTTGGAGGCGTCCAGGAAGCTGATCCGCGCGTCCTCGGCCGCGAAGATGAGCTCCAGGCGCCTGGCCAGCACGAAAGGGGTGGACAAAAAAATCAGCGCCGCGACGGCAAAAAGGCTCTTGTCGACATTCTTCAGCGCGCGGGTGATCTCG
>JACPAX010000030.1 GCA_016180585.1 Candidatus Omnitrophota bacterium | reverse complement strand
GTCCCCTTATTATTTGAAGCAGGAAACATGAAACAGGAAACATGAAAAAACGTCTCTCTTATCATGCCTCATGCTTCATGCCTCATGCTTCATGTCTCATGCCTCGTGCTTCATCCTTTATTCATATTTTTCAGGAAATCCTTGTTCGTCTTCGTTTTCGAGATCTTCTCGATGAGAAGCTCCATCGCCTCCGACGAGTTGAGCTCGTTGAGGACCTTGCGCAGGATCCAGACCTTGGCCAGGTCGTCGCCGGCCACCAGGAGCTCTTCACGGCGGGTGTTCGACCGCTTGATGTCGATCGAGGGATATATCCTGCGCTGGAAGAGATTGCGGTCCAGCTGGACTTCCATGTTGCCGGTGCCTTTGAACTCCTCGAAGATCACCTCATCCATGCGGCTGCCGGTGTCGACGAGCGCGGTCGCGATGATCGTGAGGCTCCCGCCTTCCTCGAGGCAGCGCGCGGCGCCGAAGAAACGCTTGGGCTTGTGCAGCGCGTTGGAGTCCACGCCGCCCGAGAGGATTTTTCCCGAGTGCGGAACGGTCGTGTTGTAGGCGCGCGCCAGGCGCGTGATGCTGTCGAGGAGGATCACGACGTCCTTCTTGCACTCGAGGAGCCGCTTGGCCTTCTCGAGCACCATCTCGGCGACCTGCACGTGGCGTTCGGCGGGCTCGTCAAAGGTCGAGCTGATCACTTCGCCCTTCACCGAGCGTTGCATGTCGGTCACCTCTTCCGGACGCTCGTCAATCAGAAGCACGATGAGGATGGCCTCGGGGTGGTTGGTCGTAATGCTGTTGGCGACCTTCTGGAGCAGCACGGTTTTCCCGCTGTAAGGGGGCGCGACGATGAGGCCGCGCTGGCCCTTGCCGATCGGGGCCAAAAGATCGAGGATGCGCGTCGAGACCTCGTCCGGCGAGTTCTCGAGCTGCCACTTTTCCCGCGGGTACAGCGGCGTGAGGTCGTCGAAGAGTATTTTTTCCTTGCCCTCTTCGGGGGTCTCGTAATTGACCTTCCCGACCATCAGCATCGCGAAATACCGCTCCCCTTCTTTCGGGGGGCGGATCTGCCCGGAGACCGTGTCACCGGTGCGCAGGTTGAACTTGCGAATCTGCGAGGGCGAGACGTAGATGTCGTCGGGACAGGGCAGATAATTGTAGTTGGGCGAGCGGAGGAAACCGAAGCCGTCCTGCAGCACTTCGAGCACCCCCTCCCCCGTCATCACGCCGCCGTCCTTCTCCGGCTGGGCCTGCAGGATCTTGAAAATCAGGTCCTGTTTTTTCAGGCCGCTGACGCCGTTGACCTTCAGCTGATGGGCCAGTCCGGCGAGCTCCGGCATCTTCATTTTTTTGAGTTTGGCTAAATCAATGTCCATTGCGGGCATTTCCCTCCGTTTTTGTTTTGATGGTTTGTAAAATCTCCAAAACCTTTTTTTCCAGATCCGCGGGCGATCCGTCGTTGTCGATGACGAAATCCGCGCGCCTGGCCTTCTTTTCTATCGGCCACTGGCTCGAGAGAATTTTCTCCGCGAGCGACCGGTCGATCCCTCTTTTTTTGGCGTGCCCGAATATCTTTCCGGAGCTGGCGCGCACGACCACGGTATAATCCGCCAGGTTCTCCATCCTCGCCTCGAAAAGAAGCGGGGCATCGAGCACGAGGACCCCCTCGCTCCGGCGGAACCGCTCGATGGTTTGCAGACTTTCGACGATCACGCCGGGATGAATCAGGATGTTGAGCTTTTTCAAGTCCCTGGGGCGGTCAAACACATGCCGCGCCAGTTTTCGGCGGTCCAGATCGCCGCCTCTTTTTAAAAAATCCCTCCCGAACATTTTCAGCACCGCCCGGTAGGCTGCGGTCCCGCGGCGGAGGGCGCGCCGCGCCGCCGTATCGGCGTCAAAAACCTTGGCGCCGTGCTTCTTAAAAAAATCGGCGGCCTGGGTTTTGCCCGAAGCGAAGCTGCCTGTCAATCCGATGACAATCATGAGCGGACCGTTTCTTTATAAAATTCCAAATACGCCTGCGCGCTGGCGGCCCATGAGAAATCAAGCTTCATCACCCGCGCGCGAAGCCGGCGCATCCGCCCGGGATCCCGATAAGCGGCGCACGCCCGGTCTATCGCCCCGAGAAGCGCCGTCGCGCGGCGTTCGGCGAAAACAAATCCGTTGCCGCGCCGGGCATCTTCGTCGGCGTCCACGACGGTGTCCGCCAGTCCCCCCGTCGCCCGAACCACCGGCAGCGTCCCGTAACGGAAGCTGATGAGCTGCCCGAGCCCGCAAGGCTCGAAGAGCGACGGCATCAGGAAGAAATCGGACCCTGCATAAATCTCATGGGCGCGGCGCGGATCAAAACCCGGAATGACCTTCGCGCGATCCGGGTGCCGGGCCCCGAGGTTCCCGAAAAGCGTATGGTAAACCGCGTCCCCCTCGCCGAGCAACACAAACTGCGCTTTCTTTTGAAGAAAATGCTCGGCCGCCTCCGCGAGGATGTCCACTCCCTTTTGCTCCGCCAGACGCGAGACAAACCCGAAAAGAGGGACTGCGGGATCCGGATCAAAACCGCAGGCCCTCTGAAGCGCGGCCTTGCAGTCGGCCTTCCCGGCCTGGCGCGACGCCGAGAATCGCGCGGCGAGGCGCCGGTCCGCCGACGGGTTCCACAACCGGTTGTCGATGCCGTTCAAAATCCCCCCGAGGACCGCCCGGCGGCTTTTGACGACGCCCTCCAGCCCGAAACCGTATTCCCTCGTCTCCATCTCTCTGGCGTAAGCCGGGCTGACGGTATTCAGCCGGTCCGCGAAAAGAATCCCGCCCTTCAGGAGATTGATCTTCCCGTAAAACTCGAACGCCGACACCGAAAACAGGCCCGGGTCCAGCCCCAGCGCCCCGAACCGGTGCGCCGGAAAATGCCCTTGATAGGCGAGGTTGTGTATCGTCAAAACGGACTTCGTATTCCTAAAAAAAGGGTCCCCGGAAAACCGGGTCTTCAGCAGCACCGGCAAAAGGGCCGTCTGCCAATCGTGAGCGTGCACGATGTCCGGCCGGAATCCGGTTTCTTTCGCTTTCAGAAGCGCCTGTTCGCAAAAAAAGGAAAACCGCTCAAGGTTGTCGGAATAATCGCCCCTGGCCTGCCCATAGATCCCGCTGCGGTTGAAGTATCCCTCGTGCTCCACGCAGTGGATCTCGACGTTCCGGGCAATCTTTTTTTCGGAGAACGCGACCCCCCGGTAACGCGGCATCATGAGGCGGACCTTCACACCCAGACGGCCGAGCGCCGGCGGCAGGGACCCCGTGACGTCCGCCAAGCCCCCCGTCTTCGCGAAGGGCGCCACTTCGCTCGCGCAGAACAAGATTTTAATCGTAAA
>JACPAX010000029.1 GCA_016180585.1 Candidatus Omnitrophota bacterium | reverse complement strand
CCCGAGATCGAAGACCTCCTTCTGATCCAGTCCCTCGAAGGCCGCGCGCACAACGGCGCGGGCGTATTCAACAAGCGCTGTTATGTCAACACGACCATTGACGACGTGGTGAAGGCGCTTGGCCGCGACGCCTCCCGGATCAAGCAAAAGCGCCAGTCTCTCGTCGACGGGATTCTCGACTTCGCGGGGGCCGTGATGAACGGGGAGAAAAAAGACAAGTTGATTGACGCGAACGGCGACCCGTTCCTGGGAATGCGTCTTTTTAAGGAACGGCGGGTGAACGCCCGGGACGTCCTCCGCGGCCTTTATATGGGCGGGCTGCGCGACAACCCTGATATCCGCAAAGAGGCCGAGAAGATCTACCAGGTCAAGATCGGCGGCGGGCGGTGCTACGTCATTGACGTCAAGACGATGCTTGAGATGAACCTGGACGGCGAACTCCTGGCGCACGAGGCCCATCAGGACGACATCGAGGAATACCAGCGGCGCGGACTTATCGTCGGGACCGAGGGGACCGCGGATCCGGCGACCCAGCGCTATTTTTACATTCGTCACCGGCTGGGGCCGGGCCAATCGGATGATGCCGCGATGATCATGGCCGGCATCCTGTACAACCCGGACGTGGCGCTGGGCGTGTTTCTTGCCGACGCGATCGACACGCTCGAAAAATACGCGCCGGTTTATAAGGATCAGGACGGGGGCCTTTCATTCCAGATCGGCCGCGGATTCAAAGACCTGAGGCTCACGCTCGAGGATGTCTATGAATTGGCGTCGCTGGCGGCTATCCCCGAGCTCGAGGAATACCGCGTGCCGGACAGCTCGCTCCGCTATCTTCTGTCGATCGACCAGCGCTCCCAGCAGTCCGCGTTCAAGACCCATCTTGATTTCATCGAGGGCAAGCCCGTCGTGCCGCTGCCGGTGAGCTTCAAGCGGATTCTTTCCACGGAGTTTTATGAGTACATCAACCGGCGCCTGGTCAACGTCCGAAAGCTTGAGAAGCTGGCGGTGCCGAACCTGACGATCAAGGAACTCGACCGTCCGGCGGCGGAGCTGACCCATAAAGATTTTGCGGTGCTGCCAAAAGACGCGACGGTCTCCGACGTGATCCTAAAGTTCAAAGAAACCAAATGCGAGCTGATCATTCTCCAGGACAAAAATCATAAGGTCACCGGCGTGATGACGCCCCAGGACCTGCTTTATTATTTGAACGGCGCGGAGAATTCCAATGCCCGAACTTAGGCGGGACCCGGTGGTCGGGTACTGGACGATCGTGTCCACCGAACGGGGCCGGCGGCCGGTAGAATATCGGCCGGAGGGAATGTCCGAAGAGACGGAGTGCCCGTTCTGCGAAGGTCAGGAGTCCAAGACGACGCCGGAGATTGCCACCGTCAGAAAACCCGGCACGGCGCCGAACGGTCCGGGATGGGAAGTGCGCGTGGTCCCGAGCAAGACGCCGATGCTGGGATCCGATCGGGACATCGCGCGGTTCGGGGAGGGGATTTATGACCTCATGAACGGCGTGGGCCGGCACGAGATTCTCATTGAAAATCCGATGCACTGCCACGACCTGGATGAGATGACGCTTCCGCATCTGGAAAACGTGATCGCGGTCTATCGGGATCGGATCAATCAAATGGAGTCCGACCCGCGCCTCAAATACGCGCTGCTCTTCAAAAATCACGGACAGATGATCCGCTCGCGCCAGACGATCCGGCACTCGCGCTCCCAGCTCATCGGCATGCCAATCATTCCCAAGCGCGTGAAAGAAGAGCTGGTGGCCGTCAAAAACTATTTTGACCGCCGGGAGCGCTGCGTCTTCTGCGATATCCTGCGCCAGGAGTCCTCGGAGGGGCTGAGGCTGGTCTATCAAAACAATTCTTTTTTTGCCTTCTGCCCCTTTGCCTCAAGGACGCCGTTCGAGATCTGGATACTGCCCAAGCGGCACTCCGCCGATTTCGGACGGACCGATCCGGCCGACTTCCGGCCGTTCGCCGAGGCGCTCAAGAGCTGTCTGGCGAAGATCCGGGTCCTCTTGGGCGATCCGCCGTTCAATTTTATCCTGCATACCGCGCCCTATCGCCATAAAAAGAAAGAGGCTTATTGGAAAACAATCGAAGAGGATTATCACTGGTATCTTCTGATTTCCCCGCGCCTGACGCATCTGGCCGGTTTCGAGTGGGGGACGGGCATTCATATCAACCCGACCGCGCCGGAAGACGCCGCTCTGTTATTAAGAGAAACAAACACGGAAGGTTCGGAGTAGAGAGTTGGGAGTTCGGAGACAGTTATGCCTCAGTTAAGAAAAGACCCCGTCACCGGTCGCTGGATCATCGTGGAGACGGAAAAACCGCTGGGTAAAGAAGCGCTGAAGTCCCATCCGCACGAAAAATCGAGCAAGACCTGCCCCTTTTGCCCGGGCAACGAGTCGATGACGCCCCCGGAAATAGCCTCCTACCCCGCAAAGGGGGCGGCCAAAGACCGCGGTCCCTGGCAGGTGCGCGTCGTCCCCAACAAGTTTCCGGCCCTACGCATTGAAGAGAGCACCGAGAAGGCCGCGATCGGCATCTACGACAAGGTCGGCGGTTTCGGGGCGCACGAGGTCATCGTCGAGAATCCAGGGCATGGCACCGAGATCTCCGACGCCTCGGCGGAGGAGGTGGAGCTTTTGTTGCGGGTCTATCGCGATCGCTGTTTGGATCTGCAAAAGGACAGGCGTTTCAAATACATCCTTATTTTTAAGAACTACGGCGCCGCCGCCGGCGCCAGCCTTGAGCATCCCCATTCGCAGCTCATCGCGCTGCCGGTGGTCCCGTCAAGGGTGCAGGGAGAGGTGAAGGGCTCCGCCGAGCACTTCGCGTACACGGACCGCTGTATTTTCTGCGATATGCTGGATCAGGAATACCGATCGAGGAAGCTGACGGTCTTTGACGGGGGGGATTTTCTGGCAATGGCGCCGTTCGCGTCCAGGCTGCCGTTTGAGACGTGGATCCTGCCCAAGTCCCACGAGAGCTCTTATTCGCTGGTCTCCGACGACCGGCTGAAGTCCCTGGCGGTGACCGTGAAGACGACGTTCCTGAAGATCAAGAAGGCCTTGAATGACCCGCCGTTCAATTTCATGATCCATACGTTGCCGCCGCACGTCAAAGAGGAGCACAGTTTTCATTGGCACCTGGAGATCATCCCTCACCTGACCGAGGTCAGCGGATTTGAGCTTGGCACCGGCTTTTACCTGAATGTCACCCCTCCGGAGCTTGCCGCCGAAACCCTTCGAAACGAGCCCGTGTAAGGTCGCCGCCGGTAGTGGGTCCGTTTGCCCGCGGGTGGCGAGCCTTGTCTTCGCCCCCTCTCGCGCAACCCGTCAAGCCTTGTCCCCGCCCGGACGCATGATTTGC
>JACPAX010000067.1 GCA_016180585.1 Candidatus Omnitrophota bacterium | reverse complement strand
CGCGGCGCGGAGTGAAGCATTACACGAGCACCGCGGAGTCCCGCAGGCGGCAGGCCCCGTTCGCGGGTCGGAGCGCAAATCATGCGTCCGGGCGGGGACCATGCGAGCCGGGCCCTGAGGGCAAACGGACCCACTACCCTCGATTCGAAGTGAGTCAATTCGGAGTCAGTGAATGGGTATTGACCCGAGCGCTCGGAGAGGTATAATTGTGGTCCCTAATAATAACGAAAAAAAAGAAGTTAAAAGGAGGACTCCCGTCATGTCAGTCATGGAATGTGAAACGTTGCAGATCGGTCAAAAAGTGTCGGAGTTTCAGGCGCAGGCGCTCATGGCCGACGGAAGCTTTAAAGACGTGAAGCTCGCGGATTACAAGGGGAAATGGCTGGTTCTTTTCTTCTATCCCCTGGACTTCACCTTTGTCTGCCCGACCGAGATCCAAAGCTTCAGCAGGCACTATGAGGACTTCAAAAAGCTCGGGGCCGAAGTGCTTTCTTGCAGCACCGACAGCGTGTATTCCCATAAGGCTTGGGTGGAAAACGGATTGGGGAAGGTGAAGTTTCCGATCCTGGGCGACACCAACCATAAAGTCTCGAAGACCTTTAATGTCCTTTTGCAGGACAAAGGCATCGCGCTCCGGGGCACTTTTATCATCGACCCGAACGGCGTCCTGAAATCCGCCACGGTCAATGACCTCCCGGTGGGCCGCAGCGTCGAGGAAACGTTGAGGACGCTTCAGGCGCTTCAGACCGGCAAGCTTACCGGTTGCGGCTGGAAGCCCGGCGATAAGACGCTCGATTAACAGACAACTCGCGCTTCAAATCGTTCACACCCTCCGACAGAGAGGCCACGAGGCCTACTTTGTCGGGGGTTGTGTCCGTGACCTCCTTTTGAGGAAGACCCCCAAGGATTTTGACGTGGCCACGGACGCGACCCCCGACAAGGTGCGCCGGATCTTTCCGAAGACAGTGCCCGTCGGCGCGAAATTCGGCGTGATGCTTGTCGTGATGGGCGGGAGCCCGTTCGAGGTCGCGACATTCCGCGCCGACAAAGGCTATCGGGACGGCCGTCGTCCGACCGGGGTGCGCTTTACGGACGCCAGAGAGGATGCCCTTCGCCGTGATTTCACGGTCAACGGCCTTTTTTACGACCCCGTCAAAAAAACGGTGCTCGACTGGGTCGGAGGGGAGAGGGACTTAAAAAAGAAAGTAATCCGGGCCATCGGCGACCCGGCCCGGCGTTTCGGCGAAGACAAGCTGAGGATGTTGCGGGCGGTGCGTTTCGCGAGCGTCCTGGATTTTAAAATCGAGCCCAAGACCTTCTCGGCGATCCGGAAACTCAGCTCCGCCATTTCGGAGGTGAGCCAGGAACGCGTGCGGGATGAGCTCCTCAAGATGTTTACCGGCCCGCGCCCGGCCCTGGCGATGACGCTGCTCGACCGGTCGGGTCTTTTGAAGGAAGTCCTGCCCGAGGTCCATCGGATGAAAGGGGTGAGGCAACCGCGCGCGTTTCACCCCGAGGGGGATGTGTACGTCCACACCCGGCTTTTGATGGAGCAGCTCGAGAACCCGTCCGCCGTGCTCGCCTTCGGGTGCCTCTTGCATGACGTCGGCAAGCCCGCGACGTACCGGCGGTCAGACCGGATACGTTTCAACGGGCATGACCGCGTCGGCGCCAAAATCGCCGAGAGAGTTCTCGAGCGGCTGCGTTTCCCCAGCGACCTGAAAGAACGGATCGTCGCCTGCGTCGAAGGCCACATGCGTTTCAAGGACGTGCGGCAGATGCGCGAGAGCACGCTCAAAAAATTCATGCAGCGCGAGACCTTCGACACCGAGCTTGAACAGCACCGCATCGACTGCCGGGCGAGCCACGGGGACCTTGCCAACTGGCGGTTTTTGAGAAAAAAAATAAAGAGCCTGACCCGGGAGGAAATCAGGCCCGCCCCGCTCATCGGGGGGAGGGACCTTCTGGCGAGGGGTTACTCCGAAGGGCCCCTGATTGGCAAGATGCTTCGCGCCGTCGAGGAGCGTCAACTGGATCTCGAGCTCAAGACCAAAGAGGAAGCGCTGGAGTGGGTGGGGAAGAAATTCAAAATCACAAGCACGGGCAAATGAGGTGAAACGATGACGAGTTTGATCTTGAAGGGCGGTTGGGTGATGGCGCCGATCATCGCGGGGTCGGTGGTGGCGCTGACACTGGTGCTGGAGAGGCTCTGGTTTTTCTGGACGATCCGCCTGGACGCGCCGTCTTTTGGCGAAAGCGTTTTTCGTCTCGTGAAGGCCAAAGATTTCGCGGGGGCGGCCAGGCTCTGCGAGCGGATGCGCGGCCCTCTGGCCGAGATTTTCCGCGTGGGGCTTGAGCACGCCGGAGAGCCGGTCATGGAGATCGACCGCGTGATGGAACGGGAGGGGAACCGCCAGATCCAGGAAGCCGAGAAGAATCTGAATTTTCTTCTTGTGATCATAGGGATCGAACCGCTCCTGGGATTTCTGGGCACCATCCTCGGACTGATTCGGGCCTTCATGGCGTGGGAGACGCTGGGGGCGTCCGTGACGGTGAGCGCCCTTGCCGCCGGCATTTACCAGGCGATGATCACGACGGCCGCCGGCCTCATCGTCGCGATCCCTTATTTTGTGGTCTATCACGCCTTTGTGGGCCGGGTGAACTCTCTTTCCCAGGATTTGACCCATTTCGGCGGCGAGTTTGTGAGCGTCCTGGCGAAAACCGGCCGTGCCGGCGCGTCCTCATGAAGATCAGGTCTTCCCATAAATCGTTTCTCTCGCTCGAATCGATCGCGATGACCGATATCGTGATGAATCTTTTCATCTTCTTTTTTATCAGCTTCAGCCTGCTGTATACCTTCAATCCCAAAAAGGAGAGCCGCATCGAAGTCAAGCTTCCGGACGCGTCGGTCCGCGAGGCGGCGCGGAAGGAGATCGAGCCTCTTGTCGTTTCCGTCACGTCAGGGAACGAAATTTACATTGAAAAGAGATTCATCCCGCCCTCCGCGCTCAAAAAAGAGTTTCTTTCGAGGCAGGCCCAGGCCAAAACCGCCGGGATCATCGTCCGTTCCGACAAATCCGCTTCCGTTGACACGCTGGTGAAGGTGCTCGACGTCGCCAAACAAACCGGCGCGCAAAAATTGGGTGTCGCCGTCGAATCCGCGGGCGCCTGAGCCCTGCTAATAACGATTGTTATTTTTGATTAAAATTGTTGAATGATTATAAATTCTGTGCTATACTCCAAGTTACTGAAAAAAGAGGTTGGGATTTTGTTTGTCATCCCGGCCAACCCAAAAATAAGAGGAAGCTGTTTATGCTAGAAGAGAAAAGACCGCAACGCACGCAGATCATGACGTTGAAAGAAGTCGCCAAGTATCTGGGCGTTCATTCGATGACCGTGTACCGCTTGCTTAAGGAGAGAAAACTGCCGGGGTTCAAGGTCGGCGGCCAATGGCGCACCAAGAAGGAAGTGCTCGACGAGTATTTGCTCAAAGAAATCGACAAAAGCTCTCCCGATCCAAAGAAGAAATAGCATAGCCAGTCCTGTATAAACCATGACTGTCTCCCAACAGTCAGCCGCGGCGCACGCCGGCAGAGCGCGGCAGATCGCGCGCGTCCTGTGGCTGACCTTGGTCCTCAACTGGTCTATCGCCTTCCTAAAGATACTCCTGGGGTTTGCGGTGCACTCCGTGATGATCCTGGCGGATGGTTTTCATTCGCTGTCCGACGGTCTTTCCAACGTGGTGGGCCTGATCGGGATCCGCGTGTCTTCCCACCCGGCCGACGAAGACCATCCCTACGGCCACCAGAAGTACGAGACGCTCGCCTCGGCGCTGATCGCGCTTCTCCTCTTTGCGGTGTCGCTCGGCATTTTGCGTGAGTCCGTCCGGAATTTCGTCCATCCCAGGAATCCCGAGATCAACGCGCTCAGCTTCGCGGTCATGGGGGTGACTTTCGTGATCAACGTTTTCGTCGTGCTCTACGAAAGAAAATACGCCCGGCGTCTGAAGAGCGAACTTTTGACAAGCGACTCCTGGCATACGCTGACGGATGTCTTTATCACGTTTTCGGTGCTCTTGGCCCTCGTCGGGATCGCCTTCAGGGTCCCGTATCTGGATTCGATATTTTCGTTTGCGATCGGCCTGGTGATCGTCGTGACGGCCGTGAAGATCCTGAAGGGAAGCTCGGACATTCTATGCGACAGGGTGGCGCTTGACCCCCGTCTCGTCGAGGGGGTCGTCCGGCGTGTCGACGGCGTCCGGGACTGCCATGAGATCCGCACGCGCGGCCGCGCCGATCAGGTCTACGTGGATTTGCACGTGCTGGTGGATTCCGGCATGACGGTGCTGGATTCGCACCGCCTGGCCAACATCATCGAGCGCGACATCCGGAAGGAAATCCCCGGCGTGTACGATGTCGTCGTTCACATGGAGCCGGTGTCTCACGGACTGCAGCGTTACTCGGTCGCTCGCTTGTGCGGCGCTATTCCCATAGCGCCTCCGCGTTCGCTCCCTCGCGCCTCGCATCTTGGGCTTTTTGATCAGACTGCTCGGTTAATAGGTTTTTCAGCAGATTGATAGGCGGTTCCATGGAAAAGTCTTCCTGCTGTTCACAAGAAAAGGCAGCCTGCCGCCGGTGGATTACCGATAAGACCGTGGTGACGTGTCTGACGCTCCTGGGACTCGTGGGGTTGTCCGCGGTTTGGCCGAGGCTGGAGCCGTTCCGGCACGCTTTTTTTTCTTATCTTCGGATGGTGGCCGGCCCGATGCTGGCGGGTTTCCTTCTGGGCGGGGTCATCGAACGGTTTGTGCCGAGAGAATATATTTCGCTGATTCTCGCCAGGAAGAAGAAACGCACGATTCTCACCTCCGTGTTTCTCGGTTTCCTGATGAGCGCCTGCAGCCATGGGATTCTCGCGCTGTCCATGCAGCTCCATAAAAAAGGGGCCTCCACGCCGGTGGTGATCGGCTTTCTTCTGGCGAGTCCCTGGGCGAACCTTCCGATCACGTTCATTCTCTTCGGTTTTTTCGGACTGAAGGCCCTGTTTATCGTGGGCGGGGCGCTCGGTGTCGCGTTTTTGACGGGGGTCGTCTTCCAATTTCTGGAGAAAAAAGGCCTGATCGAATCCAACCCCAAGACGCTGGAGGTTCCGGCCGGGTTTTCCATCGCCGGCGATATCCGAAAGAGATTCCGGGAGACCCGTTTCTCGACGGCGGGGACCCTCGCGGACGGCAGGGCGGTATTGCGCGGCGCCTGGTCTCTGGCCGACATGACGCTGTGGTGGCTGCTCATCGGAATCGGGATCTCGGGGCTTGCCGCGGCGTTTATTCCCCCCGAGTTTTTCCGGCGGGCGATGGGCCCGACGTTTGCGGGGCTTTTGGTCACGCTTCTTTTCGCGGCCATTCTCGAGGTGTGCTCGGAGGGGACGGCCCCCGTCGCATTCGAGATCTTCAGACAGACGGGGGCCTTTGGAAACGCGTTTGTGTTTCTAATGGCCGGCGTCGTGACGGATTATACCGAGATCGGCCTTGTCTGGGCCAATATCGGACGGCGCGCGGCGCTGTGGCTGCCGGCGGTGGCGGTGCCGCAGATCCTTGCGCTGGGGTTTCTGGCCAACCTGCTTTTTTGAAAGGAGGGGTAGAGGGATGACTTCCGAACGGCGCAAAAAATGGGTCAAGACCGGTCTGGTTTTTCTGGCGGTCCTTTTCTGCCTGGGTCTTGCCAAAAACCTCCTCATACAAACGGTGGTCGCGTCGTCGCTGTCGCGGGCGGCGCATGTGCCGGTCAGCATCGGAAACACCGAGGTCAGCCTGCTGGCGGGGTCTATTCGCCTGAAGAACCTGCGTTTCCGCAACCCGGCGGGTTATCCCGAGAAATGGATGGTTGAAATTCCGGAGGTATTTTTGGACCTTCATCCCGGGGCCCTGTGGAAAGGCCGGATCCATGTCGAGGAGGCCCGGTTTACCGTCCGTCTCTTTTCGGTGATTAAGGATGAGAAGGGGAGGCTGAATATCCAGGCGCTGAAATCGGCCCCTGGGGGCAGGTCCGCCACCAGGGCGCCGGCGGGCAGGCCCGTTCGCCGGCCGTCTTTAAAGATAGACAGGCTTTATCTCAGTCTTGGCAAGGTTTTTTACAAAGACTACACCGGACGGGCCGGACAACCGCCTGCCGTGCAGGAATTTGACCTCGGGATCCAAAATCGCTTGTACCGGGATGTCCACGACCCTTCGACGGTGGTCAATCTTGTCGTCTTTGAGGCGTTGACCCGGACGACGATTTCGAGGTTGGCGGGCGTCGACTTGTCTTTTTTCAAGGAAAGCGCCCGAAGCGTGCTCGAAGAGGGAGCGGGAGGTTTGGCGGACCTGGTACAGGAAGGGACGGGGACGCTCACGGACACGACGGAGTCTTTATTTAACTGGTTCAAATAACTAAAGTTATGAATAGTCATTAATATTCATTATTTTATTAATAAAATTAAAGTTGATAATTTTTACTTAAATAAGTTGACAAATAGTAATTATTATATTATACTTTCTCTTGGAACCACCCACTCCTCGCATGAGGTTTTGGGGAAAGGGTGATGAGGAGAAAGTATGATGAACATGAATACCAATGGCGCAGAGCCCAAGCAGCCGGTGAGACCGGAGCGCACGCAGATCATGACGACCAAGGAGATTGCCAAGTACCTGGGCGTGCATGAGATGACGGTGTATCGCTGGCTCAAAAAAGGGGTGTTGCCTGGCTTTAAGATAGGCGGCCGGTGGCGGTCCAAGAAGGACCTCCTGGATGCCCATCTCGTTCAGAAGATGGAAGAGAAGTAATCCAATCCGCCACCTCTAAAGCCGGACGAGGCCGATGCATCGGGCGAACAGGGACTTATGCCGGAAGAATGGCTGATCGACGGCTTTAATCTGCTCTACCGCCTTAAAAATCGACAACTCTCCGCTCTTTTCGGGCTGGTGGCCGATTTCGCGGCCGCACGGCGCTGCCTGGCCCTCGTGGTGCTGGATGGGAAAGGCAATGATGAAGAGTGCGCGGCTTTCCAGACCCCTTCGTTTCAGATCCGTTATTCCAAAGAGGTGTCGGCGGATGCCGTCATTGAAAGACGCCTTTGCGAGAAAAAAGGCCTGGCGGCGTTTGTCGTGGTGACCGGGGACCGGGCCATCACTCAGATGGCCAGGGGATCCGGGGCGCGGGTGATCGGCGCCGATGAGTTTATCTCACTGCTCAACCAGACCCGGAAAGAAAACTCCGAGCTTCTTTTCAAGCGTTCCATAGAATCCCACGGTTTCCATCGCCCGTTCGAGGGGAAGATATGATCGAGGTCGTTTTAAGAAAACCCAAACCGGGCGCTTTTCGGCCCGGCCATCCCTGGGTTTACAGGAGCCAGATCGGGCGGGTGGGCGGGAAACCGGCGCCCGGCGATTTGGTGGCGGTTTCAAGCGCTTCGGGACGGTTTCTGGGGACCGGGTATTTCAACGACAAATCGGAAATCACCGTAAGGATTTTGACGAGGGACCCCGGCCCGATTGACAAAGATTTTTTCCTGGCGAGAATGGAAAAGGCCGCGGCCCTCCGGCAAAGATTTGTGAAAGACACGAACGCCTTCCGGCTCGTCTCGAGCGAAGCCGATGATTTGCCCGGGCTCATCGTGGATCGGTACGGCGAGGTCCTGGTCGTGCAATTTCTGACCTGCGGAATGGACCGCCTCAGGGAGCCCGCGCTTCTTGCCGCGCGCGCGGTGTTTTCGCCCTCCGGAATTTATGAACGCAGCGACTCCAGCTCGCGCCGGCTCGAAGGGTTGGAGGCGCGGACGGGCTGGGTCGAGCAGCACTGCGGCGCCCAGGTCGTGGTTCAGGAGCGGGGGATACGCGCCCGCGTGTCGTTCGGGGAAGGCCACAAGACCGGCTGGTATCTGGATCAGCGCGAGAACCGGTGTCTTCTGGCGGACCTGGCGGGCGGCGGCGAGGCGCTCGATGTTTTCTGTTATGAGGGCGGGTTTGGCCTGCACCTGGCGTCGCGCGGAGTGAAGGTGCTTGGAATAGACATTCAGGAAGAGGCCGTCAAACGCGGCGAGGAGCACCGCCGGCTCAACGGGATCCCCGAGGAGCTCCTTCAGTTTCAGACGGCCAATGCGTTTGACGCGCTCCGGTCCTTTGAGAAGGAAAAAAAGAAATTCGACCTTGTGATTCTGGACCCCCCTTCCTTTGTGAAGAAAAAATCCGCGATCGAGGGGGCCGTCGCGGGGTACAAAGAGCTTCTGCTGCGCTCCATGAAGCTTGCCGCGCCCGGGGGGCTTCTGGCGGTTTTCTCATGCTCCTATCATGTGGATGAAAGTCTCCTCATGCAGATTGCGATGAGCGCCGCCCTGGACGCGCACAAGACCTTGAAGGTCATCCGCTTTCTCAAACAGTCCGCCGACCACCCGGTCAACCCCTTTATCCCCGAGACGTACTACCTTAAAGGTTTCCTGTTCTCCGTTTCCTAGTTTGGCACGCCACGAAACTCAAACTAATACAAACGCATTAAGCAAAGTGTCATTGCGAGGAGGAGCGAAGCGACGACGAAGCAATCTATGCGACGCAAAGATTGCCGCGCTCCCTTCGGTCGCTCGCAATGACATGTCATGGGATTTGTTGAGTTTGCTATAAATGGGAAGACAAAACAGGACAGACCAACGTTAGGTTTGGTACAATAAATCCATGGTGCGAGTGTTTTTTATCTGTTGGATTGCGGGAGTGAGTTGGATTTCGGCGGCGCTGGCGTTTGCGCTGTCCAATTTTGAGACGCCGGAGAGCGTCGCCGTCGACCCGGAAGACGGCTCTTATTACGTGTCCAATGTCAACGGCGAACCTCTGGCCAAAGACGGCAACGGCTACATTTCGAAGATCAACGCCGAGGGGAGCGTCGTGATCCAGAAGTTCATCGGCGGCAAGGACGCGTCTTTGAACGCCCCCAAGGGAATTCTCGTTTCCGGCAAAAATATATTCGTGACGGATATTCACGCCGTGAAGGGTTTTGACAAGGCGACGGGCAAGATCACGGCGCTTGTGGACCTCTCGAGATTCGGCGTCCGGTTTCTGAACGACATCGCCGCGGAGCCCTCGGGCGCGATGTTCGTGAGCGACACGATGACGAACCGGATTTTCAGGATAGACCCCTCGAATCATTACGAGGCGAAGTTGTTTTACGGCGGCAAAGAGCTGGGGTCGCCGAATGGGCTTGCGGTTAACCCCAAGAACCGGCATCTTCTCGTGGCGACCTGGGGGAGCGGCGAGGTCCTCGAGATTGACCGCTGGAAGAAAATACACGTCCTGAAGCGCGGTTTACAGAATCTCGACGGGATCGATGTCGACAACCGGGGCAACCTTTATGTCTCCGCTTTCGAGCGGGGAGAGGTCTACCGGATTTCAAACCTTGGCCGCGGGGCCCTCGTGACGGCGCTGAGCGGCCTTGTCACCCCGGCCGACATTTCCTACGACCGCAAAAAAGACGAACTGCTTGTCCCCTCCTTCAAAGGCCACACCGTGTCTTCCGTATCACAGAAGACGCAAGCCGGCTAGCGGCTTCTTCTGTTTCCCCCACCACCCTACTTCACCCCGGACTGCCTGGGTCTTCTCTTATGGGATTCTTGTAAGCCACCTGATTTAGGCGGACTAAAGTCCGCCCTACCCTCCGTCGTTGGTTTGTAAGCGAGTGCCCTCGTAGCGCAGACTTAAGTCTGCGCTACGCTTTCAGGGGGGTTTGACCCTCTGGCACTTGAAAGGGAAGCTGTAAGGCATATCAAAATGTAGCGCAGGTTTAAACCTGCGCTACTCTCTAGAGAGCTTCCCCTGCGCCCTGGAGGGCATAAAGCTTGACGGGTTGCGTGGGATAAAAACGGAGACAGAGGAGATTCTTAGACGCTGCGTGCTATTTTTTGAAGAAGAAGATCCAGATCAGCGTGAAGAGGGGGAGGAGGACCGGGGCGCTGTATTTGAAGAGGTAGCCGAAGAAGCTAGGGGTCTTGGCTTTTTGTCGCTCGGCGATGGACTTGACGAGGAAATTCGGTCCGTTTCCGATGTAGGTCAGCGCGCCGAAGAACACCGACGCGACGCTGATGGCTGTCAGATAAATCGCGTGGTTGGCAATGAGCTCCGGGATCTGGTCCTGCGCGGCGGCGCCGGGGCTCGTGAAAAGGCCGAGCGCCGCGCTCAGGAAATTGAGATAGGTCGGGGCATTGTCGAGAACGCTTGAGAGCGAGCCGCTCAGCCAGAAAAACTGGCCGGGGGTGCGCAGGCCGAGCACCGCGGCATGATGCTCGAGCCATTCGAGCGCCGGGATCATGGTCGCGAAGATTCCGGCAAAAAGGATGGCGACCTCTTTGATCGGCCCGAAGTTGAAGTCGTTGCTTTCATGCACGCCCTTCGGCGTCGTTTTATAAGAGAGGACGGCCGCCAGGATCATCAGGCCCTCCCTCAAAAACGGCGGGTGGTTGATGAACACCGCGCCGAGAATCAGAAGCAGAAAGAATACGTTGTGAACTCCGGAGAAGACCCACTGCTCTTCGCCGGCCGTCTCGCGTTTTCTCACCGAGAGCGGCGCTCTTCTAAAATTCAGCGTATCGAGGACGTAGAAGATCGCCAGGAGCCAGGCCATCGCGAAAACCCAGGCCGGCCAGACGTTTTGAATCACCCAGAAAAAAGGCACGCCTTTCAAATACCCCAGAAACAGCGGGGGGTCTCCGATCGGCGTGAGGCCCCCTCCGATATTGCTCACCGAAAAGATGAAAAAGACGATGTGATGCGCCGTCAGGCGGTACTTGTTCATGCGAAGCCACGGGCGCACCATCACCATCGAGGCGCCGGTGGTGCCGAGGAGATTGGCGAGCACCGAGCCCACCAGGAGAAACACGCAGTTTTCGGTCGGAGTCGCCTCCCCCTTGACTTTGATGTGTATCCCGCCGGCGACGACAAAAAGAGAGCCGATGAGGCAGATAAAACTGAAATACTCGGAAGCGGTGTGCAGGAGGCTGGAGGCGTTCTTGAGCCCGAAAAGATAATGGAGGACGACGACGGCCCCGAGACCCGCCGAGAGGAGCGGATAATTTTTCTCCCACCAGCGCTTGCGCGCGAGCGGCAGCACCGCGATGCAGACCAGGAGCGCCGCGAACGGCAGCGTCCAGAGAAGCTCGAAAAACATCAGTGAAGGCCTCCCGACAAAACGGCTTCCTGGGCGAGGCTGATCAGCGCGTTCGGGAAGATACCCAGAAGAATGATCGAAAGGCACAGGGCCAGGCCGACGGTCCTGGCCGCGAGCGGGAGGGCCATCGGCGGCAGTCCCTCTTTTGGTTTCTCAAGATAGGCGTGTTTGACGAGCGTCAGATAGTAGAAAAGAGAGACGACGCTGTTGAGCACCGCCCAAAGGACCAGGAACCAGTGGCCCTTGTCCATCGCCGCCGAGAAGAGGATCCATTTTCCCGTAAATCCCGCAAGCGGCGGAATGCCGGCGAGCGAGAGGAGGGAAATGAGCAAGACCAGCGCCAGAAAGGGCGAGCGTTCGGCCAGGCCGTCAAAATGCGAAAGACGGGGGTTGTCATGGCCGGAGTCGAGCGCCACGCGGGAGACGACAAAAAACGCGGCCGCGTTCATGAGGACATAGGCCGCCGTGTAGAAAATGGCCGATGAGAATCCCTCGCCGCCGGCGGCCAGAAGCCCCACGAGAATATAACCGGCCTGCGCGACGCTGGAGTAGGCCAGAAGCCGTTTGACGTCCTCCTGCCACAGCGCCACGCAGTTGCCGAGCGTCATCGAGGCAAAGGCGATGGCCGTGAGCGCCCGGACAAATTCCGGGGACGGCGGCAAAAACATGAGAAACCGCGCGAGCACCGCGACGGCCGCCGCCTTGGACGCGGTCGCGATGAAGTTGACGACCGGGGTGGCCGCGCTCTCGTAGACGTCCGGCGCCCAAAAGTGGAGCGGAAACGCGGAGAGTTTGAAAAGGAAAGAAAAGCACACAAAGATCATCCCCACCAGAGAGGCCGGCGACGCGATGAGCCCGTGGATGTTTTCGGAGATCCCGGCAAGCGAAGTGCTCCCCGAGATCCCCGCAAGAAGGCTCGCCCCCCACAAAAATACCCCGCTGGCCGCCGCGCCGAAGAAAAGGTATTTCACGCCGGCCTCGGCGTCACGCCCCCTGTTTTTCAGGGCGGAGAGAAGATAGAGCGAATAAGAGGCGAGCTCCAGCGACACGTAGAGCGTCAGAAGGTCCACCGCACTTGCCATCATCATCATCCCCAGAGCGGCCGCCGAGAGGAAAAAATAGTACTCGAGCCGCCGGCCGTCGTCTATCTCATGGAGGGAGCGGGAGAAAAAGACGGTCAGGAAAAAAGCGGCCCAGACGAGGAGCTTGAAACACTGGGAAAAAAGGTCCACCCGGTAGGTGGAGAAAAAAAGAATCCCGGAAAACCCGAAAGACCAAAGCGCCGCCAGCCCCACGCCCGCCGTGGCGATGCCCATGAGCGGGGAAAGGACCCCGGCGGCCGGCGTTTTTCGGATGAGCATGAGGCAGAGGAGAAGAACGCACAAGAGAAGCAGCGCGGTCTCGGGAAGGATCAGCGTCCAATCCATTTAGGCCCCCAAGAGGGTTTTAGTGGACAGGGAGATCCACTGGATGAAGACCTGGGGAAATATCCCGAAATAGATGAGGCAGCCCACCAGCACCGCGCGGGGGAAAAACTGAAGGAATCCGACGTCTTCCAGATGCGCCGACTTTTCACGGAGCGGGCCGTAGAACACTTTCTGCACGGCGGTGAGGACGTAATAGGCCGTGATGAGAAGGGCCGTGATCGACGTGATTCCTATCCAGGGGTACACGCTCACGGCGGCGAGGGTCACCAAAAGCTCCGCAACGAAGCCTCCCATGCCCGGCAGGCCGAGCCCGCAGAGCCCCGCGATGATGAAGAAGGCCGATATCTTCGGCGCCTGCTTCGAGAGGCCGCCGAGCTCGTCGAGCATGCGGGTATGGCAGCCGTCGTAGATGAACCCGACGCAGGCGAAAAAGAGGGCCGTCATGATGCCGTGCGAAAACATTTGAAACACCGCGCCGTTCAGGCCCAGAGGCGTTAGGGTCGAGATGCCCAGAAGCACGATCCCCATGTGGCTCACGCTCGAGTAACCGATGATGTATTTCAAGTCTTTCTGCCGGGTCGCGACCATGGCCCCGTAGACGATATTGCAGAGGGAAAGAACGGCGATGACCGGCGCCCAGTGCCGGGCCCCCTCGGGGAGGAGGTAGATCGCCACCCGCAGGATGCCGTAGGCGCCCAGCTTCATCAGCACCCCCGCGTGAAGCATGCTCGCGGCGGTGGGCGCGGCGACGTGTCCGTCCGGCGACCAGACGTGAAACGGAAAACAGGCGGCCAGCACGCCGAATCCCAGGAACAGGCCGAGAAAGAGGATATTCTGGATTTCGGGAGAGAAACTCACGTTCTGCTTGAGGGTCTGGAGGTCAAAGGTCTGCGCGCCCGGAAGCGAATATATATAAAGGAATCCCGCGAACATCAACGCGCTTCCGAGCAGCAGGTAAAGCGTCAGCTTCATCGCGGCATACTGCTTGTTGGTCGATCCCCAGATCACGATCAGAAGATACATCGGGATCACGGCGATCTCGTAAAAAAGAAAGAAGAAAAAAAGGTTGGTCGTCATAAACACGCCGAACACGCCGGACACCAGAAACAGCATGTTCGCGAAGAAGTCCTTCACGCGAGTGGTCACGGTCCACGAGACGAGGACCCCGCAAAAGATCACGATGGAGGTGAGGAGGATCATCGGAAGGTTCAGGCCATCGACCGCGTTCGAGTAATGGATCCCGTAGCTTCGGACCCACTCGACGTGTTCCACGAGCTGAAACGCCGGATCGGCCGTGTTGAAGATCGCGCAGAGATACACCGAGAGCGCCACGGTCACGGTCGCCGAAAGGAGAGCGATGGCGCGCACGAGGTTCTCCTGTTTTGCGGGCGTCAGAAGAATCAGGATGAGCCCGATCACCGGACTGAGTAAAATGGACGAAAGCACCGGAAACGGCATGAGGGTTCCTTTTTATAAAACCACAAAAAATACAATCACGATGCCCGCCAGAAACGCCAGCGAGAGATAATCCTGCAAAAGTCCGCTCTGGAGCTTTGAGGCCAGGCGCCCGAACTTCAGAATGTTGTAGGACGTCCCGTTGACCATCCAGCCGTTGATGACTTTGCGGTCAAACGCGTCGAAGAGGGCCCCCGCCGCGAGCGCCACTTTTTTTACCAGAAAATCATAGGCCTCGTCGACGAAAAATTTCCGGCGCAGCGCCGTCAAGAGAAGGCCCTGCCCCTCTTTCTCGGCCTGAAGGGCCCCCGCCGGATTCCGGAAACGGAAATAAGCCAGGCCCCCGCCGCCGGCCAGAAGTCCGAGCGTGACGAGAAAAAGCGACGCGTTGAAATGGACCTCGGCGGGACCGCCGAGCCATTCGAGAAGGCCGGCGTTGAGCGGGGAACCCAGAAGCCCCATCACGACCGAGATCGCCCCGAGCGACACCAGCGGGACCGCGCGGGAGAAATTCAACAGTCGTGAGTCGTGAGTCGTGGGTCGTGGGTGGCCGGCCTCGGAGAAAAGGACCACAAAAAGAAGGCGGCATGAGTAATACACCGTGAGAAAACTCACAAAAAGCGCGCCGCTATAAAAGAGAAAGCTTCTTTCTTTCAGCGTTTCAAGAACCATATCTTTGCTGAAGAACCCCGCGAACGGCGGCAGGCCGCAGAGCGACGCGAGCCCCGTCACGAGCATCGCGACGGCGAGGACATCGCGCCTGCCGCCCTTCTCGGCGATCGCGTCGATGTCGTTGGTGTGCGTGCGGTGGATGAAGACGCCGGCCGTGAGGAAGAGAAGCGATTTAAAAAACGCGTGCGTCGACAGGTGGAACATCCCCGCCAGGCTCGATCCCGCGCCGATCGCCATCACCATGAGCCCGAGTTGGCTGATCGTCGAATACGCGAGGATTTTTTTGATGTCGAACTGTATCGTCGCGAGGGCCGCCCCGACAAAGGCGGTCAGGAACCCGACGGTCAGGATTACCGAGAGCGTGAATGCCGAGGCGCCGAAGAGACCGAATGCCCGCGCCAGGAGGAAGACGCCGGCCGCCACCATTGTCGCCGAATGGATCAGGGCGCTTACCGGCGTCGGGCCTTCCATCGCGTCCGGCAGCCAGTTGTGGAAGGGAAACTGCGCCGATTTGCCCATCACTCCCGTGAAGACGAGGAGGCCGAGCATCGTCAGCGTGCGCGGAGGCAGGGCCTGCGCCAGCGATTCCGTGGTCAGATGCCGGAAATTGAGGGTGCCAAAAAGAAGAAAAAGGAGGATCACCCCGAGATAAAAACCCAGGTCCCCGAGCCGGTTGATTACAAACGCCTTCCGCGCCGCGGTCGCCGCGCTCGGCTTCTCGATCCAAAAACCGATCAGAAGATAGGAGGTCAGGCCCACCAGCTCCCAAAAGATGAAAGTCTGGAGGAGATTGTTGGAAAGCACCAGCCCCGTCATCGAAAACGCGAAGAAGCTCAAGAAACCGAAATACCGCGCGCGGGAGGGGTCCTCATCCATGTAATAGACGGAGAAAAGCTGGACAAAAAACGAGATCACCGTGACGAGCCAGATCATGAGAAGGTTCAGGCGGTCCATGAGGAAACCGACCTCGAGGGCGCGGCCCGGCCACACGAGCCATGGCGTGGAAAATTCTCCCGGTAGGTCCCGGCCCCCGGTTTGGATCTGCGACCAGAAAAGCCACGAGGCCGCCGTCGCCGCCATGAGCGCGGCCGGCACCGCGACGCCCGGCGCGATTTTTTTGAGCTTCGCCGGAAGCAGCTGGATGCCCAGGAAAGCGGCCAGCGGGGCCAGTTGGATCACCCAGAGGAACTTTAGCGCCATGTCAACCCCTAAGCTCCTTGGCTTCTTCGATGTTGATGGAATGTTTTTTGCGGTACAAAAGAAGAATGAGGCTTAAGCCGATCGTCGCCTCGGCCGCCGCGAGCGCGATGATGAAGACCACAAAGACCTGCCCCGCCGTTTTGTCGGCCAGGAGAAAACGATTGAACGCGACGAAGTTGAGGCTCGCCGAATTGAGGATGAGCTCGAGCGAGATGAGCAGGGCCACGAGGTTTCGCCGCGCGAGCATCCCGTAGACGCCGGCCGCGAAAAGCGCCGAGGAAATAAAAAGATAGCTTTCAAGGGACTGGCTCAACGCGGTTCTCCTTTGGCCGAAAGAACGAGCGCCCCGATGATCGCCACGAGGAGGACCAGCGAGACCGCTTCGAACGGAACGAGGCTCACGGTGAGGAGGTTTTTGCCGATCGCCGCGAGGCCGTAGTCGCCGTCCGTCTCGGCCGCGGGCCACGGCGTGGACCGGATGACCCGCGCGAGTCCGACGAACAGCGCCGCGCTGACCGCGAAGGCCTGCAGGATTTTCGCAGGGTTTCTTTTGACGTTTTTCTGGAACATCGGACGCGAAAGCATGATCGCGAAGAGAATCGCCACCGCGATCGCGCCGATGTAAAGTATCACCTCGATCACGGCGAGGAATTCGCTCCCGAGAAAAATAAAAAGGCAGGCGACGCCGAAGAGACAAAGGATCAGGGAGAGCGCGTTGTAAAAGACGTTTTTCAGAGTCACCGCCAGACACGCCCCCGCCAGCGTGATCCCCGCGACGCCCAGAAAGACAAGCTCCTGGAGGCTCATGCGGGTCCCGGGGGCGGAGCGGGCTTCGGCGCGACGGCCGCGGCGGGCACGGTGGGGATTTGGGTCAGCGGCGTCCCCTTGGCGCGGAAGGGCTCCAAGAGGTCCATCACGAGATCTTTTTGCGTGAGCGATACCATGTCATAGTTCGGGTCGTCGTGTTTCAGGGCGTCGGTCGGGCAGACGTCGATGCAAAGACTGCACAAACTGCAGAGCATATAGTTGACCTTGAAATCTGTCAACACCCTTTTGCCGTCCACGGCGCTTTTTTGAGCCACCAGCGACATGCAGCGCGAGGGACAGGTCTTGATGCAGGCGTTGCAGGCGATGCAGAGATGGTCCCCGGTTTTCCCGTCGGTCACGAACGCGATCGGTCCCTTGAAGCGCTTGATCGGCAGGCGCTCTTTGGGATAAATCAGGGTCACCGGTTTCTTCGTGAGATAGCGCAGGGTGATCCCCATGCCGACCACGAGGCTCCAGAATCCAGAGAGGATTTCTTTGAAGTATTTGAACATCAGCGCCTTAATCTGTCATGACACTTATTTATTTTAGAAATACCAACACAACGGCGGTTAAAAACACGTTGGCGATCCCCAACGGGATCAGCACTTTCCACGCGAAGTTCATGAGCTGATCGCTGCGAAGCCTCGGGAATGTCCAGCGTATCCACATCACCACGAAAACGACCGCGTAGGTTTTCAACAAAAACCACACCGGCCCCGGCAGGAGGGGGCCCCGCCAGCCGCCGAGAAAAAGGGTCGTCGCGATCGCCGAGGAAATGAAGACCGCCGTGTATTCGCCGAGGAAAAAGAGCGCGAAGCGCATGCCCGAGTACTCCGTGTGAAAACCCGCGACAAGCTCCGACTCCGCCTCGGGGATGTCAAACGGCGCGCGGTTGGCCTCGGCGAGGCTCGCGCAGAGAAAAATGAGAAACGCCGCCGGCTGCAGCGCGGCAAACCACAGCTTTTCCTGCGCGGCGACAAGCCCGGACATCTTGAGCGTCCCGGCGATCAGGACGACCCCCATGGTCGAGAGCAAGAGGGGGATCTCGTACGAGATGTTCTGCGCGACGGCCCGCATCGAGCCCAGGAGCGCGTATTTGTTGTTGGACGACCAGCCGGCGATAAAAATCCCGATGAACGTGATGTTGGTGAGGGAGGTCACGAAGAGAAATCCGACATTGAGGTCGCGGATCACAAGCCCCGGCCCCAGCGGCAGGACGAGGAAGGCGGCCAGGAGCGGCGCGAAGACCAGCGCCGGCGCCAGAAGATACAAAAATTTGTCGCCTTCCTTCGGCAGGGTCAGCTCTTTGCTCACGAGCTTCACCGCGTCGGCCACGGTTTGCAGGAGACCCTCCCAGCCGACATGCAGCGGCCCGCGGCGAAGCTGGATCCGCGCCGAGACCTTCCGCTCCATCCACACCAGAAACAAGGCGTTCACGGAGACGAAGAGGGCCACGAGTGTGCCGAAAAGAATGATTTTAACCAGTTCTGTCATGACACGTTCGTGCTCATCGGTCGATCTCCGGCAACACGATATCCAGGCTCCCCAGCACCGCGACCACGTCCGAGACCAGGCACCCCGGAAGCATTTCGACGATGGCGCTCAGATTTGAAAACGACGGCGTGCGGGCCTTGAGGCGGTAGGGGTTGAGCGACCCGTCGCTTACCAGGTACAGACTGAAGACGCCGCGCGCGGCCTCGACCGCCGAGTAGTATTCGCCTCGTGGGACGTTTTTGGGGGTCTTTGTTTTGATTTCTCCGGCCGGAATTTTATCGAGAATCTGCGAGACGATCTTGAGGCTTTCTTCGATCTCTTTCATGCGCACGAGGTAGCGGGAATAGACGTCGCCGTCTTTGGCCGTCGGGATGTCGAAATCAAGCGCCGGATAAATGGAATACGGTTCGTCCCGCCGCAGGTCCGCCCGCACGCCGCAGGCGCGCAAGGCGGGGCCCGTGACGCCGTAGGAGAGCGCCTGGTCTTTGGTGAGGACGCCCAGGCCCCGCGTGCGTTTCTCAAAGATCACGTTTTTGGTGACGAGCCCATGGTAGTCCTTCAGTCTTTTTTTGAACCCCGGGATAAAGGCCTTCGTCGCGGGCACGAGCTCCGGCGGCACGTCGCGGTCCAGGCCTCCGAACCGGAAATAGTCATAGGTCAGGCGCTCGCCGGTCGCCATTTCCAGAATATCGAGAATCTGCTCGCGGTCGTCGAAACAATAAAAGAAAGGCGTAAACGCCCCGAGGTCCAGAAGAAAAGTCCCCATCCACAAAAGATGACTCGTGATGCGGTTGAGCTCCGTCGTGAGGACACGAATGTGTTCGACGCGCGGCGAGGGCCGGATGCCCATCGCTTTTTCGACGAGCAGGGCGTATCCGAAGTTGTAGCTCATGGCACCCACGTAATCCATCCGTCCGAAGTTCGGCCAGCAGGCGAGGTAGTTTTGGATCTCCATCATCTTCTCGTGATGGCGGTGGGAATAGCCGATGATCGGCTCGCCGCTCAAGACCCGCTCGCCGTCCAGATGCAGGAGCACCCTTAAAACCCCGTGGGTGCTCGGGTGCTGGGGGCCGAGATTGAGGTAATAGTCTCCGGTCGGCGCCTCTTCGAGGCCGGCGCCCTGGAGCCGGGCGCCAAACCCCCGCGCGTCCTCCTCGATGAGCTTGAGCGACTGGACGACGTCGGCGCCCTTGGGTTCGCCCTTGAAACTTTTGAGCAGGGGGAAAATCTCCGCGCTCTCCGGCAGGAGGATCCTTTTCAAGTCCGGGTGCCCGGCAAAAATAATGCCGAACATGTCGTAGATTTCCCGCTCAAACCAATCGGCGGACTTATAAATGGAAGCGAGGCTCGGCGCTTGATTCACGTCTTTAGGCACTAAAATTTTGACGCAGGTTCTTTCGGAAGCGCCCCACCGGTTGAAATGGTAAACCACTTCAAAGCACTCGGCAAAATCCACGGCCGTGAGGCATTCGAGAAAATAGTTTTGCTTCCGGTAGTCGCGCGCGACCTCCGCGATCCGGTCGGGCGAGACCACCGCTTCGGAGCCGACACCGAATTTCTTAGGGTCTTTTTCGAGAAATTCCTGGGTCTCGGCGAGTGGCATTCGGTTAACCTTGCGTGGGGGCGGCCGGGGCCGGGGTAGGGGGCGTGAGAAGCAGTTTCCGGTGTTCGGCGCGGGACATTGCGTTCTTGTATTCCGCGGGACGGGCGTCCTGCGCGTCGTCCACCGCGGCGGGGGACATCACCCCTTTGGCGTTGCCGGACTTGATCTGTTTTTGGAGCTCGAGGATTCCCGCGATCAGCGCCTCGGGCCTCGGCGGACAGCCGGGCACGTAGACATTGACCGGGATAATTTTGTCTATCCCCTCGAGAATCCCGTACTGGCCGGGGTATTTGAAAGGTCCGCCGGCCGTCGCGCAGCCGCCGAGCGCGATCACGTACTTGGGCGCGGGCATCTGGTCGTAGAGCGTTTTGATGCAGGGGACCATCTTCCGCGAAATCGTGCCGGCGACGATCATGAGGTCCGCCTGCCGCGGCGACGGACGGAAGACCCCGAAGCCGAACCGGTCGAGATCAAAACGCGACGCCCCGCCCGCCATGAGCTCGATCGCGCAGCAGGCCAGGCCGAAGGTCAGCGGCCACAGCGAATGGGCGCGCGCCAGATTCAGCACGTCCTCCACCCGGAAGAGATTGGCGACTCCCGGCGCCGGGGACTGCGTGTCCAGATACTTCGGATCGTGCTGAAGCGAAGGGCCGGGGGTCATTTCCACGAAAAAAGCCCTTTTTTCCACGCGTAGAGGATGGCGAACGTCAACAGCGCCAGGAAAAGCGCGATTTCAAAGAGCGCGGCGGGACTCGCCAGCTCCCGGTAGACGACCAGCACCGGAAAAAGAAGCGCCGCCTCGACGTCGAAGGCCAAAAAAATCAGCGCAAAAAGGTAATAGTTGATGTCAAACTGCACCCACGCCCCGCCGATGGGCACCTCGCCGCTTTCATAAGGGTCCGAGGCCCGCTCCCCGCGGTCGCGGCGGGCCTTCCCCTCGCCGCGCGAGAGCTCCGCTTCCAGCCGCCCGCGCGCCGCGTCGAGCTCCCGCACGCGCTCCGACTCCGGATGCTCCGCGCAGCGCGCCGCGAGCGTGGCGTGCCGCAGGGGCTCGAGGGCGCGCGCCGGGTGGCCGAG
>JACPAX010000028.1 GCA_016180585.1 Candidatus Omnitrophota bacterium | reverse complement strand
GCGACCTCCATAGATCGTCAGCGCCGCGTTCCCAATACCAAAATTCGCGTGAAAGCCTGCCGACTTCGCCTCCGGGACCGGAGAGAACGCCGTTTTGGACGCGGCGCTCCTTGTCGCCGAGTCCCGGCATGGCCCCCACGAATTGAGGCGAAGTAAAAACAGCATCCGTGATTTCGCCCTGCGAGTCCGTCCGGACATCCCGCGCTCCAGAACCGTCTGCCCAGCGGATTTCGCCGACGTCTCCCTCGAGCGTGTAGTCGATCTCGTACGAGCCGGATACCGCGACTTTCTTTGTTCTTCCCGATGAATCGTAGCTAAACGTCGTGTTTCCCCCGACGATTCTTTCGACAAGGTAACCGTCTCGAAAAACCCACTGAGCGCCGTCGTGCGCTTCGAGGATTCCCGACCGCAGATCCCCTTCCGCGTCAAAAACCGCTTCTTTCAACGTTTCGCCGCCGGCAAGCGTGACGGTGGTCTTTCCGTCCGTTCCCATCGTAAATTTTTCTCGCGCAGACGTGGTCACGGAGGAAACTCCCCCCGAGGCGTCAAAAGCGTACGCCGATTGATCCGGGGAAAGAGCGGACAGAAGCCTCCCCTCCGGAGAAAACGTCCGTTCTCCCAGCGCATCGCGGACCCGGATGGCCTCAATGGCGTCCGAGGCGGCCTTGTCGTATTCGAACACGGCGGGCTCGAATGAAGCGCTGAGGACCCGTCTCAGGAGACCATTCTCAAACTCCCGCTTATCGCCCGAGCGAAGCAATGTTTCCTTGAGAACGCCCGACTCAAATAGACTCACGTTGCCGTCCGAATCCGAGACCTCGGCGCCCGCGAACGACCGTGCCGCATCCAAACGAATATCGCCGATCCTAAACGTCTTTCCGCCCTCGGCGAGCTGTATGGAAACAGGCGCGCCCTCCTCGTAATCCGTCGTCTTCTGCGAGCCTTGCCGAATGCGGACAAGCTCCTGCTCCCAACCCGTTTCCCCATTCTCCTGTCTCACGGAATGAAACACGTATTCCTCGCCGCGGGCGGTAGTCAAACCGACCGGGGCGCCGTTCCGGTCGTATTCGCGGACAGAGCCTTGTTGATTCTTGATCCGAATTGCGCCGGCGTCCGTTTGATGTTCGAATGCGGCTTGCAAAACACCCCCGTCTTTCACCGTCGTCGTCAATACGTTGCCTGCGACGTCATATTGAAACTCGGTGCGGCGAACGGACGGCCCGTTACTTTTTTCAACGGCGTTTATCCTGGAGTCGGACACAAAAACCCGCTCGCCCGCCGACGTCCCGAATTCAATCAGATCCGCCCACGCATTGGTTTCCTTTCCATCCGGCCCGATGTCGCTTCGAAATTGATAGATGAGTCCTTCCGGCGTTGTCAGCCGATCCCGTCTTCCGTTCAGGAAAGTAAGAACAAGCCCATCGGGGTCTTCGATTTTCTGCGGCAATTTCGAATCGAAAGCGATCCGACGTCCCGTCGGCAGGAGAATCTCTCCGCCCGAAAGCTTCTTTTGCGCATCATAGGCCAATTTTTGATAAAGCGTCCCGTCCGGCATTCTCATCTCCGCGACCTTTTCCTTGTCGACAAAAAAGAGGGTCCCGTCCTCCCCGGTCACTTGAACCAACGAACCGTCCGCGCCATAACGGCGCGTGACGCCGCTTCGGACGGCCCAAACCATGCCCGCCGCGCCAAAGGGACCGTCGCCCAGATCGTAGGTGGTCTCTTCTCCGTTCGAATTTCTCGCGCTCGTGACGATACCGAACGAATTCAGTCGAAGCGTCGTGTCATTGCCCGTCAGAAGTCCCGTCAAGCGGCGCGCGCCGTCATAAGACAGGCTCTTCGGAATGGCGGGATCCGCCGGGGGATCCGAATCTTTGAGAACGGACTTAAAGCCGCCGCCCTCCGCGGTCACCGCATACTCGTAGGCACGGCCGCCAAGCTCCGCTTTTTCGAGAACACCCTCCTGAAAGAGGAAACGGCTTCCCTTCCTGTCAACGATGCTCTCCAACTTCCCGTTCGCATCCAAGACGGCCACGCCCTTTTCGTTGGTGGCAAGAATTCTCAAAAGCCTTCCCTGCGCGTCGTACTCGTAAGCGAACCAAGTCACCGCGAGTCCCCTAATTTTGGAGTGCACGCGTCCTTCGGCGTCGAAAAAGACTCTCGAACCGTCCGGCCCGATTTCTTCGACAAGCTTTCCGCCCTCCAAACGATAGAACCCATTGTCCTTCGATTCAACCCAACCGTTTTCCAAAAGACCGGCGCCACTAAAACTCGCGTCGAGCAAACGCACCTCACCGTCCGGGGCATTGAGGCTCATGGACATACTGAAGGAGGGGCGAGCCGGCGGATCGAGATTTCCCACAATAACCGGGAAGTGCGCGACGGTCTTCCCCGCGGAATTGTTTTTGACGACCGTCAAAAGATTCAATTTCGAACTTAATCGTTCATCACGCGGCTCCGTGACGCCGTCCACCGTGTAAAGGAGCCTGTAATCCTCCGCTTCCGCGAACACCGGCGAGAAAAACTCGATCGCCGGTGGTTTCCGGGCCGAATCGACTTTTTTTATCTCGACAACCCTATGCGCCGTATCCGCCTGGTTATTCAAATCATCCCAAAGCGTCATCCAGATATCGTACTGAGCGCCTTCCTCCAAGCCCTGCGCCAAAAACTCGGTCTCCGGAGAGACCAAATCCCCCTTGACAATAGACAGGGGCTCTTGCGGCGCCCCGATCTTGCGGTAATGAAACTCCGCCTTGGACAGTTTTTCATCGGCCTTCACAAAGGCCTTTCCGAAACCCGGCTCATTCACCAAGTCGAAGGTAAACTGCGCCGCTTCGGGGGCCTTGGTATCCAACCTCCAGGAAGAGAGGGCGGGAATTTCCTGCTTCAGGCCTCCAAGATCCTGGGCGGTCACCTTAAGCGTGTAAAGCCCGTCTTGACTGCCATCCTGCGGAAATGTCCTTTCGAATTTATCCGGTTCAGCGGGAGACCCTTCGTAAACCGGGGCGCCGTCCTTTTCCAATCGGACGAAAAACACGCTGGGCTCATCGGCCTTGAGATCAAAACTGATTTTAGAGGCGTTCGTGACGGCCGCGGCGGGCGTGCGGGTCACGGATGCGACCGGAGCCTTTGCGTTGGGCAGAACAACCCTTTTCGTCGGGGTCAACTTGCCGTTCCCAACAACGATCAGGGTGTACTCGTATTCGATACCGTCCACGGCGTACCCGATCATCAGCGTCGCGGTATCCTTGTCGATGAGAACGGGAGGCCGTTTGAAATCCAGATCGGCGCGCATGTTCTCGGGATATTTATCGATATCCACGGCTTTAACCCACACTTCAACGGTGGATATTTTTCCGTTTGCCTTGAGATCTATTTTCGTCTGATTCGTGCCCGGCACCGGATCAATCGTCATGGATTCAATCGCCAG
>JACPAX010000066.1 GCA_016180585.1 Candidatus Omnitrophota bacterium | reverse complement strand
CCTCCGAAGTGGAGATCCTGGCGGACGGTTGGACGGTGGTTACCAAAGACCGTCGCCGGTCGGGCCATTTTGAAAATACGGTCTTCGTGGGGAAGACAAAGCCGGAGGTGGTGACGGAATAATGCCGAAGGAAGAGGCGGTTCAGGTGGAAGGCACCGTAGTCGAGTCCCTGCCGAACGCGATGTTTCGGGTGGAACTGGTCAACCAGCACAAAGTCCTGGCCCATGTTTCGGGGAAGATGCGGATGAATTTTATACGTATCCTGCCGGGCGATAAAGTGATGTTGGAACTTTCGCCTTATGATCTGACGCGGGGACGGATTATTTACCGGGTGAAGTAGGGAGGACGACGGATGAAAGTTCGGTCGAGCGTGAAGAAGATTTGTGACCATTGCAAGATTGTCAGACGCAAACGGGTGGTGCGGGTGATCTGTTCGAATCCCAAGCACAAACAGAGGCAGGGGTAAAGAGGAGAATAGGATGCCGAGAATTATCGGGGTGGACATCCCCAGGGAGAAAAAGATTTTTGTTTCGCTGGCTTATCTGTACGGGATAGGCCGGTCCAATTCGCTGAAGATTCTCAAGGCCGCCGGGATCAGCCCCGATGTCCGGGCAAAGGATTTGACGGAAGACGAGATCTCGCGCGTCACCGCGATCATTCAAAAAGAATACCGCGCGGAGGGAACGTTGCGCCGTGAGGTGTCGATGAACATCAAGCGGCTCATGGATATCCAGTCTTACCGGGGGATTCGGCACAAGCGGGGACTGCCGGTCCGCGGGCAAAGGACGCGCACGAACGCCAGAACGCGCAAGGGCCCGAAGAAAACGATAGGCGCCCAGCGCAAGAAAGAGACCGCCGCGGTCAAGAAACCGGTCGCCGCCGAAGCGAAGAAAAGTTAACGGGAGGTTATGAAAATCAGTGGCTAAGACAAAGAAATTTAAATCGCGGAAGAAGGTCGTTCGGAACGTCTCCGAGGGGGTCGCGCATATTCTTGCGACCTTCAACAACACCATCGTGACCATTACGGACCGGTCCGGCAATGTCGTGGTCTGGGCGAGCTGCGGCTCTTCGGGTTTTTCGGGTTCGAAGAAGTCCACCCCGTTCGCCGCGCAGATTACCGCCGAGGGCGCGGCCAAGAAGGCCGTCGAGCACGGAATGAAGACGGTCGAGGTCAACGTGAAAGGGCCGGGTTCCGGCAGGGAATCGGCGATCCGCGCGCTTCAGGCCGCCGGTCTTTCGATCAGCGTGATCAAGGATGTCACGCCGATTCCGCACAACGGTTGCCGTCCTCCCAAAAGGAGGAGAGTCTGATGGGTCGCTATCACGCCGCCGTTTGCCGGCTTTGCCGGCGGGAGAAGATGAAGCTTTTTTTAAAAGGCAGCCGGTGCTATACGCCGAAGTGCGCGGTCGAGAAACGGGAGTATATCCCCGGGATGCACGGACAGGGCCGTCAAAAGCTTTCCGATTACGGGGTGCAGCTCCGCGAAAAACAGAAGGTCAAGCGCATCTACGGGGTGCTCGAGAAGCAGTTCAAGTTTTATTTTAGAAAAGCGACGCGGTCGAAAGGGGTCACCGGCATCGCGCTTTTGGTGACGCTTGAACGGCGCCTGGACAACGCGCTCTACCGGATGGGCGTGGCCGCCTCACGGTCCGAGGCCAGGCAGATCGTGCGCCACGGTCACGTGTGGGTCGGCGGCCGCCAGGTGAACGTCCCGTCCCGTCAGATCGAGGTCGGTGATGCGATCGAGATCCGGCCCACCGACAAGATGAAGGAACGTTTCAAAACCCTGTTTGAGCAAAACAAAGACCAAAAGACGGCGGAGTGGCTCGCGATAGACCCCGCTCATTTCAAGGCTACGGTGAAGAGGCTGCCCGAGAGGCCGGATATCCAGATGCCGATACAGGAACAACTTATTGTCGAGCTTTATTCGAAATAAATAAGAGGAGAAACAGGCTATGGGAATTGCGTTAAGATCCTTTGAAGTGCCGAAAAAGCTGGAGTGCGATGAAGAGACGCTCACGGAGAACTATGGAAAATTCGTCGCCGAGCCGTTTGAGAGAGGCTATGGCGTGACGATAGGCAATTCGCTCCGGCGCGTGCTTCTCTCGTCGCTGGAGGGGGCCGCGGTGACCTCGGTCAAGCTGGAAGGGGTCTCGCACGAGTTTTCCTCCGTCCCGGGCGTCGTCGAAGACATGACTGAGGTCGTCTTGAACATCAAAAACCTCGTGATCCGTTCCCATACGCGCGCGCCCAAGACCCTGCGTATCGAAGTGGACCAGAAAAAGGAGATCAAGGCCAAGGACATCCTTACCGATGACACCGTGGAGATCATCAACCCCGATCTCCATATCGCCACGCTGAGCAAGAACGTGCCGTTCCATATGGAGCTGGAGGTCCAAAGAGGGAGGGGCTATGTCCCGGCGGACCGCAACAAGAAAGAAGACCAGGCGATCGGCGTCGTCGCGATCGACTCCATCTTTACGCCGGTCAGGCGCGTCGATTTTCATGTCGAAGATACCCGCGTGGGCCAGATGACCGATTATGACAAGCTGATCATGGAGGTCTGGACCAACGGGAGCATTTCGCCGAAGGACGCGATGCTTTACGCCTCCAACATTCTGCAGCGGCACCTCGACGTGTTCGTGAATTTCGGGAAACTCCCGGAGGAGGACCAGGTGGCGGATTCCTCCGATGACAAGGAGCTGGAGTTTTACAAGAGGCTTGCCCAACCGGTCTCCGAGCTGGAGCTGTCGGTCCGCAGCGCCAACTGCCTGCGCGAGGCGCATATCAAGAACATCGGGGAGCTTGTCAAGAAAACGGAAATGGAGATGCTGAAATACCGGAATTTCGGGAAAAAGTCTCTCACGGAAATCACCAATATCCTTCGGGAGATGGGCCTGGGTTTCGGGATGGAAGTGGATCTCGAAAAACTCAAGAAAACCGGCGGGGAATTGGAATGAGACACAACCGCCGCACGCGGGAACGACTCGGCAGGACCCACAGCGAACGCAAGGCGCTTGTGGAGAACCTGGTCTCGAGCCTCCTTCGTCACCAAGAGATCAAAACGACGCTGCAGAAGGCCAAGGCCGCCAGGTCCCTGGCCGAGCGTCTGATCACGCTCGGCAAGAAAGACACCCTTGCCGCGCGTCGGCGGGTGTTTTCTTATCTTCAGGACCATACGCTGACCTCCAAGGTCTTCAAGGAAGTCGCGCCACGTTTTAAGGATCGCGTCGGCGGTTACACGCGGATTCTGCATTTGCAGAGGCGCAAGGGCGACGGAGCGGATTTGGCGCTCCTGGAGCTGACCGAGAAAGAAATTATCGTCAAAGAACCCCCCAAAGGCAAAGCAAAAAAGCAGGACAGGGCGGACGAGCACAAGGGGCATGCCCATCCTCACCCCGCGGAAGGCCAGGCGAAGGGGCCCGTGAAGGCCGAGGCCCACGAGTCCAAGCGCGAGGAGCCGAAAAAGGACCAACCCAAGAAGGGTTTCTTCAGAAATATCAGCAAGTTTTTCAGGAACAAGGGCGGAAGTTAAACGATAAGTCCGAAATCCGAAGCGCGAAATTCGAAATAAGATCCAAAATTCAAAACGCCGGTTTCGGTGATTGGGATTTCGGTTCTTGGTATTTGTTTCGGATTTCGATATTCGGATTTCGGTTTTTTAGTTGGTGATTGAGATGCAGATTGCCCAACGAATGTCCAAAGTCTCGCCGTCGGCGACGCTCAGGCTCACCGCCAAGGCGAAGGAAATGAAAAGCCGGGGTCTGCCGGTCTTGAGCTTCGGCGCCGGCGAGCCCGATTTTGACACGCCTCAGGCCGCCAAAGACGAAGCGGTCCGGTGTCTGGCCGCAGGCTTCACCAAATACACGCCGACCTCCGGCATTCCGGAGCTTCGCCAGGCGGTATGCCGGAAGTTTGAGGAGGACCAGGGGCTGAAGTACCGTCCGGAAAACGTCGTGATCTCCTGCGGGGCCAAGCATTCGCTGTACAATCTGATTCAGGCGCTCTGCGATCCCGGCGACGAGGTGCTGATCCCGGCGCCGTATTGGGTGAGCTATCCCGAGATGGTGTATCTGGCCGGCGGCACGCCGGTTTTCGTGGAGACCTCGCAGGGCGAGGGGTTCCGCCTGTCGGCCGCGCGCCTCGAAAAGGCGGCCACCCCGAAGAGCAGGATCCTTATCTTGAACAGCCCATCAAACCCGACCGGCGGTGTTTTGGAGGGGGAGGACTTGAAACGGCTGGCCGACGTGGTTCTGAAGAAAGATCTTCTGGTAATCAGCGACGAGATTTACGAATACTACGTTTATGGGTCCGTGCGGCATGTCTCGATCGCCGCGCTCGGCGAGGAACTCCAGGCGCGCACTTTTGTCGTGAACGGCACGTCAAAGAGCTACGCGATGACGGGCCTGCGCATCGGGTATCTGGCGGGGGACGCCGAGGTCGTGAAAAAAATAGGGATTCTGCAGGATCACTCCACTTCGAATCCGGTGTCGATCAGCCAGAAGATGGCCGTCGCGGCGCTCGGCCTGCCGAAATCGTACCGGACCCAGGTGCGGGACAAGTTCGAGAAAAGGAGCCGTCGAATGGTCGGGCTCCTGTCGCAGGCCGAGGGGTTCAAGCCGTTTGCGCCGGAGGGCGCTTTCTACGTATTTTGCGATATCGCCGGAACCGGTCTGGGATCGGAGACGCTCTGCGAGCGTCTGCTGGAGGAAATCCATGTGGCCGCGATTCCCGGGAAGAGTTTTGGATCGGACCGCCATGTCCGGTTCAGCTTCGCCTGCGGTGAAAAAGACATTGAGGAGGGGGTGGGGCGGGTGATCGCATGGTCCAAGAGGAACGTCAACTCATGAAAAGAAAAGTAACGCTTATTCCCGGCGACGGGATAGGGCCGGAGGTGTCTTTGGCCGCCCAGCGCTGCATCGAAGCGACCGGTGTGGCGATAGACTGGGAGATCGTCCACGCGGGCGCCGACGTGATGGAAAAGAAGGGGACGCCGCTTCCGGAAGAAGTCCTGGAATCCGTCCGGAAAAATAAAATCGCGATCAAGGGGCCGGTCACCACGCCGGTCGGATCGGGGTTTCGCTCGGTGAACGTCGCGCTGCGCAAAGAGCTTGACCTCTACGCGTGTCTGAGACCGTGCAAGCTGTATCCCGGGATCAAGAGCCTTTTCAAGGACATCAACCTTATTCTCGTGCGCGAAAATACCGAGGATCTGTACGCCGGCATCGAGTTTGGCGAAGGGACGCCGGAGGCCGGCGCGCTTGTCCAAAAAATCAGGGAACTGGACCCCAAGGCGAAGTTTCATCCGAATCCGGCGATCAGCATCAAGCCGATCTCGAAGATGGCCACCGAGAGGATCGTGCGTTTCGCGTTTGAGACGGCCATCAAGGAAAAAAGAAGAAAGGTGACCGCCGTTCACAAGGCCAATATCATGAAGTGCAGCGACGGCCTGTTCTTGAGGACCGCGCGGGAAGTCGCCAGGGAGTATGAGGGCAGGATTCTTTTCGAGGACCGGATCGTCGATAACATGTGCATGCAGCTGGTGCAGAAACCCGCCGAGTACGACGTCCTGGTGCTCCCGAACCTCTATGGCGATATTCTCTCGGACCTCTGCGCCGGGCTCATCGGCGGGTTGGGCATCGCGCCGGGGGCGAACATCGGGGACGGTATCGCTCTTTTTGAGGCGACTCACGGCAGCGCCCCCAAGTACAAGGGGATGAACAAGGCCAATCCGACGGCGATGATTTTGTCCGGCATGCTGATGCTGCGCTACCTCGGAGAGACCTCCGCCGCCGACCGCCTCGAGAACGCGGTCGCCAGGGTTTTGAAGGAAGGGCGTTTTGTGACTTATGATTTGAAAGCGAACCGGAACGACCCGACCGCAACCGGCACCAGCCAGATGGCCGACGCGATTATTAAAGAAGTTCGGAGTTTGTAGTTCGGAGTTCGGAGAAGCAGATGCCGAGGGCTGTTTTACGAATCAGCACCGAAACCCGTCGTCTGCCGGATTGGCTGAGGAAGAGCGTCGCGACGGGACAGGAGGCGGCGGGGACCGATTCGCTTCTCCGGGCGCTTCGGCTCCACACGATTTGCGAGAGCGGACGCTGCCCAAACCGCGACGAGTGCTATTCGCAGAAGACGGCGACCTTCATGATTCTGGGAGACGTCTGCACGCGAAGCTGCGGTTTTTGCTCGGTGAGCACCGGCAGGCCCGGGGCGGTGGACGGCGATGAACCGCGTCGCATCGCGGAGGCGGTCCGGCGTCTGGCCCTCCGGCATGTGGTGGTGACGTCGGTAAACCGGGATGACCTGGTCGACGAGGGCGCGGACCATTTTGTCCGCGTGATCCGGCGACTCAGGGAGATCCCGTCCCGGCCCGTCGTTGAAATATTGACGCCGGATTTTCGCAGGACCCAAAAACAGGCGGTGGCGGCCGTCGCGGCGGCCCGTCCGGATATCTTTGGCCACAACGTGGAAACCGTGCCGCGGCTTTACCGCCGGGCGCGTCCCCAGGCGGATTACGGAAAAACGCTTGAGATTTTTAGGGAAATCCGTGCCGTTTCTGATAAGATTCTTACCAAAAGCGGCCTCATGGTGGGCCTGGGTGAGTCGGGCGAAGAAGTGCTCCGGGTCATGAGAGACCTCCGGGAGGCCGGCTGCCGCATGCTGACTATCGGCCAGTACCTGCAGTCCAGCGGCGCCGGGTTGCCCGTCGAGGAATACGTGGCGCCATCGGTCTTTGCCGAGTACAAGCAGGCGGCCCGGGAGACGGGTTTTGATTGGGTGGAAAGCGCCCCTTTTGTCCGGAGCTCGTTCCATGCCAGGGAATCGTTTGAAGCGTTGGAAAAATTATTGAGAGGGTAACGATGCAAGAGGCAAACCGGTTAAAGAGACTCCCCCTGTACCTTTTTACGATCATCGATGATTTGAAGAGGCGCGCACGGGAACGGGGCGTGGACGTGATTGATTTCGGGATGGGAAGCCCCGACCAGCCGACCCCGCCCCACGTCGTCGAAAAACTCTGCGAGGCCGCCCATGTGACCGAGAACCACCGTTACTCGAGGCCGGACGGCGACGTCGAAAAACGCCTGCGCCAGGCGATCGCCCATTCTTACCAGAGAAGCTTTCACGTCACGCTTGACCCGTCGAGCGAGGTGCTGCCGCTCATCGGCTCCAAAGAGGGGATCGCGCACCTGTCGCTTGCGTATCTCAACAATGACGACATCGCGCTGGTGCCCAACCCCGCGTATCCGGTCCATTTCAACGGGGTCATCATGGCCGGAGGGATTCTCTACAATATCCCGATTGTCCGCGAGAAGGGCTTCCTGCCGGACCTGGAGTCGATCCCGCGGGAGGTCGTGAGGATGGCCAAGCTCATGTTTATCAGCTACCCCCACAACCCGACCGGCGCGGTCTGTGACCTGAAGTTTTTCGAAAAAGTCGTCCATTGGGCGCATGGCAAAAACATCATCGTCGCGCACGACCTGACGTATTCGGACATCGTGTACGACGGGTATAAAGCGCCGAGTTTCCTGCAGGTGAAGGGGGCCAGGGATTTCGGCATCGAGTTTCACACGCTTTCCAAATCCTACAACATGGCCGGGTGGCGTATCGGATACGTGGTGGGGAACGCGACGATCCTGAAGACGCTCGCGAAGACAAAAAGTTATCTCGATTTCGGGATTTTCCGGGCCGTGCAGGAGGCGGCCATCGCCGCGCTCGAAGGGCCGCAGGACTGCGTCGCGCGGATGGTGAAGCTCTACGAGGAAAGACGCAACGTCCTCGTCGACGGGCTCAACGCGATCGGCTGGCCGACCGACAAACCGAAGGCGACTTTCTACGTGTGGACCCGGATCCCGATCAAGTACTCGGCGCTGACGGCGCTCGAGTTTGCGACGCTCCTCGTGGATGAAATCGGCGTCGCCGTCGCTCCGGGCACCGGATTCGGCGATTACGGGGAGGGCTGGGTCCGTTTTGCGCTGGTCGAGGACACGGAGCGGATCAAGGCCGCGCTGCAGAAAATAAAACAGTTACTTGATCAGAAAAGTTAGCACCTGCGTCTCTTGAAGGGCCGCTATTTTCACTACGCCGCCGCGAATGTTTTGTCGCGGGTCCTTCCCAAAAGGTTCGTCTGGGGTCTCATGAGGGCCGCCGCCCGGGTTTATTCTCATTTCACCCGGGACCTGGCGGCGATCGTTTCCAATCTGGAGGCCGTGTCTCCGGACCGCTCGGATGGAAAGGGCCTCCGTCGCCGCGCCCGGCGGGTCGTCGTGGAATTCGCCGGCTATCTTGTGGATCTTTTTTACTCCTACCAGCTATCGCTTTCTTTCATCGAAAGGCACGTCGAGGTGCGCGGTCGGGAACATCTGGACAAGGCCCTTTCGGCGCGAAAGGGGACGATCGTCGCCTCGGCCCACGTGGGAAATTGGGAGATGGCCGGCATGACCTTGGCGAAGCTCGGCTATCCGCTGCATGGGATAGCGCTCAGGCATCGGGACCCAAGGATCGACAGGATCTTCGGGGCCCGTCGCGAGGCCCACGGGCTTCGGGTCATCCCGCTTGGCGGGTCCTCGCTCAGGGCCTACCGGGCGCTTCAAGCGGGCGAAGTGCTGGCCTTGAACGGCGACCGGCTTTTTGGAAAGAAAGGCGCCCGGGTCCGTTTTTTGGGCCGGGAAGTGACTTTTCCGAGAGGATTGGCGCGCCTCAGCCTCGCCACCGGGGCCCCCGTCCTGCCGGTTTTTTTCGTTTCGCTGGGTTTTAACCGTTTTCTTTTGGAGATTCAGGAGCCCTTGAAGACGGCCGGCGAGGAAGCAATGCTCCGGTCCTTCGCTTCGCGGGCGGAAGCGGTGATTCGAAGCTACCCTTCCCAATGGTTTATTTTTCAGCCTTTTTGGGAGGCGCCCGCGTGGCCGGATTAGAGAAAAAGGACATCTGCGTCCTTATTCCCGCCTTCAACGAGGAAAAAAATATCGGTCCTCTCATGGCCAGGCTCAGGGCCTTCGGCGCGGACACGCTGGTGATAGACGACGGCTCAACGGACCGTACCGCCGAAGAGGCCCGCCGATCCGGCGCCGAGGTCTTGAGGTTCGAGAGAAACGGCGGCAAGGGGGCGTCTTTAAGGCGCGGTTTTGACTGGTTTCTGGGGCGTTCCTACAAAGCGGCCGTGATGATGGATGCCGATGGACAGCATGACCCCGACGAGCTCGGGATTTTTCTTGCGGCGCTGAACGAGGGGAGAGGGGGCCTGATCGTCGGGAACCGCATGGGGTCTCCGGGCGAGATGCCCTTTTCCCGCCGGGCCGTCAATCGCCTCATGTCCCTGGCCCTTTCGGTGTTGACCCGTCAGGGGATCCCCGACAGCCAATGCGGTTACCGCGCGATCTTGCGCGAGGCGCTTGAAAAAATAAATCTTCGGGCGGACCGTTTTGAGACCGAATCGGAGATCCTGCTCGAGGCGTCCCGTCTCGGCTATAAAATTTTTTCGGTCCCGGTCCGTTCTGTTTACCGGGGAGGCCCAAGCAACATCCGTCCGTTCCGGGACACGCTGCGTTTTTTCAGATTTCTTGCGGTTTATTCGCTCAATCGTTTATAATAACTTCCAAATGATTTTCCAACCCCCGAACGGTGAGCGCAGGGTGCTGCTCCATTCCTGCTGCGCGCCCTGCTCGGGCGCCGTGATCGAAAAGATCCACCGCGCCGGCATCGCGCTGACGATTTTTTTTTATAATCCCAACATCCACCCCAGGGCTGAATACGAAATCCGCAAAAACGAAAATATCCGCTTTGCCGAAAAAGTCGGGATCCCGTTCGTCGACGCCGACTACGACGCCCCCGGCTGGTTTGAACGGACCAAGGGCCATGAGAACGATCCCGAGCGCGGCGAGCGCTGCGGTAGGTGCTTCGAGATGCGTTTTGTGAAGACCGCCGAGTACGCGGCGGCCCGGGGATTCAAGGTGATGACCAGTTGCCTGGGGATCTCGCGCTGGAAGGATTTCGAGCAGGTGACGCGCGCGGGACAAAGGGCGGCCTCGCTTTTCCCGGGGGTCGTCTACTGGGATTTCAATTGGAGAAAAGACGGCGGCTCAAGCCGCATGATCGAGCTTTCCAAAGAAGAAAATTTTTACCGGCAGCAGTACTGCGGCTGCGTTTACTCGCTGCGCGACGCCAACCGATGGCGGCGGCAAAACGGGCGGGCGGCGATAGCAATCGGCGGAGATTTTTACGGAGAGGAGAAGAGAGAGCGCTGTGCCGTATAGGTATCTTCCGGAGTGCCTGATTTTATCCGTGTCGATTCACGCGCTGGCGGCCTATGCTCTCCACACGCCCCCCGCCGCCGAAGAGAAGACCGTTTTTGTCTCCACCGTGGAGTACCTTCCGGCGTCCCACGAGCCCGCGAAGAAAACGGCGCCGAAGGCAAAACCGCTGGTTTACCCGCCGGTGAAGAAAAAGGCCTCCCAGGGCCTGCCCGCCGCGGTTTCCCCGAAGAAGGCCGCCGCCCAAACAAAAAACGCCCCGGTCCTTCGCAGGGAGGCCCCAAGAATCAGACAGGAGGTCATTCCCGTCGACGAGAAGGCGCTGTCGCGAGACCCGGAAAAAGGGAAATTTTTCACCGATTATTTTTCGCGCGTCAAAGAGCGGATCCGGCAGACGCTCGAAGCCAAATCCAAGGCAAAGGTCGGCAGGGGAAAAGTCACGATTCTTTTTGTGCTGGATTCCGACGGGCATCTTGAGCGCGCGTCCGTCCTTGACCGGCAGTCGGACGGGGGAGACGGGGCCAAGCGCCTGGCGGAAGCCGCGCTCGCCGCGTCCGCGCCGTTCCCTCATTTTCCCAAAGAGCTGGCGATGAACAGGCTCTCGTTTCACGTCACCGTTTATTTTGAAGAACGCTAAAAGCCGTTCCCGGATTCCCCGGGCTCTTTTTCTCGCGCTGGGCCTGGCCCTTTTTCTGAGGTCCGTCTCGCTTTTCTTCAGCCGGCAAAGCCCTTTTTACGAACCGGTTCTTCTGGACCCCGGCTATTACCATGAGTGGGCGCAGCGCCTCGCGCGGGGGGATTTTGGGAGCGGGGTGTTTCAGGGTCTGCCGCTTTATCCTTTTTTTCTGGCGGCCTGCTACCGGGTCTTCGGGGGGTCCATCTTCGCGGTCAAGATCATCCAGATCCTCCTGGGACTTCTTGCCGTTTGTCTGGTTTATCTCATCGGAAAAAAACTTGACGGCCCGAAGACCGGCGTGGTCGCCGCTTTTTTCGCGGCTCTCTATGGCCCGCTTTTTTTCTACGAGGGGCTTTGGATCGCGGAAGTCCCGGGCCTGGCGCTCTATGCCGCGGCTTTTTATTTCGTCTGCGAAACCACTGAGGCGCCTTCGGCAAAGCGGGCCGTTTTGGCGGGGATTTTTCTGGCCCTGGCCGTTTTAACCAAGGCGGGGATCCTTCTTTTTGCCGTTTTGTGGGCGTGTTTTCTGCTGGGAAAGGGGCTTCTCGGGGCCGACAAGGCCTGCCTGCGGGCGGCCGCCGCGTTCCTCGCCGCTTTTTTTCTGACGCTTGCGCCGGCGCCGCTGCACAATTTTATCCGAGGCAAGGACGCCGTGTTTTTGACCGCGCACGGGGGCCTGAATTTTTATATCGGGAACAACCCGCGCGCCGACGGTTTTTTTGTCAGGCCGGAGGGGGTGGGGGGCAATGTCGAGGCCCAGATCGAGGACTCGAAAGCGCTTGCCGAACGGGCCCTCGGCCGAAGCCTCAGGCCTTCCGAGGTCTCGCGCTGGTGGGCCGCCAGGGCCCGGGACTTTATCGTTGGCGACCCGCTTCGTTTTCTCAGGCTCGTCGCAAAAAAAACGCTTCTTTTTTTCAGCGCCGGGGAATTCTCGGATATCGAGGATTACCGTTTCGAAAAACGGTTCAACGCGTTTCTCCGTCTGCCGTGGCCCGATTTCGGATGGCTGGGCCCGCTCTTTTTTGTCGGGGTCTTTGCGGCCCCCGGAAGGCTCAAGTTCTCAAAGACGCTCTTTGCCTGGACGGCGTCCTATGTCGCGGCGGTCGCGCTTTTTTTTGTAAGCGCGCGTTACCGCCTGCCGCTTCTGGGCGTCTTTTTTCCGGTGGCCTCTTTTGGGGCGATCCAGTGGTGGGAGAGCCTGCGCCGCGCATCCTGGGGGAGGGCGGCGTTTTTGGGAGGGGCGTTTCTTCTCGGGGTCGGCCTGGTCAGGCTTCCGCTGGTTCCTCCGGAGTCGGTGAGGGACCTCGTCAACGCCGGGGACGTTTATTTAAAGAAAGGCGACCCCGCGCGGGCCCTCCCATTTTACCGGGAGGCGATCGGGCAGGACCCCCGGAACGCGAAGGCCCATCTGGCGGCCGGAGTGGCGCTCACCCTGGCGGGAAAGGGGGCGGAGGCCGGAGAAGATTACCGGAAGTCCGTTGCGCTCGAGCCGAGCGCCGACGCGTACAATAACCTGGGGCTATGGCATGAAAGCCGGGGAGAGATCGGTGAGGCGGAACGATGCTTTAAAAAAGCCATTGAACTCAAGCCCCATTCCTCCCAGGCCCATAATAATCTGGGGATGGTGTACGCGAAAAAAGGCGATTTTGAGAGCGCCACGGAGGAATTGGAGACTTCTTTAAAAATCAACCCCGCCGGCCGTCGCGCGCAGGCCAACTTGGACCTTCTCCTCCGCCGGCGAAGATCCGGGTAGCGGGTCCATTTGCCCTCAGGGCCCGGCTCGCCTTGTCCCTACCCCCTCCCGCGCCACCCGGCAAGCTTTATCCTCACCCGGACGTCCGATTTTCCCCTCCTCCGCCAAACGGCGCGTCGGATCCGTCCACAAAGCGCGCCGTTTGGACAGATCCGCCAAGCTTTGTGGCGGAGAGGAAAATCGGACTCGATAGCCGCCAGTTGAGGACAAAGCTTGCCGGGTTGCGCCGAGCCCGTGAGGTTCTCCAGACCTCTTCATCCTTCGGTGCCAGAGGGGTCTGACCCCTCTGGCACCGGAAAAGGCTTAAAGTCGGCGAACGGGTGACGCCGGAGGGGAGGCCTCCGCGGCGCGGAGTGCAGAATGACACGAGCACCGCGGAGTCCCGCAGGCGGCAGGCCCCGTTCGCAGGTCGGAGCGCAAATCATGCGTCCGGGCGGGGACAATGCAAGCCGGGTCCTGAGGGCAAACGGACCCACTGCCGACGTTTCCGAAATAATTGTTGCCCGGCTGTTTTTAAGGTAGAATAAATCCTCTTTAGAGAGGATCAATTGCTGAAGTTGGACCGCATCAAGGAAACCATCCGCACGATACCCGATTTCCCGAAGAAGGGAATTTTGTTCAGGGACATCACGCCTTTGCTTCTGGACCGGCGGAAATTCAAATACTGCATCGATCGCTTCGCGCAGGCCGTGAAAGGGAAGATCGATTACGTGGTCTCCATCGAGTCGAGGGGGTTTATCTTCGGTTCGGCGCTCGCCTATAAGCTCGGCGTCGGTTTTATCCCGATCCGCAAGGAGGGTAAGCTTCCGTTTCGTAAACACTCCGCCGCGTACGACCTCGAGTATGGACAGGCCGTGATCGAGATTCACGCGGACGCGATCCAGGCAAAGTCTCGAGTCCTCATCATCGATGACGTGCTCGCGACGGGCGGAACCGCCGCCGCGGCGATAAAGCTCATCAAAAAATCCGGGGGGGTGATCGCCGGCGTTTACTTTCTCGCGGAGCTTCCGGCCCTCGGAGGACGCAAACGCCTCAAAGGCTACCCCGTCCACTCGTTGATTGCTTACTCCTAAAATGAAAAAACTGCTGACCTTCATCATGGCGGGCGGGAAGGGGGAGCGTCTTCACCCTCTGACCAAGGACCGGGCCAAGCCGGCCGTGCCTTTCGGCGGGATCTACCGGATCATCGATTTTACGCTTTCCAACTGCATCAATTCGGGGATACGGCGCATCCACATCCTCGTCCAGTACAAGTCGATGTCGCTGGCGCGCCATATCCGCATGGGTTGGAATATCCTGAACGCGGAGGTCGGCGAGTACGTGGACGTGCTGCCGGCCCAGCAGAGAATCGACGAGCATTGGTATCAGGGGACGGCCGACTCGATTTACCAGAATTTGTACTCCATCCACATCGAGAACCCCGACCAGGTCCTGATCTTGGCCGGCGACCACGTGTATAAAATGAACTACGGCCTGATGCTTGACGCGCACCGCGATTCCGGGGCGGATCTCACGATAGGCGTCGTGAAGGCCCCCAGGGACGAGTCGACGAGCCTGGGCGTCATCGAGGTGGACCCCGGCCGGCAGGTGGTGGGTTTTGAGGAGAAGCCGGACCGGCCCAAGACGGTCCCGGATGACGGCGAGCATATTTACGGCTCGATGGGGATTTATATTTTTGAGAGAAAAGCGCTCGAGGAGGAGCTTGAGGAGGACGCGCACAAGAACACCGCCCACGATTTCGGAAAAAACATCATCCCGCAGATGATTCAAAAGGCCCGGAAGAAAATCATCGCGTACGAGTTTGTCGACGCCAACAAGAAAGAGACGCTGTACTGGAGAGACGTCGGGACGCTCGACGCATACTACGAGGCCAACATCGATCTCGTGCAGGTGACGCCGCAGTTCAATCTCTATGACCGCGAGTGGCCGATCCGGACGTATCAGTTGCAGTACCCGCCGGCGAAATTCGTTTTTGCCGACAGGCTCGGCGGGCGCCGGGGCATGGCGCTGGATTCGCTCGTTCCGGACGGCTGCATTATTTCCGGTGGCATGGTCCAGCGATCGGTGCTGTCGCCGAACGTGCGCGTGAATAGCTACGCCGAGGTCTCCGACTCGCTTCTTCTCGAGGGGGCGGACATCGGCCGGCACGCGAAGGTGCGAAACGCCATCATCGACAAACATGTCAGGGTCATGCCGAACGCCGAGATCGGCTACGATCCGGCCGAGGACAGAAAACGCTTTACGGTGACCCCCAGGGGGATCGTCGTCGTGGAAAAAGGCGCGGTGGTCGAGGCATGAGCGCCGTCGCCCTGAAAATAGGAAAATTTGAGCTCCGGTCCCGCCTGATTCTCGGCACGGGCAAATACGCCTCGTTTGGGGAAATGGAAAAAGCGCTCGAGGCGTCCGGCGCCCATATGGTCACGGTCGCGGTGCGGCGGGTCAATCTCGATCGCAGCAAAGAGTCCCTGTTGGATCATGTCGACCCCAAAAAGCACATTCTTCTGCCGAACACGGCGGGTTGTTATACCAAGGAAGACGCGGTTCGCGTGGCGCGTCTGGGCCGGGCGGCGGGTCTCTCAAGCCTTGTGAAGCTCGAGGTGATTGGCGACGAAAAGACGCTTTTGCCGGACACGCAGGCCCTCCTCGAGGCGACGAAGGAGCTCGTGAAGGACGGTTTTACCGTGATGCCCTACACCAACGACGACCCGATCATGGCCAAGCGCCTCGAAGAGGCGGGCGCGGCCTGCGTGATGCCGCTTGCCGCTCCGATCGGGTCGGGGCAGGGGATTTTGAATCGCCTCAATATCCGTTTTATCCTGGAAAAAGTGAAGGTGCCGGTGATTGTGGACGCGGGGGTGGGCACGGCCTCGGACGCGGCGGTCGCGATGGAGCTGGGCGCCGACGGCGTGCTGATGAACACCGCGATCGCCGCGTCCAAGGACCCGGTCAAGATGGCCGAGGCGATGGGACTGGCGGTCCGCGCGGGACGGCTCGCCTATGAAGCCGGCCGTATGGAGAAGAAGCTTTACGCCAGCGCCTCGAGCCCCGTCGCCGGAAGGGTAGGAGTCGGGGTAACATGAAGCCAAAAAGTAAGAGCAGAAACTACAGGGTCGCCGTCATCGGCGGCGACGGGACGGGACCCGAAGTCATTGCCGAGGCGCTCAAGGTGCTCGATGCGGCGTCGCGGAAAGACGGCTTCAAGCTGGATCTCGCGCATTTTGATTACGGCGGGGAACGTTATCTCAAGACCGGAAAGGTCCTGACGGACAAAGAGGTCACGGACTTGAAAAAATTTGACGCGATCCTTCTCGGCGCCGTCGGGCACCCGGACGTGAAGCCCGGCATTCTCGAGAAGGGGCTTTTGCTTAAAGTTCGCTTTGACCTTGAGCAGTATATCAACCTGCGTCCGGTGAAGCTCTATCCCGGCGTGTGGACGCCGCTGAGGGACAAGGGGCCCGAGGACATCGACTTTATCGTCGTGCGCGAAAACAACGAGGGCCTCTACGTCGGCGAGGGGAGATTCCTCAACAAGGGCAAGAAGAACGAGATCGCCCTGCAGGTCTCGCGCAACACGCGCAAAGGCGTCGAGCGCTGCGTCCGCTACGCCTTCGAACTCACGCGCCGCCGCAACAAAAGAAAGAAACTCACGCTTTGCGCGAAGACCAATGTTCTCACCTACGCCCACGACCTCTGGTGGCGCGTGTTCAACGAGGTGGCCGGGGAATACAAGGATATCCGGACCGACTACGCCCACGTCGACGCGACCTGCATGTGGATGGTCAAAAACCCCGAGTGGTTTGACGTGATCGTCACCGACAACATGTTTGGCGACATCATCACGGACCTGGGCGCGATGATCCAGGGCGGGATGGGGATCGCGGCCGGGGGAAATCTCAATCCGGAAGGGGTGTCGATGTTTGAGCCGATCGGCGGATCGGCGCCCAAATACACGGGCAAAAACGTGATCAATCCGCTCGCCGCGATCTGCGCGGGCGGCATGATGCTCGAACACCTGGGCGAGACCGCCTCGGCCGCCGGCATCGAAAAGGCCGTCATGGACGTCACCGCGACCAAGCTCAAGTCCCTCGCCGCCGGCAAAATGGGCTACGGAACGTCGCGATCATGGGCGCCACCGGCGCCGTCGGCGAGGAGATGCTGAAAATCCTCGGGGAGCGGCGCTTTCCCGTGGATCGCCTTGTCCTTCTGGCGTCCGCCCGCTCGGCCGGCAGGAAGGTCGCGTTTGGCGGGCGCCAGCTCGCCGTCGAAGAGTTGGGCGAAGACTCCTTTAAAGGAATGGACCTTGTGCTCGCCAGCGCCGGCGGCCTGATTTCCAAAAAATTCGCCCCGCATGCGGTGAAGGCAGGCGCCGTCGTGGTCGACAATACGAGCGCCTACCGGATGGACCCGGCGGTGCCGCTCGTGGTCCCCGAGATCAACCCCGCCGACATCCAAAAGCACAGGGGGATCATCGCCAACCCCAACTGCTCGACCATCATCATGCTCGTCCCGATCTGGCCGATTCACCAAAAAAACCGGATCCGCCGCGTCCTCGTCGCGACCTATCAGGCCGCCTCCGGGGCCGGAGCGAAGGCGATGAAGGAGCTTGAGGACCAGTCCCGCGACGTGCTCGAGGGCCGCCCGCCGCGGAAGGAAATTTTTCCGCACCAGATCGCGTTCAATCTTTTCTCGCACAACAGCGCCGTGAAGGACGACGGCTACAACGAGGAAGAGATCAAGATGATTCAGGAGACGAAGAAGATATTCCATGACGGGAAGATCAGGGTCGTCGCGACGACGGTGCGGGTGCCCGTGTTTCGCGCGCATTCCGAGGCGATTTATCTTGAGCTCTCCGAGAAACCGGACCTCGGCCTCATCCGCAAAATTCTCGAGGGGGCGCCGGGCGTGAAGGTCGTCGACGACCGCCGGAAAAACTATTTTCCGATGCCGCTCGAGGCGAGCGGGCAGGACGACGTGCTCGTCGGGCGCCTGCGGCTTGACGTCTCTTCGCCCAAGGGGATCTGCCTTTTTGTCTCCGGCGACCAGCTTCGCAAGGGCGCGGCCCTCAATGCCGTGCAAATCGCCGAGATACTTTGTCATTGCGGGGAGCGTTAGCGCGGGCAGGCGCTTCGCCCCCAATGACAGGCGGCTCTCGATGCGCACGGTTAAGCTTACTCTGGGTTTCGTCGGCACCCGCTACGAGGGCTGGCAGGGCCAGAGAAAAAAGCCTTCGGCAAGCTCGGGACTGCCCACCACCGTTCAGGAAATCCTCGAGAAATTCCTCTCCAAGATTTTGAAAGAAAAAACCGCCGTGACCGGCAGCTCGCGCACCGACAGCGGCGTCCACGCGCTGGGGCTCGTCGCCCATTTCAGGACCCGGAACCCGCTTCCGGACCTCCGAATCAAGGAGGCGCTCAATTTCTACCTCCCCCGCGACATCGTCGTCTTTTCGGCCAAGACCGTGCCTGGCGGCTTCCACGCGCGCTTCTCGGCCAAGTCCAAGCTTTACCGCTACGACATCCGGGTAGGGCCCACGCGCCCGCTCTTTGAGTCTCCGTTTGTTCTTTGGCATCCGCGCCGGCTCGACCTGCGCCTGATGAAAAGGGCGGCCCGTTTTTTCATCGGCCGGCACGACTTCTCGGCGTTTCATGATCAAGGCGACAAACTTAGAAACCACGAGCGCGAGGTCCGGAGGCTCTCCGTCCGCAAGTCCGGGTCGCTTGTCCGGATCGAGATCGAGGCCGACGGCTTCCTGCGCCACATGGTCCGCGTGATCGTCGGGACCCTCCTCGAGGCGGGGAGGAAGCGCCTCGCCCCCGAGAGCATCCCCCAAATACTCCTCTCCAAAGACCGCGCCAAAGCCGGCCCGACCGCCAAACCCCACGGCCTGACTCTTGTCCGGGTAAACTATCGTTTTTAGGCTGAAATTCATCTTTAAGTTCTAAGTATATTAATATTTATTTAAGCAATTTTTTCATTAGACTTGAAATTTAAGGGGGAGCATGTATACTCTTCCGCATGATTCGAGTTTTTCAAAAGATGCCTCTCAAGTCCATTTCCCTTATCGCGCTGTCCGCGTTCGCGTTCAGCCAGGCGGCTCTTGCCGCTCCGCGCAAGCCTTCCAAATCTTTGTTTGAATTCGACGAGGAGTTTTCCCCGCGGCGCGCCGCTCATGGCGTCTCGCCGGGTCAATTGGAGCTGGGCGTCGGCCGCGCCCAGGCCCAGGTCGAGCATCAGAATGCCATCAGCCAGTTGGCGGCCGCCGCGCCGCCTGAAAGCAATTTCATCACGCAGACCTCCGACGGCGTTTATGAAGTGACGGTCGATGATTTCATGAAGCAGAACCTGGCCGGCCTGTTGACGCCCGAGGTCAGACAGAAATACGATGCCCAGACGCTCGTTAACGTCGACCTCTTTGGAGTCAAGCAGCGCGTTTCCGAGCAACTGGCCGGACTCTATGATTTTGTCGTATTTTTCCCCTCGGAGAAAATGCTTTCGAACACGGCCTATTACGGCCCGGTTGTCAATCTGGGGGTTATGGGTTTTGGAAACCCCGAAAGACTAAACATCGGGGGGATCGGCCTTTCCGGGCCTAACGACACGCAGGCCGCGCTCCAAAAAGACCTTTTGCCGCTTGTTCTGGATCGGTACAGCCCGTTCATGTCGGCGGTGAATGCGGGCACGAGCCACCAGGGCACCGCCTGGGTTCATTTGGATCAAATTCAGAAGCTTGCCGCCAGCGGCCTTGACGTGCCGTCTTTCGAGCGATTTGTGCTCCTGCAGGAGCTTGCCCACCGGTGGGGCATTTTCCTTTCCAACGGCGGAGACAGGCAGAATCCCTACGGGATCCTGTCCGACGATCTTGCGCATTGGAGCGCTTTTTTTAACGCGGGGACCTCTCCGATGTGGGGTGTCGAGTGGGAGGACCTGGGCGGCGGACGTTTCAGAGCGAAAAAAGCTTGGGGCCTGGGCCCTTCAGACGCCGGCAGTCTGGAATTTTCAAACCAATTTAATGATTTTGATTTGTATGCGATGGGCCTTTTGGCGCCGAACCAGGTGGGATCGTCATTCGTGATCCAGAACCCGAGTTTCCGCGGCCAGGCCTTGACCGAGGAGAATGCGATCTCGTTGTTATTGAGCGACCCCGTGTTCTTGTCCGATCCGGTTATTGAGGGTGTCCGCCGGGATGTGACGATACAAGACATCGTGAACATCGAGGGCGCCCGCGATCCTGCGTCTTCGTGGGCTCAGAAAGATTTTTCGGCGGCTTTCGTGATTCTCAAGGACCCCACGGACACGGCGTCCGCGTTGGATTCGATGAGGAGCAAGGTGTCCCGGCTCGCGCAAAATCTCAGCGCCGCGTGGGATACCGCCACCCGGGGGTTGTCGCGCATGACGCTGGGGGCCGTCTCCGGGGCGTTTGATTTTTTCAAAGCCAGGGTCCTGGAAATGTTCGATTGGATCGTCGAAGCGCTTAAAACGGGCAAAGACCCATTCGGGTCGCAGGTGTCGCCGGCCCGGCAGACGGATTTGGACAACGAAGTTTCAAAGGCCAGGCAACGGCTTGAGGCGCTCTCGCAATTTGAAAGGCGCGTCGCATCGCTGGAGTCTATTTTGAACCCGCTCCTGCTGCGCGCGGAAACGGATCCGAGCCTCCGGACGGCGCTGGGCGATCTGCCGGTTCGCGCGCAGGCGGTCAAGGACTGGACGACCTCCAGAAAAGCGCGGCTTGAAGCGGCTGTTTCAAACGGGACAGGCATGGATTCCGAGATTGCCGCCGCGCGGGACCGAGTGTCTTCGGAGGTCGGCCTTGCGCAGCCGCAGGGCATCTTGCCGCTCGGTTTTGCCCGCAATGTCGACGCGCGGCTCAATGCCTTCGACGGACGTTATCAGGAGCTGACGGGCGATCTTTCCGAAGGGAACGCGGCTTTTGACGGCGTTTCGAATGCCATGGACACGGAACTCGCGGCCCTCTCAAACCTCTTGAACGCCGATTGGAGTTCTCCCGAAGCGGACATCGCCATCAATGAGGGCGCCTTGTGGATCAATCAGGCCGACGCGCGGATTGAAATTGCCGTCGCCGCGCCGGGCGCCTCGCAGATGCGTTTTTCAGAAGACGGGGGAAATGCGTGGACCCAGTGGGAATCCGTCGCTTCTTTAAAGCCGTGGACATTTTCGGGAGCCGACGGCCGAAAAGAAATCACGGTTGAGCTCAAAAACGCCGCCGGACTTGTTTCGCGGCGCGCCGCATCGATTATTTTGGACAGAGAGCCGCCGACCGGATCCGTTCTGATCAACGACGGAGATTTGTTTACGGACGGGAATGAAATAACGTTGAGGCTGAGCGCTCAAGATGCGAACCGCGTGGAATCGGTTCGGTTTTCTTTCGATGGAATTTATTTTAAGGAGCCCGCCGTCAGCAGCGCGGGAATTCCGGAAACGTTGAACATCGCGTTGCCTGACGGCGAAGGCAGCCGGGTGGTTTACGTTCAATTTAAAGACCGGGCCGGGAACTGGTCGCAGCCCGTCGTTTCGAACGAAATCCGCCGGGGCGTTTTGAGCAAAGTGCCGGGTCGGATTACCGGTATTTCCGGAGCGATAGACGGCGGCACGGCCAACGGCGCGATTCAAGTGAACGTTGTCTCAAGCCGGGAGGCGCGCGTGGCTTACTCGCTTGATTCCGATGATGTCGTGACGGCGAGGATTGCCGTCGGCGGAGGAGACTTCAGGAGCCTTCCGGGTATCGGCGTCGTGATGGCCGAGCCCCCGAGCCCCGGAAATGGCTATGAAATGAAAATACGGGATGTGGGGGACGCGGGATACGGCAACGTCTCGGCGGCAACGGGCGGCGCCTCCGCTTCATGGCAAAAGAGTTCGACCGGAGCCATCATCTCGACAAGGTCCGGCACGTTCGGCGATCTTGCTTTAAGACCCGCCGCGGAGGGGCGCGTCCATTCTTACAACATCTACACGAAAGAATTTTCTGAGACGGAGTGGAGACTGGCCGGCCAGGCGGCGGCGGATCCCTCCGGAGAAACGGTATGGAGAGACCTCACCGTCGATGCCGGCGCCACAGGTCGCCGGTATAAAGTCGAAGCGGCCGACGCCGCGACCTTTGCGTACGACGGTTCGCCGAAGGATCTGGGGAACCCCGTTCAGCTTGCGCTCGCATCGCCGGGCCTTTCGCCGGGCGCGGTCTCCGTGCAAGTCCGTTTTACCGATGTCCATCAAAAAACGGCGGTTTTTCCGGTGGACATAGGGCCTGCTCTCGATCGCTATGCCTTCGATCTTTCCGGCGCCAACGTGCCGGAAGGTTTTGACCGTTCGAAGATTGCTTTTCTTGACGTCTCCATGCGGCTTGGCGCCGGCGAATCTCTGCGTTCCGGGGAGATTGTTGTCCGCGGCCGCGACCTCGGTCTTTAGCCTCCTCCAAACCAATCCGGACTCGCCGCAGTGCGTGCCCAATCCTTTTAATCCCATCTTAGCGATTTTAGCCGAAGTTTTGTCCGGCGCTTTCAAAAACTTTTAATATAAAACTTCCGAAGTTAACATTTTTTTACTTCTGCTATTGAAATTACACATTCCTTATGCCAGACTTTCTTCACACCGGAAGAAAAGGAAAGGACGTGAAGAAGATGAAGGTGCTCATCCATTTGAATCGCGGGGAAAGAGGGAGCTATCTCCTGAGTTTTAAAGGGAACGCCGCTGCAAGGCGGGTCAAGACCATCCTCAGAGACCCCAATCAGGATCGCATGCTCCGAACGCTTCTGATGCAATCCGTCCGAAGGGTCGAAGTCGCCTCGCGGGACAGGAAAAAAGCCGAGGCCTCCGCGCGCTTCGTCGTAAGCCAGCGCGGCTACACCGCCGAACGTCTGGCCTGACGCCACCCGCCTTGAAATCGCATCCCAAAGAAGGCGCGGTCTCCCACAAGACCGCGATCGGCTTTGTTCGCGCCGGCGCCCACTCGGATTCGTTTGGGTGACTTATCCAAACTGAATATCTCCCGCAAATTGGCGTTTTAATCTCTCTGCTTTCTTGTGGCTATCCATCGCCCAAGGCCCAAAAAATACCATATATTGCGTAAATTGATAATAAAATATTCAAAGAGTGTAAAATTGATAATTTATACTCAAAAAATATTGACAGAGAATAATCCAGTGTATAAAATGAAGCTCCGTATGAAGTGAAAGAAATAAGAAGAAAGCAGACTAAAAAGGAGCAAGTGATCAAGTGAACGATCGAGACGGTGTATTTACAGTGCAAGAACTGGCCGGTTATCTCCGGATGAAGCCCCTGACTATTTATAAGCACGCTTCAACAGGCAGATTGCCGGGATTTAAAGTAGGCTCCCATTGGCGGTTTAAGAGGCAGACGATTGATAGGTGGATTCAGGAGCAAGAGAAGTCCGGCGCCAAACAGACAAGGTAAAAATATTTGCTCAAGACTTTAAGAGTTGCCGTTATGTTGAAAAACAAAGAGAGGGGGACCCGCATGGGCGCTATTAGAGCAGATGAGAACAGCGGAGTCGCCCCCTCCGAGCTTCAGAATTATTATTCTTTGTATAAGAAGATTAGGAAGAACTACGATTCAATTAGCATAAAGCAGAAAGTGGAATTATTATCGAAAGCCATCAACAAGCCGCTGAAGCATATTCTTGGATGTACTTACGACACGATTTATTTTAGGAACAACATAGAAAATCCTTTTGGCATAGTTCAGATTCCGCTCGCATTGGCAGGCCCAATCGAGATCAACGGAAAATATGCAAAAGGGAAATTTTTTGTGCCCATGGCAACCACTGAAGGCGCGCTTGTTTTAACTTATGATTTAGGGATGCGGCTTTTAAGACTTGGAAAACCAATTGAGGCCGAGGTAATATCAAAGCAGATTCATTTGGACCCTATGTTTATAATTACTCAAAATGAAGACAAGCTTATACAAGCTTTTGTAAGAGAGAATTTCTTAAAAATTAAGGAAATCGCCGAAAGCAAAAGCAACCACACTACCTTGCTGAAGATTGAAGAGAAAAAGATTAACAACAATTACGTATTGAAGTTTATTTATGACACAGCGGATGCGCATGGTTTGAATATGATAAACGAAGCTACGTATAACGCATGCAAATTCATAGAATCTTCGACTAGAGCTAGGTTCTTTCACAGATCTCATTATAGTGCCGTCAAGCATCATTCGTTAAGAAACGAAAGGGAAGGTTACGGAAAAAAAGTTAGAGCGAGGGTAGTTATTACAGAAAAAGCACTGAAAATGATAGGCGTCACCGCGTTGCAGTTAAAAGATTTTACAGATAGATGTATCGAATGCGGAACAGCAGCGGAAGTTTCGGCTATTAATGTCCACGCATCAAACGCAATTGCAGCTATATATTTAGCAACGGGTCAGGACATGGCTGATATAAGTAGTTCGCATGTTTGTAAATCTTTCTGCGAACCAATTAATGAAAATAAAGATCTATATTTTGAGGTTGTCCTGCCCAATTTGTTGATAGCGACCGTCGGAGGCGGAACTGGTTTGGGAACCCAAAGAGAGTGTTTGGAGATAATGGATTGTTTTGGAAGCGACAAAGCGGACAAATTGGCGGAGATTATGGCCGCTTCAGTCCTAGCCGGGGAGTTTACGACCGCGGCAGCCGTAGTTAATGAGACGTATGTTGATATTCACAATAAATATGGCCGCAACAAAAATAAAATAGTTCCATAAAAAAGATGAAAATTTTTTTTTCGTATTATTGCATTTGCTCATCGCTCCTTTACTTCTTATTTGGTATTTTTTGTTTTTGCAAAAACAGAACAAGTTTAGTCAATAGACTTTGGAGTCTCAGTAGCGTAGCCATCGCAATTTGGAGTTTTGGTTTGGGCATGATGACCAACGCTTCCAAAATGCCCGAAGCATTATTTTGGCTAAGAATTCATTATGTTGGTGCCGTGCTGATCCCGCCTTTTTTTTATCACTATATAGCCAGTTTCATAAATCAGAATGTTGAGAGACAGCGGTTTATTCGGTTTTGGTATGTGCTTTTCGGTTTGTTTTTATTCGTAGATTTATTTTCAATGGACAACCTTGTCAAAATTTCGACCTCGAAACCGTTTTTCAATTTTTACACTGATTTTGGAGGACTGTATATTTACTATACAGTCGCTTTCTTCTTGTGTGTGAGCATGGCTTTTGTAATGCTGTTAAATGCTTTTAAGAATCCCAAGTATGTATTGAGACACAATCAAATTAAATATATGTTCTTGGCAACATTTTTTGGGTTTGGGGGAGGCTCGGCTGCTTTTTTGCCTGTTTTTAATATTAAAGTTTACCCGTTTGGAATGTTCGCGGTTATTTTGTACCCGGCATTAATGACCTACTCGATTATTAAGTATCAGCTATTAGAGATAGAAGTCGTCATTCGACGGACAGCGGTTTTTGCGGGGCTTTTTATGTTTGTTTACGGGACGTTTACGGTGGTTACGATTTTGGGGGAGGGGTTTTATAGGAATATTTTGGGTTGGCATCAGTGGATGGCGATGATTCCGACGGTGTTGATCATTACGTTGGCGTTGAGGCCGCATGAGCTTTTCCTGACGAACGCCACGGACCGGTTTCTTTTCCAAAAAAAATACGATTACCGGGAGCTCTTGAAGACTTTTACCAACGAGATTCTTACCGTCCTGGATCTCAAGCGCTTGATGGAACAGACCGTGGCGGGGCTCGTCCGCATCATGAAGCTCCAGTCGGCCTGTGTGTTGATGCTGCACAAGGACGCGCGGGAGTTCAAGCTTGTCGCGGGCGCCGGACTTAAGGAGGAGGTGTTCGGGCTCGGCCAGGAGGACCCCCTGATCTCTTATTTGAGGTTCACGCGCAGCCACATCTTGAGGGAGACCCTCAGGGAGCAAAGGGAGAGCGACCGCAAATTAAAAGAAAGCATGAAGAAGCTCGACGCCTTGTTGGCCCTGCCGATATCCCTCGACGAGGAGATGATCGGGGTTATTTGTCTCGGGATAAAAAAATCGGGGGAGGACTACAATCAGGAGGATGTGGATATCCTGACGACGCTGGCGCGGACAGAGGCGATCGCCATTTCCAACGCGCGGCTTTTTGACGAACTCTCCAAGACGCAGGCGGAGGCGGCGCAGAAGGAGAAGATGGCGGTGATCGGGACGCTGGCGGCGGGGATCAATCACGAGATCTGCAATCCTCTGGGCATCGCAAGGGGCCAGTGCGAACTTTTTCTGCTGAACGTCCGCGACGGCTTCTACAAGGGCAGGTCCAAAGAAGAGATCCTGAAACTGGCGGAGGCGGTGATGAGCAAGGCGATCAAGGAGACCGACCGCGCGACGGCGATCACCAAGCGCCTGTCGAGTTTCGCCAAGCCCTCCACGCACACGGAGATCGAAGAGGTCGTCGTTGAAACAGAGGTGGAGGAGGTCCTCGCCCTCATCGGCCATGACCTGAAGCTCAACAACATCGATCTCACCAAAGATTTTCCTCGGCATTTTCCTCCGATCCTTGCCGACCGCAAGCAGGTGCAGGAGATCTTTTTCAACATCATCCGCAACGCCGCGCAGGCGATCGATAAAAAACAGGGCAAGATCGTGGTCTCCGGGTTCTCCGAGGGCGGGACATCGGTGATTCGAATCTCCGACAACGGATGCGGGATTTCCGCGGATGGGATGGAGCAGATTTACAACCCCTTTTATACGACGAAAGCGCCGGGATCCGGCACGGGGCTGGGTCTTTTCATCGTCCGTCAGATCGTAGAGCGTAACCGCGGGACCATCGACGTCCAAAGCGAGGAGGGAATAGGGACGACCTTTACGTTGAGGTTTCCCCCGGCCCCCGTTGCCGAGGGGGCCGGCCGCGCGGCATGAAAAAGCTTTTGACCATCGACGACGAGCCGGAATTCACCGAGCTCATCGAGGGGTACTTCGGGCAGAGGGGATACAAGGTTTTTAAGGCCGGCAGCGGCGAGGTCGGCCTGGAAATCGCCAAGCAGGAGAAACCGGACATCTGTCTCATCGACATCAAGATGCCCGGCATGCACGGCGATGAGGCGCTCAAGGAAATACTGCTTTTGAGGCCCGACGCCAAGTGCATCGTCGTCGCGGCCTCCGAGGGGCAGGGGAAGACAAAGGCTCACATGCTGGCGCTTGGCGCCCTCGCGTACTTTGAGAAACCGCTCCACTCGCTGCGCGATCTTGAGAAGACGATTGAGAGGTTGATCTCGCGATGAAGGGAAAATGCAAGCTCATGGTCGTCGACAACGAGATAGACGTCTGCAACTTCGTGAAGTCTTTTTTTGAGATGCGGGGTTTCGGGGTCTCGACCGCCCTGGACGGTGACGAGGCGATGGCGAAGCTCGTGCGGGAAAACCCCGATATCGTGATTCTCGACGTGATGATGCGCAAAGGCGGCGAAGGGCTCGAGTACCTGCCGAAGATCAAGAAAGCCCTCGACGGCGTGAAGGTGATCATGGTCACCGGGGTCGACAGCAAAGACGCGGTCGAGTCCGCCAAAAGACTGGGGGCCGACGACTACATCACCAAGCCGCTTGTGCTCGAATATCTGGAAACGACGGTACTGGAGAAAATAAAAAGCCTCAAAACCTCCGCTTAGAGGGTCCAGTCTATTTACAGCCGGCTCGATTATCAGGAAGCTCTGCTCAACGCGTCCAAGGGCATGATTCGCGTCAAGGACCCCCTGACGCTCCTCAAGATCATCACGCGTTTTATCGACCGCCAGATCGGCGTCACGCACGTCGCGGTGCTTCTCTACGACCAGAAGCGCGACACCTACGTCCTCATCGACAGCAAGGGCGACGGCGGGATGAAGATCCCCGTGGGCTACATCCAGGTCACCAAAAAAAGCGCCATCATCAGTTTTTTCATGTCTTCCGACAACGGCGCCTTCGCCAGGAAAGAGGCGCTGGTCTACGACGAGATCTGCCACGTGCAGAATTTCGAGATTTTGGTGAATAAGAAAGAAGGCCGGGCGATCCACTACGAAGACGTGCAGAAAGAAATGGCCTATCTGCGGGCCGCCGTCTGCGTGCCGAGCTTTTATAAGCGGGAGCTTATCGGCGTCCTGATCCTCGGAGACAAATTTTCGGGCGAACCCTATTTCGAGCAGGAGATCAGCCTCTTCGTGACCCTCGCCAACGACGTCGCGATGGCCGTGAAAAACGCGGAGCTCATCAAGGACCTCAAGATCTCCTACGAGAGGGAGCACAATCTTTTCTTGCAGACCTCCGTCGCGCTGGCGACCGCGATCGACGCGCGGGACCGGTACACGCACGGCCACTCGGAGCGCGTCTCGCACTATAGTCTTGTGATCGCCAAAGAACTCACCGATTCGGGAAAGGTCCCCTACGACAGGGAATTCATGGAGACGGTGCAGCTCTCGGCCCTTCTTCACGATGTCGGAAAAATCGGGATCC
>JACPAX010000088.1 GCA_016180585.1 Candidatus Omnitrophota bacterium | reverse complement strand
ATCGCGGCGGTGAGGGTGGTCTTGCCGTGGTCCACGTGACCGATGGTGCCGATGTTGACGTGGGGTTTGGTGCGTTCGAATTTTTCTTTGGACATGGTTTATGCTCCCTTGTTTCTCATTTCTCTTAAGGTAATAACGCGATAAATCAATGAGCCGTCAATCAATCTGGAGCTGCAGGCCGGAATCGAGCCGGCGACCTCGTGCTTACCATGCACGTGCTCTACCAACTGAGCTACTGCAGCGCGAGTTCACCCGTCGAAATACGACCGTTCCCGGTTTCTTTTTATTATTGCAAAAAATCTTTTGAGGGACAAAAAATACCTAATTTACAGTGAAGCTGCAATTATAATGTTTTTTTGATGAGTGTCAAGACTATTTTTTTAAGATTAAAACGGCGGTTTGAGAAAGAAGACCAGCAAGGCCAGCGCGGTTGCCTTTGCCCAGTAAGAAGGCGTCAAACGCATCGGACGATCTCCCGTTTTCGGGACCGTCACCACGCGCGGCCTGGAATACAAAAGCCTCTGAAGCGCCGTCCAGTGCGTGACAATGCCCAGCACCCAGAGAGTAAGCGCGAGATTACGGAGGAGAAGGCCCAGTGACAAAAACACGATCCTCTCCCCCCTCTCCCAAAAACCGACGCGGCAATTCTCCATCTCGCACTCCGCTCTTGCTCTGACGTAACTGATCAAAAACGATCCGACGAGCGCGCTGAAGGCCAAAGCGGCATAGCCGTTCTTTTGGTGCTGGACGCAGTAAAACAGGATTCCCGCGAAGACAAAGCTCTCCCCGTACCGGTCAAGCGTGGAGTCCAGGACCCCTCCGAACGCAGTCTTGGAGTCCGAGAGCCTGGCGACCGAGCCGTCCATCAGGTCAAGAAAACCCGACAAAAGGAGCGCCGCGGCGGCTTCCGTGAAACGACCGCGCCAGACAAGCCCCCCGCTGGCGGCCGCAAGAAAAAGCCCCAGGAAAGTAATCGCGTTGGCTGAAAAACCCAGCCTGTAAAAAAACCACGCGAAATATTTTCTAAATGCGCTCATAAAAAATTCGGTTCTTTTTAATTCCCCCGACCTCATTAAAATAAAATAGAGCGGGTGAGGGGAATCGGCGCCCTCCGTTCGCTACGCTCACTTCGGGTCGGCCACTCGCCGCATTCGCTGCTCCTAACCGTCGCAGCTCATAAACATGCGGCTCCCTTCGATTCCCCTCCGACCTCATTAAAATAAAATAGAGCGGGTGAGGGGAATCGAACCCCTGTGACGAGTTTGGAAAACTCGGATTCTGCCATTGAATTACACCCGCAGAAACTGGGAATTATACCAGACGCCGCGCCTTGGCGTTGTTTTTTGTGCCCAAGAGCACCGCGACGCGTCCTCCGGCCGAGGTGGCCGAAAGACAGGTGATATCCACCTTCGCGTTGGCAAGAAGCCTCGCGGCCCGGTCGAGCGCGCCGACACGGTTGGCCAACGTCAGCACCAGCGCCTCTTTTTCGCCCGCTTTAATCCCGATCCTGGCCAACGCTTTTTTGGCCCTCGCGTTGTCGCTCGTCACGAGACCAAAATATCCGCTCTTGCCCTCGCCGCAGGCCCAGGCATGGAGAATATTCACCTTCGCCGTTTTTAAAGCCCCCGTGATCCCGCTCAAGGCCCCTACTTTATTCGGTACCGTAAACTGTAGTTCCCTCACCTGCTTGGCCATACGTCCCTCCCTCTTTCTCTTGCCCGTCCGTTGCTTTTCCTCAGCCGCCGAAAAAATCGGCATTCGAGGTTTTTATTTTCAAAAAGCTTTTCAACTCCTTCACCTCTTTCATCCTACGCACTTTTTTTTCAATGAGCGCCCTCTCGGCCGCGTCGTTCACGACGCCCTCGAGCGCCACTCTGCCGCCCAGCGAACGGACTTTGAGCCGTACCGGCGAGGCGGAAAGCGTCTTATCCTCCCGCAGCCGGGCGAGAATTTTCATCGCCAGATTATCGACCGCAACGCTTTCGGGCGAGGCGGGCTGGCGGCCCTTCGGATCCCACCGCCCGCGGAGCAAGGGGTTGGCCTCGGCCTTTAGCGCATTCCACTTGACCCGCTCGGCCGGCGACAGGTCCCGCTCCTCGCGCAAGACCGGCACGCCCTCCGCGGACGAGAAGTCCTGGAGAAAAAAGAAAAGCAGAAAAGCCCCCCATGCGCGATGCGTCCTCAACGCTCCCCCCTGTGGCCTATTCTACCAAAATCAATCTCTGGAAGAAACGCCCTTCATCCATTATAATAATGCTCTCTTATGAACAAGGCACACCTCCTCCGTCAAGGATTCCTTTCCGCGCCCATCCTTCGCATCGTCGGCGCCCACCACGCGCTCGGCGCAAAGCTCATCGAGCGCAACCGCTTCGACGGCATCTGGGCCAGCGGCCTGGAGATCTCGACCGCCCACGCGGTGCCCGACGCCAATATCCTCACGATGACCGATTACCTCCACGCGGCCGTCTCCATCAATGAGGCGACGTCGCTTCCGGTCATCTGCGACTGCGACACCGGTTACGGCAACTCGTCCAACGTCAGCCACATGACCAAAAAGTACGAGGCCGCCGGCATCGCCGCCATCGTGATCGAAGACAAGCTGTTCCCAAAAATAAACAGTTTCATCCCGGGCCGTCAGGATCTGGCCACGATCGACGAGTTTAAAGGAAAGATCGCCGCGGCCAAAAGCGCCCAGCGCAGCGCCGATTTCATGGTCCTGGCCCGCGTCGAGGCCCTGATCGCCGGCTGGGGCATGGACGAGGCCTTGAAGCGCGCCCGCGCCTACTGCGAGGCCGGCGCCGACGGGATAGTGATTCATTCGAAGGCCTCCACGCCCGACGAGGTCTTCGCATTCGCCGGCCACTGGCAATCCAAGATCCCGCTCGTCTTGATCCCCACCACTTATTACGGCGTCACGGCGGAGGAATTTTCTAAAAAAGGTTTCAAGATGGTGATCTACGCCAATCACGGCCTGCGCGCCTCGATCCGGGCGATGGACGAGACGTTCCGCTCGATCCATGACAGCGGTTCCACCGCCGCGGTAGAGCCCTCGATCGCGACGATGCGGGAGGTCTTCGAGATCCAGGGGATGAATGAGCTCAAGAAAGAGGAGGAAAAATTTTCCGGAGGGTCGGACATCCAGGCCGTGATCCCCGCCGCGGCCGACCACCATCGCCAGACCGGCTTCGGCGAGATTCTGAAGGACCGTCCGCTCTGCATGCTCGAGATCGGCGGCAAGACCCTGCTCGACCGGCAAGCCGATTCGCTGCGTTCTTTCGGGATTCGGGAGATTTTTGTGGTCGGCGGTTATTCGGCCGACCGGATCAAATCCGAGGGCGTCAAAATCCTCCGCAATCCGCGCTACGCCGACACCGGCAGCGCCTACTCGCTCATGCTCGCCGGGGACCATTTTAAAAAGGAATGCCTCGTCGCCTACTCGGACATCCTCTTCAACCGCCTGATCGTGGACCAACTTCTGAAAAGTCCCTACGACGTGACGGTGGTGATCGACCGGGCCTACCAGACCCTGCCCTTCCGAGACAAAAAACTCGACCTTGTCATCGCCGAGGACC
>JACPAX010000065.1 GCA_016180585.1 Candidatus Omnitrophota bacterium | reverse complement strand
GGCTCGCCTTGTCCCTACCCCCTCCCGCGCCACCCGGCAAGCTTTATCCTCACCCGGACGTCCGATTTTCCCCTCCGAGGAAAATCGGACTCGATAGCCAAGACTCGCGGCTTTTAAATGAAGGCAGGTCTCCCTGGCGCGAGTCTTGGCTGCGCCGGTTGAGGACAAAGCTTGCCGGGTGGCGCCGAGCCCGTGAGGTTCTCCGGAGGGACGCCCTTCAGCGAAAGTCGGCGAACGGGTGACGCCGGAGGGGAGGCCTCCGCGACGCGGAGTGCAGCATGACACGAGCACCGCGGAGTCCCGCATCCGCCAAACGGCGCGTCGGATCCGTCCACGAAGCGCTGTTTGTGGCGGAGATTGGGCTTTTTCATCAGACTGTTAACGTTTTCTTTCCAGGCAATAATAGGCCAGCTGAGCCAGGCTGTCTTTGCAGGCCGAGGGCTTGAGAACGTCCAACGCCCCAACCGCCTTGTCCGCGTAGGCGCGCGCGCGCTCCATCGCCTTTTCCACCGATCGGTTTTCCAGGGCCAGTTTTTGAATCCGGTGAAAAACGGCCGTATCGCCCCCGGCGATCGCCTCCACAATCGGGCGTTTCTCCGATTCCCCGAGATCTCCGAAGAGATAAAGAAGCGGCAGCGTCACGTCGTTTTTGTGGATGTCCACCCCGACAGCTTTCCCCAGCGACCGGGTTTCCCCGGTAAGATCGAGGCAATCATCCACGATTTGAAAGGCCATTCCGAGCTGAAACCCATAATCCCCGAGACCCTCAATCGTCCCGAAAGAGGCCTCTGAAAAATAGCCTCCGCCCATGCAGGCGGCCTGAAAAAGCGCGGCCGTTTTCTGGTGGATGATCCGGAGATACTCCGCCTCGTCCATCACAAAATGATTCCGTTTCTCGATCTGCTTGAGCTCGCCCTCGCACATCACGTGCGCGCACCGGGCAAAGGCCTCGCTCACCCGGGCATCCTTGAGCCCCGCCAGCAAAAGAAACGCCTTGGCGTAAAGATAATCCCCCGCCACGATCGAGATCTCGCGGCCCCATTTGGAGTGAAGCGAAGGCTGGTTACGGCGCAGCTCCGAGCCGTCGATGATGTCGTCGTGCACGAGCGTCGCCGTGTGAATCAGCTCGATGGCGACCGCCAGGTCCACGGCCTCCCGGCGAGTCGCGTCGCCGCTTTTGGCCGCCAGGAGCGCCAACGCCGGCCTTAAAAACTTGCCGGTCATCTTGAGGAGGTGCCGGTTGATCTCGTCGATCAGAAGATCGTCGGAGGCAAGCTCTTTTTTCAGAAGCGCATGAAAATCCTTGAGCTCGTTTTCAATGGGGACGTATATCTCGTCCAGAGAAGCGCGCAACACGGTCATCGGGATAGTCTATATGAATTCGATTTTCTTTTCCATCCCGCCGAATACTCCTCAAAAACACCGAGCGTGCGGTCAAGCTCCGCGGCCCCGTGGGAAAGCGAGAGAAAGCAGGCCTCAAACGCGGAGGGCGGAAAATACACCCCCCGCCGGAGCAAGTGATGAAAGAAACGGGCGTATTCTTTCCCGTCCGCCCGGCGCACGTCTCCAAAGTCCCTGACGCGGTCCACGCCGAAGAAAACGGTGAACATGGACCCGACGTTTTGGATGACCGCATTTTTTTCGCGCAGGATCTCTCCGGCCCTCGCCAGAAAAGGGGCCGTCCTGGCTTCGAGTGTCGCGTAAGTCTTCTCGGAAAGCCGCGAGAGCACGCTGAGCCCCGCCGCCATCGAAAGCGGGTTTCCCGAAAGCGTCCCCGCCTGGTACACTTTCCCCGTCGGAGAAAGCGCCTTCATCAGCGACGCGCTCCCGCCGAAAGCGCCGACCGGCAGGCCTCCGCCGATGATTTTTCCAAGCGTCGTCAGATCGGGCGAGACCCCGTAGCGCTTCGCGGCGCCGCCATAGGCTACCCGGTAGCCGCTGATGACTTCGTCGAAAATCAAAAGAGATCCGCCGCGGCGCGTCTCTTCCCTCAGCGCGGCCAAAAATTCCGCGGTGGCCGGCACGACGCCCATGTTTCCCGCGACGGGCTCGACGATCACGCAGGCTGTGTCCTTTTTTTTCAAAACACGCCGGACCGCGGCGACGTCGTTATAGGGAAGCACGGTCGTGAGCGAAGCGACCTCGGACGGCACGCCGTCCGAATCCGGCGCGCCGAACGTCGCCAGGCCGCTGCCCGCTTTGACGAGCAGGCCGTCCGCGTGGCCGTGATAACACCCCTCGAACTTCACGATCCTGGACCTCCGGGTCACGCCCCTGGCCAGCCGGATCGCGCTCATCACGGCCTCGGTGCCGGAGCTTGTGAACCGCATCCTCTCCATCCGCGGAAAAGCCTTTTTGATCTCCCGCGCCAGCGCCGTCTCGTATTCGGTCGCGGTGCCAAACCCCGTCCCCTTGGCCGCCTGCGTCCGCACGGCCCTCACCGTCTGCGGATCGGCGTGGCCGAAAAGAATGGCACCCCACGAAAGGCAATAGTCCAGATAACGGCGGCCGCGGTGGTCATAGAGAAAAGGGCCGCGCCCCTCCGCCATAAACACCGGCTCCCCGCCCACCGCCTTAAACGCGCGAACGGGGCTGTCGACCCCTCCCGCCAGATGTTTCTTCGCCTCTTCCCAGACACCGCTCATGAAATTCCGCCTCCCGTTTCCCAACGGGCGATGTCCTTGGCCCAGTAACTGACGATAAAGGCCGCCCCCGCCCGTTTCATCGAAAGGTGCGTCTCCAGGACCGTCTTTTTTTCGTCCACCCACCCGCGCTCGGCGGCCGCCTTGATCATCGAGTATTCGCCGCTCACGCTATAACAGCCGACGGGGCACGAAAATTTTTCCACGACGCGGCGGATCACGTCGCCGTACCCCAGCGCGGGTTTGACGAGGAGGAGATCGGCCCCTTCCGCCAGATCGGCCTCGACCTCCCGGAAGGCCTCGCGGGCGTTGGCCGGGTCCATCTGATAACCGGAGCGGTCGCCAAAGCCCGGCGCGCTCTCGGCGGCGTCCCGGAAAGGCGCATAAAAAGAAGACGCATATTTGACCGCGTAGGACATCACCGGCAAATGCTCAAAACCCCGCCGATCGAGCAGACGGCGTATCGCCAGGACCCTCCCGTCCATCATGTCGGAGGGCGCCACGACGTCGGCGCCGGCCTCGGCGTGCGACAGCGCCACGCGGGCAAGCGTGGCCACGGAGGAGTCGTTGAGCACACGCCCTTTCCGCACATGGCCGCAGTGGCCGTGGGTCAGGTATTCACAGAGACAGACGTCCGTGATCACCAGAAGCCCCGGGGCGCTTTTTTTGATCTTCGCGACGGCCCTCTGGATGATTCCTTTTTTGGCGAAGGCCTCAAAACCGCGCGCGTCTTTTTTGGAGGGAATCCCGAATAAAATCACCGCGGGGACGCCGAGATCCAAAATCTTCTTTGCCTCCTCAACGGCCTCCGCTTCCGAAAACTGGAATTGGCCGGGCATCGAGGCGACCGCGACGCGGCCGGGGATCCCTTCCTTCACAAAAATCGGCTGCGCCAGATCTTTTTTGAAAAGTTTGTGCTCGCTCACAAAACGCCTCAGCTTCGGATTTTCACGGAGACGGCGAAGCCTCACGAGCGGATAACTCATCGCGCCTCCTGCATCGCCCGGACCAGACCGTCGATCGTATACACCCTGGCCTGACAGGCGGGCCTGAGCCCAAAATCCCTCAGGGTCTTCGACGTCACGGGGCCGATGCTCGCCCATCGGGTTTTTCGGGCGATTTTTTTAGCGGCCCCCAACCCCACCATTTTCACAAAGTGTCTCACGGTCGAGGCGCTCGTAAACGTGACCCAGTCGATTTCCCCGCGAAGCATTTTTGACTTTATTTTTTGGAGCGCGGCCGAAGCGGTTTTTGGCATTTCCGTGCGATAGGCGGTCAGCCGCCGCACCGTCGAACCCATCTTTTCCAGCCCTTTTTCCAGATTTTCCGGCGCGATGTCCGCCCGAACCAGAAGGATTTTTTTCGCGTAAATTCCCGACACGGAAGTCTTGAAATAGCGGAGGATCGCCTCGGTCTCAAATGGCCTGGGGATCGCGTCCGCGAGGATTCCCCGGTTTTTAAGCACCTCCGCCGTTTGCGGACCCACCGCCGCGACGCGGAGACCGCCGACCGCCCTAGCGTCCTTCCGGTGCTTTTCCGACAGCCTGTCAAAAAACGCGTCCACGCCGTAGGTGCTCGTAAAAACGACCCAGTCAAACTCCGAAAGGCGCTTGATCGTCTCATCCATCTTCGCGAAATGGCGGAGAGGTTTGACCTCGATGGTCGGAAACTCGATCGTCTCGGCCCCGAGCTCCGAGAGCTTGTCTTTCAGCGCGGCCGATTTGTCCCTCGTCCTTGTGATAAGCACGCGCTGGCCAAAAAGCGGCAGGCGCTCGTACCAGTTGAGTTCTTTTCGCAAAGAAACCACGTCGCCGATCACGATAAGCGAGGGAGGCTTCAGTCCCTTCCGGCGCGCGAGCGCCTGGATGTCCCGGAGCGTCCCGTCGCAGGACTTTTGGCGCGGGAGCGTGCCCCATTCAATCACCGACACCTTCGTGTCCGCGGACATCCCCGCCTTGATGAGTTTTTCGGCGATAATCCCCAAATTGTAAAACCCCATGTAAACCACGAGCGTCCCGTCGAGCGCCACAAGCTCGCTCCAGCGCACCGAGTCGAGTCGCGCGTCATCGGCGCGGTGTCCCGTCAGAAACGTGACCGACGCGTTGTGTTCCCGGTGCGTCAAAGGGATTCCCGCGTACGCCGCGCAAGCGGTGGCGCTCGTCACCCCCGGCACCACTTCAAAAGGCACACGGTTTCGATACAGGGCCAGCGCCTCCTCTCCCCCTCTCCCAAAAAGATAGGGGTCCCCTCCCTTGAGCCGCACGACCTGTTTGCCGTCGCGGGCGGCGCGCACGATCAGCCGGTTGATCCGCTGCTGGCCAAGACGCCGGTAGCGGTAACCTTTGCCCAGGCCGATTTTTACGGCCTCTTTTTTGGCCAGGCGCAAGTGGTCGGGGTTCGCCAGATAATCGTAAATAAGCAGGTCCGCGTCCCGGATCAATCTCGAGGCCTTCACCGTCAAAAGCCCGGGGTCCCCCGGACCCGCGCCCACTAGATACACTTTTCCCCTCATCGCAGAAACCGCCCCGCCCCTTTTTTTAAAAGCCGTTGTGCCAGACGCCGGCCGAGCGTTTCGGGGTCCGCGGACGGCCCCGAAACCGCCCCGCGCACCGCGCCTTTCGTATCGTTCGAGAAAACAGCCGCCCGGAGGTCCAGGCGACCGTCCCGAATCCTCGAATAAACACCTACCGGCACCCGGCAGCCCCCCCGAAGCGTCCGAAGCAGCGCCCGCTCGGCCAGGACTTTCCGCTCGGTATCGCGATGGTTCAGCGGCCGGACCAGCCCCCACGCCGCTTCGTCGTCGCGTCTGACTTCCACGGCCAATGCCGCCTGTCCCACCGCCGGCAAAAAATCGTCCGGCGGAATGCGCCGGGCGTACTTCAGATATTTTTTGATCCGCCAAAGACCGGCCTTGGCGACCACCACGCCGTCGAGTGTTTTTTCCCGCAGGACTTTCCGCACGCGCGTATCGAGATTCCCGCGGATGTCCCTGACCCGGACGTCCGGACGCAGGAGGGCAATCTGTCTTTTTCGGCGCGGACTGCTCGTCCCGACCAGGGCGCCCGCCGGAAGCGTATCGAGAGTCAGGCCCGTCCGCGTCACCAGCGCATCGCAGGGGTCCAGCCGTCTCGGGCAGGCGGCGATGACCAGCCGCCGCGGAAGCTCCGTCGGGAGGTCCTTTAAGCTATGCACCGCCAGGTCAATCTCGTTCGCGAGGAGTTTTTCTTCGATGGCCTTTGTGAAGACACCCACCTGGTTTTTTTGAAAGAGCGCGGCCCGCGAAAACTCGTCCCCGAAGGTCTTCACGATCACGCGCCGGAACCGCAAGCGCGGATGACGGGCCCTCAGTCGCCGCAGGATTTCCCCGCTCTGAGCGAGCGCGAGCCGGCTGCCCCTCGTGCCGAGGCGAAACACCCGTCCCTGCCCGAAAACGTTTTTCATGCCTCGGAGGGACCGAATTCTTTTCCAAGCCACTCCATGAAATACTGCGTCTGGCGCTTCACCAGGCCCAGGCATTCCTCAAGCTGGCTCTCCCGGTAGACACGATTTTTCTCGGCGATGCCCCGCAGGTCGTCGAGGTTATAAAGATACACGTTGTCGAGCTTTTCCACCGCCGGGTCGATGTTCCGGGGCACCGCGATGTCGATAAGAAACAAGGGCTTGCCGTGCCGCCGCCTCATCCAGCCCCGGACCTGCTCTTTGTGAATCAGGACAAGCGGGGCCAGCGTGGCCGTGATGAGCATGTCGGCCCGCCGGGCCTCTGCTTCGTAATCCTCGAAGCGCACCGCGCTCCCCCCGAGCTCCCGGGCCATTTTTTCCGCCCGGTCGTAGTGACGGCTCGAGACGATGGAGGCCAGCGCCCCTTTGGAGATCATCGCGCGGGCCACCTGATTCGACATCTCGCCGGTGCCGATCACGAGGGCCTTTGTATTTTTCAGATTCTCAAAAATTTTCTCGGCCAGGTCCACCGCGACCGAGGCGACGCTCACCCGCCCGACGCCGATATCCGTCTGCGTTCGCAGGTTTTTGGCGACCTTAAAAGAGCGCTGAAAGAGCGTGTTGAGCACCTTGCCCGTCTGCTGGTTTTTGTGCGCCGCCTGATACGCGTCCTTGACCTGCCCGATGATTTCCGTCTCGCCGATCACCATCGAATCCAGCCCCGAGGCGACCGAGAAAAGGTGGCTGACGGAATCCGGCTGTCTCAACACGTAGAGCTTGTCCTCGAACTCCGTCAGGTTTACATGGGAAAATTCGCTCAAAAGCCGCTTGGCCTCCCCGACCTCTTCGTGGGGCCGGGAACCGACCCCGTAGATCTCGGTGCGGTTGCAGGTGGACAAAAGCAGCCGTTCCCTGAAGACCCGTTTTTCTTCCAAGGCCCTGAGGATCTCTTCGGTCTTCTGCGAGGGAAAGCTCAGTTTCTCCCGGACCTCGAGCGGCGCGGTCTTGTGGTTGAGTCCGAGGACGAGGATCTCCATCGTCAGAATCCCCCCGGCGGCGCGTAGTCATGCGTCGTCACGAAGGTCGCCACGAGGAGCGCGAACGTGATCACGGTGCCGGCCGCGATTTTTTGCCCGCGGCTCAGCGCGCTCATCCGGAAACCGAGCACGAGCCAGTAAGCCAAACAGGTCAAAAACGAGAGCACTACCTTGGGGTCCCGAAAAACCTGGTGGAGCTCTCTGAGGTTCTTCGCCCAAAAAAGCCCGCTTAAGATTCCCAGCGAGAAAAGCACCACCCCGAGCGCGAGCGACCGGAAATGGATGCGGTCGAGCGTGTCAAGGGCCGGAAGCTTCAGGAAAAAATTTCCAACGCGCTTGGATTTGAGCTGGTAGGACTGGACAAGGTACATCGCGGCGCTTAAGACCGCCGTGATCATTCCCGCAAATCCGCTCAAAATGAAACCGGTGTGCGCCGCCAGGTACCCCCCCGAGCGGACGACTTGAAGCCCGGCCGGACCGTCCTCAGGCTTGAGCACGAACGCCAGCACGCAAAAAAGAAGCACGACCGGCAGCGAAAAAAGCATCCAGATCCGCGTCTTGTACCGCCACTCCATGAAGACGGCCGTGCTCAGGATGAGAAACGGAGCCACCCAATGCGACAAAATCCCCGACCCGCGGAGATCCCCTCCCCACACCGCCGCCGCCAGAACCGCCAGATGCGCCAAAAACCCCGCAAAGACGAATTTCTTCCCCCAGTTAAAAAAAGCGGGCGCCTGCGTCTCAAAATTTACAAGATAGAGCGCCCACCCCGCCAGATACGCGGCCGTGGCGAAAAAAAATCCTACAGTCTCCATCGGTTCAAGGCCTCCTCGTCCGCCGCCTTCGCCTCGAGGCGTTCCCGAAATTCCCCGTAGCGATGCTCGACCGCGATGCGCGCGCCCTTCGGGGCGTCGGAGTATCGCGCGGCGATGGAGGCGATGATCCCCGCGGCGTCGGAGGCGGCGCCCTCCCCGATCTCGGCCAGCACATGCGCCGAGGAATAGTCCGGGACCCCGAAAACGTGCCTCCCTTTTTCGTACAATTTCAGAAAATTATTTTCGCGCTCGTTGCGGCCCGCGATGACTTTGATCTTCTCCGAGACGCGCAGATGCCGCCCGACCTTCAGCATCAGCACATGCTCTTGGGTCAGCGCCGCCTTGCCGTGGTGATCGAAAAAGTCCTGAAGCTTTTTGGCGTACTGCGGGTCCGTCAGATAACAGCACCCCCCGGCCGGCTGGGGATAGTCCTCCATCCCCAGCTCCCTGGCCGCGGCGATCTGCGGTTTCCTCGAACGGCCCGAGAACGCCAGAAGCTTCGAGCGGTCCACCCATCCTTTGATCTCGGGGATCGTGGGGTCCAGGAGCGCCGCCGAGAGCGGCCTCAAGACCAGCCCCTCAAGCCCGCTGTCGCGCTCGATGATTTTGAGCGCCTCGCGGTGCTGGGACATCGGCCGCTGGCCGAGGACCTCGCCGGTAAACATAAACTGCGCGCCAGTTTCGTCCATCAGCCGCCGCATTCTCTTAAACATGAAAATACGGCAGTCCACGCAGGGGTTGAGATTCGCCCCGTAGCCGTATTTTGGGCCCGTGACCACCGGCAGATAATCCCCGGAGACGTCCACGATATGGAGTTTAAATTTAAGCTCCGCCGCCAGGCGCAGCGCCTCGTTGGGCCGGAATGTTTTTTTCTCGTCGCTTTTAAAATTTCGCGAGTGTTCGGTCACGCAAAACCCCGTCGAAAAATTCACGCCTTCGACCTCGATCCCCATGTCCACGAGGATCTTGGCCGCCAGCGTCGAGTCAAGCCCGCCGGAAATCATCCCCAACGCCTTAACGCCCACGCGATTGCTCCAGAAAAAGTCGAAGCTCTTCCCTGTCCATCCCAAAAGAATGTTTCTTCTGCGGAAACCGTCCCGACCGGACCTCCGCCGCGTACCGCCCGACCGCCTTCCGAATGAGTTGCCCGGCCTCGCAGTATCGCTTCGCAAATCGCGGTGTAAATTTGCTAAAAAGTCCGACCACATCATGAATCACGAGCACCTGGCCGTCGCAGTGCGCCCCCGCTCCGATTCCGATCACCGGAATCTTGAGCGCCCCTGTGATCGCCTTGGCCACGTCGGCGGGCACACATTCCAAAATCAGTGAAAACACCCCAAGCTTTTCGAGAAGCTTTGCCCGGCGAAGTGTTTCGAGAGCGCTTCCCGCCTCACGCGCCTGTGTCCGAAAACCACCCATCGTCGACGCCGTCTGGGGCGTCAAACCCAGATGTCCCATCACGGGGATACCCGCGCCAATGAGACGCTCCATGATTTCCGGCGCCTTGGGCCCCCATTCGACTTTGACCGCATCGCAGCGGCCTTCATCGAGGAATCGATGCGCCGAGTCCAGCGCCTGGCGCGGACCTTTCTCCACCCCCTTGAGCGGCATGTCCCCGATCATAAAAGCGTTCGGCGCTCCCCGTCGCGCCGCTTTGCAGTGGTGGATCATCTCCTCCATCGTGACCTCGGCCGTGGACGGATACCCCAGCACCACCATCCCCAGTGAATCCCCGACAAGAATCCAATCCACGCCGGCCTGTTCTACAATTTCAGCCGTCGGCGCGTCGTAGGCCGTAAGCACAACCCACCTTTTCTTCCTCTTTTTTGCATTAACAAGGTTGCTTAAAAAACGCATCAAGGCTCACTTTGGGTAAATGTTTATTATAGCTCAAAGACCTGAAAGAGGTAAGGATTTAAGGCCGGCGCGCTTCTCTACGATCTACCAAGATGGCTTTGGTGAGAGAGACCCCAGGCACCAAAAGCTTTAGGCCTGGTTTTTTCCACGTTCTACTAGCCGCTCTTTCATGCGGAATGGTCGCCCATTTTATCTACGTTCTCGATTTCGTTTTTGTGTATTAGAAGACGGGCGTCAATCATGACTATGACTCTGCCCTGATAAACCACCATTCTGGGATCTTTGAATCATTTTTTCAACTTCTTGATTTGTCCTGATCCAAACGATCTCCACATTTGGATGCTCATTTTTGTATACCCTAAATATTTCATCGGCAAATGCTTGTCCGATTCTTTCTACCCCTTCAAAATCCAAGAGAACTTCCTTAAATTTATCAAATCGAGCAAGAAGCCTTTTTGCTTGAGACCGGGAGATAAGGTTTTCATGTCCATATATCGCAAGTTTTACCGGGACATGTGTTTTAGTAAAACCATAGTTATGCGCTTCTGACGCAAACTTATCAAAAACTTCTTTTGCTGTCCTTAGAGAATTCCTGTCAATTTCCATGACAACATATGTTCCGTGATGATCGCTATCCTTGTCTTCGATCAACCAATCGTCTCCTTTACTTTTCCTGGAATAAAAAAGTCTCCCGGACATAATAGCGAAATAATCAAACATACGCGTTGTGAAAAAAATACCCTCGCCTGTATGCCTTTCAGGATCTACAGTTACCTTCCCTTTTGCCAGCTCTAAAATAGCATGACGATGATCTTCTAATTTATAGGCTTGTTTGATTTTTTCAAAAATCCCAACTCCATTGTCAGAGACAGACATTCTTATATTTTTTGCAGTAGCTTTGAAATGAGGTGAAAACGTCTGCGCTTGAGAGTGATCCAGTACGTTATTGACCATTTCGGTAAAACCATAATGGCATATGTCAGTAACGTTGGGCTTAATGTTCAATTGTTTCATCAACGGTTCTATATATTCCCTCCACATTCTGTCTTCTTGAAGACCAGAACTAAGGGGAATTGTCCAATGTTGTTCTAACATTACACGAAGAAAGTATTTTTTGCCTCGCGTGCTACCTTCGGAAGAAATAACACCCTCTTCTTCAAGGTTTTTTAAATGAAGATGGACAGCCTGTCTGGATATTGAAAATTTTTCACCCACCAAAGCTGAAATATCAGATGGGTGATCCTCAATATTTTCAATTATTAAATTTCGAATGTCTTCTGAGGTGAATTCCATATCTAATTAAATTCCAAATGGTTGCATTGTCAATCAAATACACATACATTGTCAATCAAAAATGCCTATATTGTCAAGTAAATAATTTGTCGTTTAACTGAATTAATAAGAAAGAAAACGCCCAGACAAACCAGAACGCGAACTCTGGTTTGCCTGAGCGTAACGTTGACGACCCGTTGGGGACGCTAAGCGAACCCCACATCTTCAATAAATTGAAGCAGTTATAAAAATGAAAAGGGCCCGAGGAATCAAAAATAGGGTAGAAATTACTTTTCTAGCCTAACTTGATGTTGAAATCAGCTTCCAAGCGTCCGGTTTTCGAATAACGCTTTCACCCACCTTAATTTCGTCGGGTAATTGAGCGGACTTTAAGTGTTGCTCTGTCATTCTGTGATGAAAATGCGCCGCAGTTTTAAGATTCCTGGTGGGCATCCGATTGATCGGCACAATCACGCCTATTTGTTTTGTAGGGTACAACTCTTTTGCCGCGTGAATAGCCGGAGCCAGGTCATTATCACCTGATATGATTATTGCCCTATCAAATCTATTCTTTTGCGCGTCCAGAAGCAGTCTTGTTGCAATGTTCACGTCAGTCAATTTTTCTTCATGCGCCGTAAACATGGCGTGACAATTTTTGCATTCGCGATCCTTGCCTTGAAATCTTCCGTATATAATTTTTGTCCCTGCTGACTTTAGAGCCCTTATGTAAACCTGATGTTTATTGACCTTGCGCTCATTCCATGTTGCGAGAGCCGTGAAATAGTACACATCTTTTAAGATCTGCTCCTGTTGAAGATACATCTTGCAAAGAGCCATAAGATCCAGCCATTTGTACTTTTTGTAATCCGGCTCCTTAGCTAAGTTTTTATGATCATTTATCGCATGGTATAAGTTGAAACCATCGATATAAAATATGACGTTTTCTGGCATTCAAAACTCCCTTATAACTTTAGGCAAAAAAAATCCCGGTTCCTCAGGGAACCGGGGCCATAGAGCATAAAAACCCTATGGGATGATAGTTAAAGTATGCATTATTTCTCATGAGAAATCAACCTAATTAAGTTGTCTGATTTTTGTCTGATTTTTGATCTGTTTAGTGGGAGATTTTAGACTTTGCAACGATCTCCGGGACCAGGTCTTCCCAGCCGATGGCCATGAGGTGGACGCCCTGCGCCAGCGGGCGGACCTTTTGGATCGTCTCGCAGGCGATCTGCGCGCATTCGGCCCTGGGGTCGGATGCCTTTTCGAGGCGGCTAATCATGGGTTCGGGAATAAAAATGCCGGGGATTTTCTCGTTCATGAATCGGGCCATCTTCGGCGACTTGAGAAGGATGATGCCGGCAAGCACCGGGACCCTGAAGCCCTCTTTGCGGTAACGCTCCATGAATTTCTGAAAGCGCGCGATCTCAAACACGCCCTGCGTCTGAAAAAACTCGGCGCCTTTTTCTATTTTTTTCCGGGTCTTTGAAATCTCCGTCTCGATGTTTTCGACGCAGGGGTTGAGCGCCGCGCCTATGGCAAAATGCGGAGCGCCCTCGAGCGCTTTCCCGGCCATGTCGGACCCGCCTTCCATTTTTTTAATCGTCGCCATAAGCTCGGCGGCGTCGATGTCAAAAACCGGCTTGGCTTCGGGATGGTCGCCGATGTGTATCGGATCGCCGGTCAGGACGAGCAGATTCTCAATGCCGAGGGCCGATGCCGATAAAAGGTCGGACTGGATGGCGATGCGGTTCCGGTCGCGGCAGGTGATCTGCATGATCGGCTCGATCCCGAATTCTTTGAGCAAACGCGAAGCGCCGAGCGAGCTCATCTTCATCAAGGCGCTTTGGCCGTCCGTCACATTGGCCGCATGGACAAGCCCTTTGAGATAACCGGCCTGTTTGTAAAAGAGATCAAGACTCGTGCCTTTGGGGGGCCCGAGCTCCGCCGTCACGACAAACTTTTTTTGCCGGACCAGCTCAGTGATTTCCATTTCCGTTTTCTCTTTTGGCGTTAAGCTCCGCCAGACGAATCAGGTTTTTGATCAGCATCACGTTCGTGAGCGGCCCCACGCCCCCCGGCACCGGCGTGATCGCCGAGGCGTTCACTTTGGCCTTCTCAAACTCGACGTCCCCGACAAGCCTGCCGTCGACGACGTTCTCTCCGATATCGATCGCCACCGCGCCCTTTTTGATCCAGTCGCCCTTGATGAGATTCGGCCTCCCCACGCCGACCACGAGGATATCGGCCCGGCGCACCTCCCCCTCGAGGTCGCGCGTTTCCTTGTGGCAGACAACGACGGTCGCCATTTGATCCATCAGGAGCACCGCCGTCGGTTTTCCCACCAGATCGCTGTGCCCCACGACCACGGCATGCCTGCCGGTCAATTTCACGCCCGTAGCCTCAAGGAGCGCCATCACGGCATTGGCCGTCGGCGAAAACACGCCGAAGTGGCTTTTCAGAAACGTCCGGCCCTCGACGTCTTTTCGCGCGCTCAGCGCGTCGAGCACGTTTAAAGGCTGGATGTGCCTGGGCAGGGGCGAGAAAATGAGGATCCCCGTGACCCGCGCGTCCTGGTTAAGCCGCACGACCTCGCGGATCAACGTCTCCTCCGGGACATCGGGCGCCAACACCACCGGTTGAAATCCGACGCCGACTTTCTGCAGCAGGTTTTTCAAATACTTGGAATAAAGCAGCGTGTCTTTGGTCTCGCCGGCCTGCACCGTGCCCAGCGTCAGGCCCCGCGCCTCCCCCCGGAGCCCCTCCAGACACTTCCCGGCAATCGCCGCGCCGTCCAGAATCCGACAGAACACCGTCATGGGTTGAACGCCTTAAGTAACTCGTCCTTGCACTTTTTGGCCCGACGCCGCCAGACATCAAGGCGGCGACGAGTCCTTTGCACACGCCTGCGATCGGATATCTCCCTGAGATTCACCTCAACGTTCAAATGCGCCGCATGAAAAGACGCATCGAGAAGCAGAGCGCCTTCCGCGAGATCGCTCGCGAGCCATCGACTCGTGCGGCCCCTTTCAGGAAGCATCAGCTCAAGCGCCCGCAAGCAAAGCTCGCACATCTCCAAAGGAATCTCAGCGCTATGCCCTATCGCTTTTTGAAAACCGCGGTCTGACTTATCCTTACCGAAATACTTTGCCAACCGTTTGAATGCTTCAGCGTCCCTCTCGATTAAATCCAACGCGGAATCACCGACCTTTTCCAACTCCCGAATTCTGCTTACGGCAGCACTGTTTATCTTTCCTGTTTTTTTCTTTTCTCTTTCGGCATTGATTCGAGCCGTCATTTCAAGCAAAGCCGTTCCGGTTGCCACGACAAGCGCCGCCGCACTCCCGCCTCCTGGCGTTACCGAGGAAGAAGCAAGTTCTTTGATAAAGTGCCGCAATGGCCCGCGAAGAAATTTTGTCATCACTCGCACCTCTCCCCTCGGGCATCGAGATCATTTTGCCGGAGAAGCATTGTTCCTCGCGCGACGTCGCGCAGGCGAGCACCACGGAAAGTGATTTCTTTTAAAACCAGCGCAGCCGGAGCGTCGAGTCCGATTTTCCTCGGAGGGGAAAATCGGACGGTCGTGCGAGGGGCGAGGTCTCCCCGGCAACAGGCAGTAGCGTTCACTTGTACAAGCACCGTCATTAAAAGAGCCCCTTCGCTTCGCCGTCGTCGCCCAAGTCCATCCCTTCGAGCATCGGCTTCTCCGGCAGTCCCGGCATCAGCATCATTTTGCCGGCCAGCGCCACGAGAAACCCGGCCCCCGTGTACGGCTGTATCGCGCGTATTTTGAGCTTCCATCCGCTTGGCGCGCCCTTGAGATGCGGCTCGTCGGAAAAAGAATAGGGGGTCTTGGCCATGTTGACCGGCAGATGCTCCAACTTCTGGCGCCGGATGAGCTCGAGGTCCTCTTTGGCCTGGTCGAGGTAGACCACGCCGCTCGCCCCGTAGAGTCCGGTCGCGATCTTGTGTATTTTGTCCTCGGCGGAAAGACCGAGCTCGTAGAAGGGGCTGAACTGGGCCGATTTGCCGGAGAGGACCTTTAAGACCTTTTCCGCCAGCTCCACCGCCCCCTCGCCTCCCAGGCGCACGCCTTCGGACACCGCGCACTCGACGTCCTGCGAACTGAAATAATCCTTCACGACGCGGACCGCGTCGTCGGTGTCGTCGGGGAAACGGTTGATCGCCACGACCACCGGCACCCCGAATTTCCGGATGTTTTGGATGTGGCGGTCCGCGTTGGCGAACCCCTCCTTAAAGACGTCCGACCATTTCTTGGACGCGATAAATTCGCCGGCATGCGACTTGAGCGCCTTGAGCGAGACGACGAGCACCGCCACGCTCGGCTTGATCCCGCCCTCCCGGCAGACGATGTCGAAAAATTTCTCGAGCCCCAGGTCCGCGGCGAACCCCGACTCGGTGACCACGTAGGTGGCCAGCTTCAGCGCCATGAGCGCGGAGACAAGACTGCTGTTGCCGTGCGAGACGTTGGCAAAAGGGCCGGTATGGACGAAGACGGGCTGGCCCTCCAGCGTCTGGACGAGATTGGGCTTGATCGCCTCTTTCATGAGAAGCGCCATCGCGCCGGAGGCCTTGAGGTCTTTGGCGGTGATGAGCCTTCCGTCTTCCGACAGGGCCACGGAGATTTTCGAGAGTTTGCTTTTCAGGGAATGGACGGAGATGGAAAGCGAAAGTGCGGCCATCACTTCGCTGGCGGCCGTGATGTCGAATCCGGTCTTGTGCCTGGCGAACCGGCTTGCTTTTGAAACCCCCGTGACGATGTCCCGCAGCTGCCGGTCGCTGATGTCGAGCGTCCTTCTCCAGAAAATGCCGTCCCGGTCGATACGAAGCGCATTTCCGTGCTGGATGTGGTTGTCGAGAACGGCGGCCAGGAGGTTGTGCGCGATTTCGATCGCGTGGATGTCGCCGGTGAAGTGGAGGTTGATGTCCTCCATCGGAAGAACCTGCGCATACCCGCCGCCGGTGGCACCCCCTTTGTAGCCGAAGATCGGGGCCAGCGACGGTTCCCGCAGGCAAAGCATCACTTTTTTCTTGAGCAGGTCGAGCGCCTGCGTGAGCCCGATGCTCGTGCAGGTCTTCCCGTCGCCTTCGCGGGTGGGCGTCATCCCGGTGACGCAGATGAGTTTCCCCTGCGGCCGCGCGGCGAGGCGATCAAGCAGCGCGAGCGAAACCTTCGCCTTGGTGCTGCCGTAGACCTCGAGCTCGTCGGCGTGGATCCCGGCGCCGGCCGCGACCGCGTGAATATGATGCGGCTTGGCCTTGCGGGCGATCTCAAGCGACGAAAGACTCAAATTATTTTCCCATTCCGACGCGCTGGGCCTGCTGGAAAAGTTTCCCTTCGGTGCGAATAGAGGGCGCGATCACCAGCTCCGTGAGCTGCAGCTCGCGGATGTTCCTGGCGCCGACATTGCCCATGCAGGTCTGCAACGCGCCGACGAGATTCTGGCTGCCGTCATCCAGGTGCGCCGGGCCGAAGAGGATCTCTTCGAGCGTTCCCGTCGTCCCGACGTGAATGCGCGTCCCGCGCGGCAAATTGGCGTGGGGCGTGGCCATCCCCCAGTGGGTCCCGCCGCCCGGGGCCTCTTTGGTCCGGGCAAACGCCGACCCCACCATCACCGCGTCCGCGCCGCAGGCAAACGCCTTGCAGATATCGCCGCCGGTGGACATCCCGCCGTCGCCGATGATCGGCACGTAGACGCTGTTTTTCTTGAAATAAAAATCCCTCGCGGCGGCCGCGTCGCAAATCGCCGTGACCTGAGGGACGCCGAGTCCCAGCACTCCCCGGCTCGTGCAGGCGGAGCCGGGCCCGATGCCGATGAGAAGCGCGGCCGCCCCCGTCTCCATGAGCTCGAGCGTGGTCTGGTAAGTCACGCAGTTTCCGATGATCACGGGGATCTTCATCGCCTTGCAGAACTTGTGAAAATCGAGCATCTTGTATTCGCTCGAAATATGGCGGACGGTGGTCACCGTCGCCTGGACGATGAAGAGGTCGCAGCCCGCGTCCTGGGCGAGCTTTCCAAAGCGCTCGGCGCGTTGAGGAATGCTCGACACGCAGGCGGTCCCGCCTCTTTTTTTGATTTCCTTGATGCGTTTGGCGATAAGTTTTTCTTTGATCGGCTGTTTGTAGATGGTCTGGATGAGGACATTGACTTCCTG
>JACPAX010000064.1 GCA_016180585.1 Candidatus Omnitrophota bacterium | reverse complement strand
GGCCGTCTGCGGCCTCTCGTTCGCATAGACGATCCCGAGCCCGCCGCCGATATTGAGGTACTCCACCCCCGTTTTCCCCGCCAGGCGCACGCTGTCGATAAACTCAAGGCAACGCCGGACGGCCTCGACAAACGGCCCCGCCTGGGTAATCTGGGAGCCGATGTGGATGTGGACCCCGGCAAACCTTAAAAAGGGATACCGGTAAGACTCCATGAAAAGCCGGTACGCGGCTTTGCGATGAATGCCGAACTTGTTTTCCTTTTTGCCGGTCGTGATGTAATGATGCGTGCCCGGCGCGACGTCGGGATTGAGCCGGATCGCGATGGCCTGCGTCCGGCGAAGCCTCCCGGCCGCCGCATTGATCGCCTCAAGCTCCTGGACGGACTCCACGTTAAACATCAGTATCCCCGCGCGAACGGCCTCCTCGATCTCTCCGGCCGTCTTTCCGACCGACGCGAACACTACCTTTTTGGAATCAACGCCGACGCTTTTGGCCCGGAAGAGCTCGCCGCCCGAGACGATGTCAAGACCCGCTCCGCGCTCCGCGAGCGCCTTGAGCACCGTGAGGTTCGAGTTGGCCTTGGCCGAGAAACAAATCAGCGGGTCCACGGACCTAAAGGCGTCCTTAAGCTTCAGATAATGGTCGAGAAACGTGTTGATGCTGTAAAGATAAAACGGGGTCCCGACGTCCCGCGCGATCCTGGCGACCGGCGTCTCCTCGCAGTAAAGTTGTTTGCCGACGTATTGAAAGCGGTGCACGATTCTCTGTCATTGCGAGCGAAAGCGCCTGCCCGCCTTCTTTGTGGCGGGAAGCAATCTATGCGACACAAAGATTGCTTCGTCGCTTAAGCTCCTCGCAATGACACCTTCCATCTTTTAATCTGTTTACGCACCTCCGCGGGGTGGGTGCTGCCGACGGTCTTTTTCAGGCGGACCGAGTGCTCCGCGTCAAAGAGCTCATACACGTCCCCCCCGATCCGCGGCGCGAAAGACTTCAGAAGATCCAAGCCGATTTTTGAAATGGGGCATCCCTTCTCCTCGGCGAAGCTGACGATCCGGCCCACCTGCTGATGCGCCGACTTGAAGGGGACCCCCTTCCGGACCAGATAATCCGCCAGGTCCGTCGCGTAGAGACTCTCGTCGGCCAAAAGCGCTTTGGCCCTTTTCCCGTTCACCTTGAGCGTTTCAAACACCCGGATAAAAATCCCGAGCAGGGCCTCGCAATTTTCCACGGAATCAAAAAGATATTTTTTGTCCCACTGCAGATCGCGGTTATACGAGGTCGGCAGCCCCTTCAGCGTCGCCGCCAGACCCAGGAAGTTTCCCATAAAAACGCCACAGGCGCCGCGGGCCAGCTCCACGAAATCCGCGTTCTTCTTCTGCGGCATCATCGAACTCCCCGTGCAGAAGGCCTCGTCGAGGTCAAAGAGCGCGGCCCCCCTGGCCTGGCCGACCATCAAATCCTCGGCGATCCTCGAGAGCTGAAGCCCGGTGAATACGGCCGCGGACAGGGCGTTGAGCGCAAAGTCTCTGTCGCCCGAGACGTCGTAGCTATTGGAAGCGATCGCGGAGAGCCCGAGCTCGCGGGCGAGGAGTCTCTGATCCAAATTAAAAGTGACCCCCGCCAGGGCGCCGCTTCCCAGAACGCAGACGTCAAAAAACGGCGCCGCCGCCTGGAGCCGGCGTTTGGCCCGGTCCAGCATTTCGACGTAGGCCAGAAAAATGTGCGCCTGAGAGACAACCTGCGCGTTTTGCAAATGCGTCATGCCGGGGACCAACACCCCCTGGGTCTCTTCGGCCTTCAGGACAATCTCTTTCTGCAGCCGGCCGATCAGGGACTCGATCTTCGCGGCGTGCTCCTTGCCATAAAGCCGCATGCTCTGGCTGACAAGGTCATTGCGGGATCTGGCCGTGTGAAGCTTGTCCGCCAAAGGCCCCGCAAGCTTTTCGAGCTCCGACTGAATCGCGGAGTGGATGTCTTCCGAATTCCCGTCAAGCCGCAAATGGCCGTTTTCGGACCGCTCCACCAGCCGCGCGATCGCCGAAAGCAGCTTCCCGGCTTCGCCCGCCGTCAGCACGCCGCATTTCCGAAGGGCCTTCACATGGGCCGCGTCAATTTTTAAATCATAGGGCAAAAGACGCCGGTCCCACCGGAAAGAGCTGCTGAATTGTTCAAACGCGGGATCCGTCCGCTTCCCAAACCTTCCGCCCCACAGCTTATTTTTCATTTATGTTTTTTCTCCGAACTACGAACTCCCGGCTCCGAACTATTTCTTGTACGGCAACGCCCACAGGTCGATAAAACCTTTGGCGAGACGCTGGTCAAATCGGTCTTTGGCGCTATACGTCGCCAGGGTTTCCTTATATAGGGAGTGCGGGGACTTGCGACCCACGACCTGCGACGAGTACTTCCTCAGCTTCACGCGCACGCTGCCGCTCACCTTTTCCTGGGTCGCTTCGACAAACCGATCCAGCGCCGAGCGCAGCGGCGTGAACCAGAGCCCGTAATAAACAAGCTCCGCGTACTTCTGGGCAATGCCTTCCTTGAAGTGCAAAAGCTCCCGGTCGAGCACCAGACTCTCGAGGTCCTTGTGGGCCTGGATCAGGATCGTGGCCGCCGGCGCCTCGTAGGTCTCTCTCGATTTGATGCCGACAAGACGGTTCTCGACCATGTCCATGCGCCCTATCCCATATTCCGACCCGAGCGCGTTTAGCCTGCCGATCAGCTTGAGCGGACCGGGACGGCCGCCCTCCAGGCCGACGGGGACGCCTTTTTCAAACCGGATCTCGATCACCCGCTCTTTCGGGTTTCTGTCCTTCGCCCCGCGCGTCCACTGAAAAGACTCCTCCGGCGGCTCGACGTTCGGGTCCTCGAGCGCGCCGGCCTCGACGCTCACGCCCCAGATGTTTTTATCGATGGAAAAAGGGCTTTTTTTCGTCACGTCGATCGGGATGCGGTGCCTCCGGGCGTAGAGGATCTCTTCCTCCCTTGATTTGAATTCCCATTCGCGGACGGGCGCGAGGATCTCGAGCGAGCTGTCCAGCGCCTGCGTCGTCACCTCGAACCGCACCTGATCGTTTCCCTTGCCGGTGCAACCGTGCGCGACGGCCGTGGCCTTCTCGGCATGCGCCACCGCCACCTGCTCGGCGGCGATCAGCGGGCGCGAAAGCGCGGTCGCGAGGGTATACCGCCCTTCGTAAACGGCGCCGGCCTTCAGCGCCGGCCAGAGGTACTCGTTCACAAAGCGCTTTTTCAAATCTTTCACGACGACCTTGGCGGCGCCGGCCTTCTTCGCCCTGGCGATCGCGGCGGCGGTCGTCTTTTCCTGCCCGACATCCGCCATGTAGGCCACCACCTCGTAGCCCCGTTCCTTCAACCAACGGATCGCGACGGAGGTGTCCAACCCGCCGGAATAAGCCAAGACGACTTTCTTCATCGAAAACTCCTAATCCATTAAATCCGAAATTCGAAGCACGAAATACGAAACAAATTCAAAATCCGAATGACCAAAATTGAAAATAAAGTTTCTGTCATTCGAATTTAGAATTTCGGATTTGTTTCGTATTTCGAATTTCGAGCTTCGAATTTAGCATGTTATTTCTTTCTTTTTCTAGTCAACAGCAAATAGAGGAGCGCTTTCTGCGTGTGCAGCCTGTTTTCGGCTTGGTCAAAAATCGCCGAGCGCGGGTGTTCCATCGCCTCGTCGGTGATCTCCTCGCCGCGGTGCGCCGGCAGGCAATGCATGATCATCGCGTCTTTGGGCGCCTTGCTGATAATCGCGCCGTTAAGCTGAAACGGCTGAAAATCCCTCAGTCTCTGCTCGCGCTGTTTCTCCTGCCCCATGCTCACCCATACGTCCGTGTAGACCGCGTGGGCGTTTTTGATCGCCGTAAACGGGTTGTTGGAGAGCGTGATCTTCGAACCGCTTTCCTTGCAGATCAGCTTGATCTCCTTGAGCACTTCCTCGCTCGGCTCGTAGCCTCTCGGCGTGGCGACCGCCAGGTTCGCCCCCACCTTGCCCGCGCCGTAGAGAAGCGAGTTGAGCACGTTGTTGCCGTCGCCGATATAGGCGATGTTCATTTTCTCGAGCGAGCCGAACTTTTCGCGGATCGTGAAGAGGTCCGCGAGCGTCTGGCAGGGATGATACCCGTCGCTCAGGCCGTTGATCACCGGAATCGTCGCGTGTCTGGCGAATTCTTCGGTGTCCGAATGATGATAAGTCCGCACGACTGCGACATCGCAGTATCGGGACAGGACCCGCGCGACGTCTTTGATCGACTCCCGCTCGCCGAGCGGAAGCTCCTGGGGGTCCATGTACACCGAGAGGCCTCCGAGCTCGGATATCCCCACCTCCAGCGAGACCCGCGTCCGTATCGACGGCTTCTGAAAGAGCATCGCCAGCGATTTTCCTTTGAGCTTGCCCAGGAAAATCTCGGGGTTTCTTTTCATCTTGTCGGCCAGTTTAAACAGCGCCGCCAGATCGTCCGCGGTCGCCTCCTTGATGGTCAGAAAATCCTTGGCCGCGAACAGCGCGGCCGGTGATTGGGGCCGCCTTCGCCTGTCTCGGCCGGACGAATCCGTCCGCGTTCCTCGGCGAATGCGGGCCGATGACCTGGCCTTCGCCCTCCGGGCAGCGCCTGATCTTGATTGCTTCTTTTTTGCTTTGCTCATACCGCTTGACTCCCTTCTTTGACCGCCTGACTTTTCTCTTCCCCGGCAAAAACTTCCTCAAGGATCCGGCAGGCCCGGTCAATCTCCTTTTCCTTCACGATCAGGGGAGGCATAAACCTCAGCACGTTTCCCTGGGTGCAATTGATCAAAAGCTTTCTTTGAAGGCACCGCTCGTAAATGCGCTTGCCGTCCATCTCCAGCTCCATCCCCGCCATGAGCCCCATCCCGCGGACTTCCTTCACGAACAAAAACCGCTTCTGGATCCCGCGAAGCCTCCCAAAGAGATGGGACCCCGCGGTGACCGCATTGTTTAAAAGTTTTTCCTTCTCGATCGCCTCGAACGTCGCAAGTGCGGCGGCGCAGGCCAGCGGACTTCCTCCGAACGTCGTCGCGTGGGTCCCCGGGGCCAGCGCGTCGGCGATCTCCTTCCTGGCCACCATCGCCGCGATCGGAAACCCGCCGCCGAGAGACTTGGCGAGCGTCATCAGGTCCGGCTCGACGCCGTAATTCTTATGGCAAAACATTCTCCCGGTGCGGCCCATCCCGGTCTGCACTTCGTCAAAAATCAAATAGAGCTTTTTCTCGTCGCAGATCCGCCGGACCGCCGAGACAAACTGGGGATCGGCCACGCGCACGCCGCCCTCCCCCTGAATGAGTTCCAGCATCACCGCGACCGTCCGGGAATTCACGGCGCGCTCCAGCGCCCGCAAATCGTTGAACGGGACATTCACAAAACCGGGAGTCAGCGGATCGAATCCCTCCCGGTATTTTCCCTGCCCGGTGGCCGCCACCGTGGCAAGCGTCCGGCCGTGGAACGACCGCTCCATCGTGATGACCTCGTTCCGGGAGGGGTTTCCCAGTTTCCGGACCAGTTTGAAGGCGGCCTCATTCGCCTCCGCCCCCGAGTTGCAGAAAAACACCTTGCCGGGAAACGAGTGCCGGACGATGACTTCGGCAAGCGCGCCCTGAAGCTCGTGGTAATAATTGTTGGAGACGTGGATCAGCCGGTCCGCCTGGCGCTTGATCGCCTCGGAGACCCGCTTATGGCAATGCCCGAGCCCGCTGACCGCCCACCCGGGAAAAAAATCCAGGTACTCGTCCCCTTGGGCGTCCCACACGCGCGTGCCCCGGCCGCGCTCAAGCACGAGCGGCGTCTTGTGGTAGCACGGGACCACGTAGTCGTAGTAGAGCCTGATCGTTTTCCTATAATCCATGGTTAAAAAGCAATCCTATAGCGCTATCGCTTCACGATCTCCGTCCCAATGCCCTTGTCGGTAAATATTTCCAGTAAAATCCCGTGCGGGATGCGACCGTCGATGATATGCGTTTTCTTGACGCCCCTCTCCAGCGCGCGGATGCAGGCCTTGACCTTGGGGATCATGCCGCTGCTGATCACTTTATTCTCGATCAGCTCCTCGACCTCCGGGACGCTGACATGCGAGATCACCGTCTCGGGCTTGGCCTGGTCCCTCAGGATCCCACGGACATTGGTCAGAAGCACAAGCTTCAACGCGCTTAAGTTCCGCGCGATCTCGGCCGCCGACTGGTCGGCGTTGATATTGTAGGTAAATCCGTCCCTGCCGATGCCGATCGGCGAAATCACGGGGATGATGTCGCTGGTGATCATTTTCTGAATCACGTCGCCGTTTATTTTCGTGATCTCTCCGACAAATCCGATGTCCTGCCCGTCGATCTCGGGATGTTTCTTGACCTCGATGAGATGGTCCTCTTTCCCGCTCAAGGAAATCGCGCTCCCGCCAAGCGAGATGATTTCCCGGACGATGTCGCGGTTCACCTTGGAAAGCTCGTCTTCGACGACTTCGATCGTCTCTTCGTCGGTCACGCGGAAACCCCTGACAAACTTGACCTCCTTGCCCATTTCCTCAATCCGCTTCGAGATGTAGGGACCGCCGCCGTGCACCAGGACCGGCCGCATGCCGACGTAGCTCATGAACACGATGTCTTCCAGGACGTTGCGGCGGATGAACGTGTCGGTCATCGCCGCGCCGCCGTACTTGATGATGATGGTCTTGTCGTAAAAGCTCTGGATATAAGGCAGGGCCTCGATCAGAACGTCCGCCTTGCGAATCATTTCTTCCATGAAAATACTCCTAAATTCGTGTTAAGTTCGGAGTTCAGAGTTCGTAGTTCGGAGACAGTGGAGAGTTTTTTAGTTTGGAGTAAAAACATTTTGTCCTATCTTTCTCCGAACTGATCAACTCCACAACTGTCTCCGAACTCTGAACTCCCTGCTCCGAACTTGTTGTCATTAGGCTCTATACGCCGTCCGCCACTAAAGCGTCGGCGGACTGCGCGGTCCGTTTAAAAATTAGGTGCGGTACGCAGAATTAATCCTCACGTAATTGGTCGAAAAATCGCACGTATACGCCGTGGCGGCGTATTTCCCGAGCCCGAGGTCCACGGTGATCCGGATGTTTTTCTGGGCGAATATCCGGTTTAAAATCACGGCCTTCTTCTTCACCCGCCCGCCCCGGCGGAGCACAAGCTCCCTGCCCAGATAGATCTGCATCCTCCGGGGATCCATATGCGCGTCCGCGTACCCTGCCGCGGCGGCGATGCGACCCCAGTTGGGATCCGAACCAAAAAGCGCGCACTTGAAAAGACTGGAGCAGGCGATCGAACGAGCGACGGCCAGCGCGTCTTCCTTCGTCTGCGCGTGCCTGACGCAGACCTCGACGAATTTGGTCGCGCCCTCGGCGTCGCGGATCATCTGCTTGGCCAACGTCAGAAAGACCGTCTCCAGCGCCCTTGAGAAAATCCGAAAGTCTTTGGTCCCCTCGACGATACGCTTGTTTTGCGCCATCCCGCTGGCGAGCACCAGCGCCATGTCGTTGGTGGACATGTCCCCGTCGATCGTGATCGTATTAAAAGTCTTTCCCGCGGCACGGGCGAGCGCGTCTCTGAGCGCGGCGGGCGTGATGGCCGCATCCGTGGACGCGAAACAAAGCATCGTGGCCATCTGCGGATGAATCATGCCCGCGCCCTTGGCGATCGCGCCGATCCGGACCCTTCGTTTGCCGATCATGAACTCAAGCGCGGCTTCTTTATTCACGCGGTCCGTCGTAAGGATCCCCGCGGCCGCCAGCTCGCTTCCCTTGCGGCTCAGGCCCCGCACCAGCTCCGGCGCCGCCGCGATGATTTTCTTGATCGGCAGAGGCTTGCCGATAACGCCGGTGGACGCGACCAGCACGTCTTTCTTCCTGATCTTCAGCGCCCGCGAGATCACCGCCGCCATGGCCCGGGAGTTTTCAAAACCGCCCCGGCCGGTCATGCAGTTGGCGTTCCCGGAATTGGCGATGATCGCCTGGGCCCGATGATCGCGGAGATGCTCTTTGTTGATCACCACGCAGGAGGCCTGGACTTTGTTGGTCGTAAAAACGCCCGCCGCGTGGCACGGCCTCTCCGAGACGATCAGCGCCAGATCCCGCCGCTTGGATTTTTTAATTCCGCAGAAAAGACCGTTGGCCCTGAACCCGATCGGCGCGGTCACGCCGCCGTGTATCGCCTTCAAGAGAACTCTCCTACGGTTTCCTGCTTCATGCTTCTTGCTTCCTGTTTCAGGTTTTTACAGGCCTGTTTTTTCATCGAATCCCATCATGAGATTCATGTTTTGCACCGCCTGGCCCGCCGCGCCCTTTTGGAGATTGTCGATCGCCGTGACGATCACCGCCAGGCGCTTTCCCTCGTGGACGCGAAGCCCGATGTCGCAGAAATTCGTATGCGCGACGTTTTTGAGCTCGGGCAGCGCCCCGCCGGCGTAGACTTTCACGAAAGGCTCGCGGGCGTATTCCCTCTGATAAACCGAAAGGAGCTCCTCGCCGGTGATCTTTTTCTTCAAGGGCGCGTAGATCGTGCTCAGGATGCCGCGGTTCACCGGGAGAAGGTGAGGGACAAACACCACCTCCGTCCGCCGGCCGCTCACCCCCGAGAGCTCCTGATTGATCTCGGGGACGTGCTGGTGCTCGAAAAGCTTGTACGCCTTGAACGACTCGTTCACCTCGGAAAAGTTCAGCGATTTTTCGGCCTTGCGGCCGGCGCCCGTGACCCCGCTTTTGGCGTCTATCGTCACGGCGCTCCCGTCCCACAGGCCATGCCTCAGCCCCGGGAGGACCCCGAGAATAGCGCCCGTCGGGTAACACCCGGGATTGGCGACGAGGACGGCCTTGCGGATTTTCTCCCGGTGGATTTCCGGAAGCCCGTAGACGGCGCGCTCGAGATTTGCGGCGTCCTGATGCCTGACCTTGTAGAAAGTCTCGTAGAGGGCGGCGTCCTTCAGGCGATAATCGGCGCTCACGTCCACCACCTTCTTGCGCGCCTTGAGAAAAGCCGGCGCCACGGACATCGAGACCGTGTGCGGAAGCGAGAGAAAAACAAAATCGCACCGGGCCGCCGCCTCTTCAAAAGAAAACGCCGCGTACGGAAGATCGACGCTGTTTTTGAGATAGGGGAAAATATCCTGGATTTTCGCTTCGCGGGTCTCTTTGCCGGAGGCATAAGTCAATTCCACCAGGGGATGCCCGCACAAAATCCGGACCAGTTCTTCCCCGGTATAACCGGTGGCGCCCACAACCCCCACCCTCAATTTTTTCGCCATTCCACACTCTTTCCCATGCGCCACATTCACGGGTCCTGCCGCCTGCGGGACTCTTTCGTCCTCCCCCGTCATGGATGCGGGGTCCGGGCGAAAGAGAACTCCCCTTCGGCGTCACCCGTGAATGCGGCTCCGAGTCCGGTAGTTGCATGATGTACTAAAAACACACATTATAGAGAGCTTTGCCCCATATGTCAAAAAATAAAAAAGAAAGCCGAGCGTAACGCTCGGCTGTTCCTAGAGTTATGACTATTTATTAAAACCGGGTATCGCCTGAAAACCGTCCTATCTCTTCGAGAACTGGAACCTGCGCCGAGCGCCCTTGCGACCGTATTTTTTACGCTCTTTCATGCGCGGGTCGCGGGTCAGGTAATCGCCGCGGCGCAAGAATGTTTTTAAAGTCCCGTCGAATTGGACCAGCGCCCTGGAAATCGCCTGCCGCACCGCGCCCGCCTGGCCGGCGAGTCCGCCGCCCCGCACGTTGGCGATCACGTCCACCTTGTCCTGAAGGCGCAAGGCCTCCAGCGGCTGCCTGGCGATCATCTGGAGGGTGGGCCTTCCGAAATAAACGGCCATGTCCTTGCGGTTGACTTCGATCTTTCCGGTGCCCTTAAAAAGCTGGATCCGGGCCGTCGCTTCTTTGCGCCGTCCGGTCGCCTGCCACTTCTCAACCGGGGTCTTGAGCGCGCTCTTCCGCGGAGCGGTCGCGGGCGTAGGCGTGGGTGATGGGGCCGTCATTTTTGTCCCACCAGGGCTTCTTTTTTGACGGTCTTTTTCTCCCGGGGCAGGGCCTGGCCCATGCCTCCCGCCAGCTGGGCCGCGTGCGGGTGCTCTTTGCCGGGATACACCAGAAGCCTCGTGATCATCCGCTTGCCGAGTCTGGACTTGGGGAGCATCCCTTTTACCGCGTGCTTGATCACGTGGGTCGGGTCCTCCTGCATGACCCTTTCAAAAGTCCGTTCCCTCTGCCCGCTCGGATAACCCGAAAAGGACTTGTAAATTTTCGTCTTTTCCTTATTGCCGGTGACAACGGCGTCGGCGGAGTTGATGACGATCACGCCGTCCCCGCAGTCCACATGCGGCGTGAACTCGGTCTTGCCCTTGCCCATGAGAATCCGGGAAATGCGGGTCGCCAGGCGGCCCACAATCTGCCCCTGGGCATCCACCACATGCCATTTTTTATTTAAATAATCTTTTTTATTCGCGAAAAAAGTCCCCATAACCCCTTTCCAAAAGAGAGGAAATAATAACACCTGAATGCCGGAGAGTCAAGCGCTTCGAATCGCGCCCAAAAGATCCACGAGGCTGGACTCCAGCGTGGGATAACGGAAAGAGAAACCGCCGGCCAGAAGTTTTCCGGGCCTTACCCTCTGTCCGGTGAGGAGCATCCCCGACATTTCGCCCAGGAGAAGTTTGAGCGCGAAACCGGGGACCGGAAAAAGGGCGGGACGGTGAAGCGTTTTTCCAAGCGTCCGGGCAAACCCGCCCATCGAGACGGGATCGGGCGCGGTGAGATTGACCGGTCCCTGGATGGAGCCGTCTTCCAGGGCCTTGTGGATGCCGCCGACTTCGTCGTCGATGTGAATCCAACTCATCCATTGCCGGCCGCTTCCCATTGGACCCCCGAGGCCCAAACGAAACAGCGGAAGCATCTTGGCCAGCGCCCCGCCCCTCGGCGACAGCACGATGCCGGTACGCAGCAAAACGACGCGGACGCCGTGCGCCCGCGCCTTGAGGGCCTGCCTCTCCCATTCGCGGCAGAGATCGGCCAAAAAGCCGGATCCGGCCGGGGAGGCCTCATCCAGCGTCTCGTCTCCATGGGCGCCGTAATACCCGACCGCCGAGGCGCTCAAGAACACCTTGGGTCTGTCCTTCGCCTGCGCCATCGCGTCGACCAGCGCCCGGGTAGCGCCCAGGCGGCTTTGGATCAGCTCTTTTTTCCGGCGGGGCGTCCAGCGTTTCTCCGCGATCGGCGCGCCGGCGAGATTGATCACGGCATGAGCGCCGTCGACAAGCGACGGCCATTCGCCGATCCGCCGATGCTTTAGCCGCACGACTTCGTATTTCGATTCGAGCCCCGGCAACACCGCGCCGCCGATCAGCCCGCCCGAACCCGCGAAGGCGATTCTTCCGGCGCCCATTTACCCGCCGAGAAGTTCTTTGGGATTGATCTTGGCCATCAGGCCGGCTACCTCGGGGTCCTGGCGGAGCCGGGCGAATCCGGGGTGGGAGAGAATCTTGGAGAAATCCTGGGTCTTGGCGACTTCCCGGAAGTCGGGGTCCCCAAAAAGCTCCCGCACCTTCGGGTGGGCGATGAACGCCCTGAAGTTCTCATTCTGCATGAGCTTCTGCATCATCTGAAACTGGCCCATCGCGCCTTTCATTCCGTTGGAAATTTTGTCAAACACCGTCCCTCCTCACATGTCCACGAATTCAATCTTGGCGGACTTCGAAAGAATGCCGTCCTTGACGGCCGCCTTCTGCAGGGCCAGGAGTCCGTCTTTCCCTTTTTTGCCCATGTCCACCGTGTAGTCGTTGACGTACATGCCGACAAACTCATCGGCGGTATTTTCCTCGATGCCGCGGCCGAACTTCATCGCGTAGGCGAGCGCCTCCTTGCGGTTCTTGAGGCCATACACGATGCTGTCGCGCAGAAGCCGCGTGGTCTTACGCATGACGTCGCGGCCCAGATTTTTGCGGATCACGTCCACGCCGAGCGGGAGCGGAAGCCGGGTCATCTCATAAAACCACTCGCCGAGGTCGGCGACTTTCTTGAAGCCGAGTTTTTCGTAGGTCAGCTGCCCCTCGTGAATGATGAGTCCCGCGTCCGCCTTCCCGCTTTTGACCGCCTCCAGGACTTGATCGAACGGCACGACCACCGTTTCGAAAGCGGGCAAAAAAAGACGGAGCGCCAGGGTCGCCGTCGTGTGCAGCCCGGGCACGGCGATCTTTTTTCCCTGAAGCTCTTTCGAATACATCGACCGGGTGGAAACGAGCACGGGGCCGTAATTGTCCCCGAGGCTGGCCCCGCAAGGCATCAGCGCGTACTTGTCCGCGACCTGGAAAAACGTGAACGCCGACACGGCGGTCACCTCAAGCTCCGCCTTGAAGGCGCGCTGGTTCAGGCTTTCGATGTCCTCGATCACATGGGAAAACGTGATCCCGTCGGTCTTGATCTTCCCGTGCGCGATCGCGTAAAACATGAACGCGTCGTCGGGATCGGGGCTGTGGCCCACGCGGATTTTGGCTTTGACCAGAGGCATGCGTTCAAACCTTGAAGTGCTCGCGCGCGAGAGGCCGGAAGAAAAGAACGAGAATTACCGCGTTCATCAGCGTCCAAAACGGAAATCCCAAAAGGCCGATCACGCTCGACGCCACCTGAGCGTACCAGGCCCATTTCCTTCCCTTGAGCAGCCCGCGCCCCACGAGGAGCGAGCCGACGCCCACCGCAAGACCCAGCGCAAAAAGGATCGCAAAGAAAAACACAAGGCCCGAGGAGAGATCCACCGACGGGACGGAGTATTCGGAGAGCCGCGTATTGATCTTTTCCGCCAGTCCCATCGCGTTCCCGAAGAAAATCCCGGCGAGCGAAAGCGCCGCGAATAGAAACCCAAAAAAAGCCGCGATAAAATTAAGGACGGCCGCGAAGACCACCACCCCCGGCTTCCTTACCACTTCTCGAATTTCCGTCGATTCAGTCATGTGCCCCCCGTCATTGACAAATTTTGGCCTTCAGATATTCTTTGTTCATCTTGGCGATAAACCAGACGCCGATCTCCTTCGGGCAGACGGCCTGGCACTCAAACTGGTTCGTGCAGTTTCCGAAACCCTCTTGGTCCATCTGGGCGACCATCCTCTCGACGCGGGCGGCTCGCTCCACCTGTCCCTGCGGCAGCGCGGCCAAGTGCGAGACCTTCGCCGCGACAAAAAGCATCGCCGAGGCGTTCTTGCAGGCGGCCACGCAAGCGCCGCAGCCGATGCAGGCGGCCGCGTCCATCGCGAGCTCCGCCGAATTTTTTGAAACCGGGATTGCGTTGCCATCCGGCGCGCCGCCGGCGCCCACCGAGACAAACCCGCCCGCCTGGATGATGCGGTCAAAGGCGCCCCGATCCACCGCCAGGTCCTTCAACACGGGAAATGCGGAGGCCCGCCACGGCTCGATGACGATGATCTGGCCGTCTTTAAAGTGTCTCATGTGAAGCTGGCAAGTCGTCGTGCCGCGCTCGGGCCCGTGCGCGACGCCGTTGATCACGAGCGAACAAGCCCCGCAAATCCCCTCGCGGCAGTCGTGGTCAAATATCACCGGCTCCTCGCCCTTGGCGAGAAGCTCCTCGTTCACGACGTCGAGCATCTCCAGAAAAGACATGTCGGGACTGATGCCCTTGGCGTCCACTTTCTGGAAATAGCCTTTGGCGCCCGAATTTTTCTGGCGCCAGATTCGAAGCTTTAAGTTCATTTTGTCATTGCGAGCGAAGCAAAGCAATCTTTGCGCAAAGATTGCTTCGTCGCTACGCTCCTCGCAATGACGTGATGGCTCATTTGTAGCTCCTTTCAGTCAAAGAAACGTTCTCGAACGCCAGCGGCTCCTTGTGCAACACCGGCGCCTGCCCCACGCCTTTAAACTCCCACGCCGAGACGTGGCAGAACTTCGCGTCGTCGCGTCTGGCCTCGCCCTCCGGCGTCTGGTGTTCCTGGCGGAAATGCCCCCCGCAGGATTCCTCGCGGGTGAGCGCGTCAAGGCATAACAGTTCCCCAAATTCGAGAAAATCCGCCACGCGGCCCGCGCGCTCGAGGCCTGAGTTCAAACCGTCGCCGTCGCCCAGCACATTCACATTTTTCCAAAACTCCTCTCGAAGCGACGGAATCGCCGCCAGGGCCTTCCTCAACCCCCGGTCGTTTCTGGCCATCCCGCAATATTCCCACAAAAGGCGCCCGAGTTCGCGGTGAAAAGAGACGGGACTGCGCCTGCCCCGGATGGACAATAATTTCTTCACGCGCTCCCCGGCCTCGGCCTCTCCTTGTTTGAATTCCGCCTGGTCCGCGGCCGGCCGCGGTTTTTTGTGCGACGCGAAATAATCGCCTATCGTGTACGGTAGGATAAAATAGCCGTCCGCCAGGCCCTGCATCAAGGCCGACGCGCCGAGGCGGTTGGCGCCGTGGTCCGAAAAATTGGCCTCGCCGAGCACGAAGAGCCCGGGGAGACTGCTCATCAGGTGATAATCGACCCAAATCCCCCCCATCGCGTAATGCGCGGCCGGGTAGATCCGCATCGGCGTTTCGTAAGGATTTTCCGCGGTGATCTTTTGATACATGTCGAATAAGTTCCCGTAGCGCTCTTTGATCACCGCCTTGCCGAGCCGCCGGATCGCCTCGGCAAAATCCAGATAAACGCCGCGGCCGGACTGGCCGACGCCGCGACCCTCATCGCAGACTTCTTTGGCGGCCCGCGAAGAAATGTCCCGCGGCGCCAGATTCCCGAAACTCGGATACTTTCTTTCCAAATAATAATCGCGCTCGTTTTCCGGAATGTCGCCGGGAGCGCGCCGGTCGCCTTGTTTCTTGGGGGCCCAGATCCGGCCATCGTTACGCAAGGACTCCGACATCAGAGTCAACTTCGACTGGTGATCGCCGGTCACGGGAATGCAGGTCGGGTGGATCTGGGTGTAGCAGGGGTTCGCGAAGAAAGCGCCTTTCTTATGGGCGCGCCAGATCGCCGTGACGTTGGAGCCGATCGCGTTGGTCGAAAGATAAAAGACGTTCGCGTAACCGCCGGTCGCCAGCACCACCGCGTCCGCGGCATAAGCGCCGATTTTCCCGCTCACCAGGTCCCGAACGATGATTCCTTTGGCGTGGCCGTCCACGACGACAAGGTCAAGCATCTCGGTGCGCGGATGCATGGCGACGCGGCCCAGACCGATCTGGCGCTCAAGCGCCTGAGTCGCGCCGAGCAAAAGCTGTTGGCCCGTCTGCCCGCGCGCGTAAAACGTGCGGGACACCTGCGCGCCGCCGAAAGAGCGGTTGGCGAGCAGCCCCCCATACTCGCGCGCGAACGGCACGCCCTGCGCGACGCACTGGTCGATGATATTCCCGGAAACCTGCGCGAGGCGGTAGACATTGGCCTCGCGGGCGCGGAAATCCCCGCCTTTGATGGTGTCGTAAAAAAGACGGGTGATGCTGTCGCCGTCGTTCTGGTAATTTTTAGCCGCGTTGATGCCGCCCTGCGCGGCGATGCTGTGCGCGCGGCGGGGGCTGTCCTGAAAGCAGAAGGCATGGACGTTGTAGCCGAGCTCCGCCAGGCTCGCCGCGGCCGAGGCCCCCGCCAGTCCCGTCCCGACGACAATCACGTCGACCTTGCGCTTGTTGGCGGGGCTGACGAGCTTTAACTCAAATTTTCTTTTGTCCCATTTCTCGGCCAGAGGCCCCAAGGGGACCTTCGCGTCAAGACTCATTCCACGCTCCCCCCGCCGACGGCCTTAAGCCACCCCAGCCACACCGCCAGGGGAATCGAGCTGTTGCCGGCAAAAATAACCAACGCGATCACCGCGCCCGCCCGTTTTAAGGCCGGCATCGCTCCCGCCAGGCCCAAGGACTGAAAAAGGCCGGAAATCCCGTGGCTCAAATGCAGACACAGAAGCCCCATCGCCGCGACATAAGCGCCGCTCACCGGCAGCTCCCGGAAGCTCAAGATCACCATTGAATACACGTCGTGCCGCCCCTTCGCGTCTACGAGGTGAAAAAACCGCGGGTGAGTGACGCCGAAAGTAAAATTCAGGAGGTGGTAGATGAGGAAAGCCAGAATAATCAGCCCGGACATCACCATCGTGCGCGAGGCATAGCTCGCCTCGACCGTCGCCCCGCAGGCATAAGGAATGGATCTCGCGCGCCTGTTTTCGATCGCCAGGCTTATCGAGACGCCGACATGCAGGATGAACGCGCCCAGGAGAACAGCCCTCGCGGGCCACAGCAGCGCGGGGAGGTTCTGCAGGTGTTCGGCGTAGCTATTGAGCGCCTCGGGCCCAAGAAAAATCTGGAGATTCCCGAGCATGTGCGCGACGACGAACCCCAAAAGAAAGACGCCGGTCACGGCCATGAGGTATTTTCTGCCGACCGACGATTTCAGGAATTTGAGGCACATGGCTTCCCATAGAGAAACATGCCTGTCTACTCTATAGAAAAATCAGGGGCGAGTCAAACGAATTGGAAATTTCCCCGCCAAACACCGGCGGAGCATCTCTTTGGTCTTCTCGTCAAAGTCGGTGGTCATCAGATATTCGATATAGGAACGGTCTTTCCGGGTGATCTCCTCCACGGTCAATTTACGGCCATATTTGCCAAACACCGGATAAAGTTCGCCGTTCCACCAGCGGAATTTCCGGTCCGCGTCGAAGAAATCGGTGAACGGCTCGTAGTCAAAATCAATCAGGGACTCGACGTATTCATTGCCCTTGCCGTACTTGGCGATCTGAGCGGAGAGGATCTCAAGCGTCGCCTCCGAGTCGGCGAGCGCCGAGTGCGCGTTGGAGAGCTCTTTCTGGCAGTAAAATTTGTAGGCGGCCTTGAGATCTCTTTTCTCGTGGATGTGGTAGATCTTCTGCGCGTCGTAAACGGTGCGGTGGCGCCACTCGAGGCGAAGCCCTGCGTCAAACACCTCGCGCTCCAGAATCGGCAGGTCGAAGCGCTCGACGTTAAACCCGCCGAAATCGGCGTCGCCGATAAAGCCGAGCACCTCCGGGACCATCTCCTTGAACGGCGGGGCCGATTTCACGTCTCCATCGGAGATGCCCGTGAGCCGCGTCACTCCCGCGGGGATCGGTATCCCCGGGTTCGCGCGACGGACAAAGCTCTCGGTCCTCCCGTCCGAGAGGCATCGGATCATCCCGATCTCGATAATGCGGTCTTTCTCGATCCAGGTGCCGGTCGTCTCCAGATCCAGAATAATCAGCGGGCGGGTCAGTTTCATGGACCCATCTTACTTGAACGAACGTTCA
>JACPAX010000063.1 GCA_016180585.1 Candidatus Omnitrophota bacterium | reverse complement strand
TGGTTTTTCTCGAGGGTGGAGACACTTCGGCCTTGCGCCCAGTATTTGATCAGGCTTTCAACAATGCTTTTCTCGAAGCTTGCCGCCCAAAGAACCTGGGTATTCAGGAAGCTTACGGCCAGGACCAGCGCTACGGGTTTAAGGAGTCTTTTTCTCAAGCGGGAACCTTTCAAGCTTGCCCACAACAGGGACGGTTCAAAGGGTACCCGATGGATTCATATTTGTCAAGTATTATTTTGATGATATACCAATTATTTAAACCCAGCCAGAACCGTGCAGCTGTGCGGCCCACCTGCTCCCCGCGCCTGAAATTCGTACCTGAAATCCTGAAATCCGTTGACAAGGCTTGGGGGGCTCCCTAGAATGGGTGAATTCTATGCTGGAAACCGTCTTTTTTTATCTTTTCTCCCTTGGGGCTCTTGTCTTCGCGCTGGGCGTCGTGCTGGCAAGGTCCGCGGTATATAGCGTCCTGTCGCTTGTCGGCGCGATGTGCATGACGGCCGGTCTCTTTGTCCTGCTCAAGGCCTTTCTGGTCGCGACGATCCTGGTCCTCGTCTACGCGGGGGCGATCCTGGTGCTCTTCCTCTTTGTCGTGATGATGATCGACTTCAAAAAACTCAGCGAAGGCTGGGACGGGCTGAGACTCCCGCCGGTGATGGCGGTTCTCCTGGGGGCGCTTGTCTTCGCGCAGACGTTCGGCGTGATCCGGAGCCTCCCCGCCTCCGGGACGACGGCGGCCCACGGCACGGCCGAGGCCATCGGGAGGCTTCTTTTCAGCCGTTACGCGCTCCCGTTCGAGCTCACCTCCTTTCTCCTTCTGGCCGCGATCCTCAGCGTCGTGATCTTGGCCAAGAAAGAGGCCCGATGATAGGCCTCCACCACTATCTGGTCGTCTCGGCGATTCTTTTTTCGGTCGGACTCGTCGGCATGCTGACGCGCCGCAATATTCTGATGATCCTTCTCTCGATCGAGCTGATTCTAAACTCGGCGAACCTTTCGTTTGTGGCCTTTTCGGCCTTTCTCGGGGATTTGTCGGGACAGGCGGTGGTCTTTTTCACGATGATCGTCGCCGCCGCCGAAGTCGCCGTCGGCCTCTCCCTCGTTATCCTCCTCTACCGCCGCCAACACACCACGGGCGTCAAGGCAATGGAAACGCTCAAATGGTAGACCCGCGCCTTCTCCCCTGGATTGTCCTTTTTGCTCCCTTTCTCGCCTCGGTGCTGATTTGCCTTTTTTCGATGAAATCGCCGAGACTCGCGAGCGGCTTGGCGGTCGCCGGGATTTTAGTGTCGCTGGCGGGGAGCGCGGCCCTTTTTCTCCATCACTCCGCCCACGGCGGCCTGCCGGCGGAGCGCTCCTTCCCGTGGATCGAGATCGCGGGGCTGAGCGTTGACTTCGGGTTTCTCATCGACCGTCTCTCGCTTCTCATGCTCCTGGTCGTGACGGGCGTCGGAAGCTGCATCTTTTTTTACTCCGTGGGGTACATGAAAGGCGACTCGAGCTTCCCGCGCTACTTCGCGTCTTTGTCTTTTTTCGCGTTTTCGATGCTGGGGATCGTGCTCGCGAATAATTTCGTGATGCTCTTCGTTTTCTGGGAGCTCGTTGCGGTAAGCTCCTACCTCCTCATCGGTTTCTGGTTTGAAAAACCGTCGGCGGCCGACGCGGGCAACAAGGCGTTTATCGTCAACCGCGTCGCGGATTTCGGCTTTGTGCTCGGGATATTTTACGTCTGGACGCTCTCCGGCGCGGATGGCGGCGCCAGAAGCTTCGGGTTCACGCATCTGGAGTCCATCCTGCCGGAGTTTTTGGCCAAAGGCATTCTCGCCCCGACGGCGCTCGTGATCGCTTCGCTCCTTGTTTTTTGCGGGGTCATTGGGAAATCGGCGCAGTTTCCCCTCTATATCTGGCTCCCCGACGCGATGGAGGGCCCGACCCCCGTCTCGGCGCTGATTCATGCCGCCACCATGGTCGCGGCGGGCGTCTATCTCATGAGCCGCTGCTTCTTCCTCGTGAGCGGCGTGCCGCAGGCGCTCGGGTGGATCGCCGCGACGGGCGCCCTCACCGCCCTCCTTGCCGCGATACTCGCGGTCGCGCAGAACGACATCAAAAAAATCCTCGCGTATTCGACCATCAGCCAGCTCGGCTACATGGTGCTGGCGCTGGGGCTGGGAAGCTCCACGGTCGCGATGTACCACCTGACAACCCACGCCTTTTTCAAGGCCCTCCTCTTTCTCGGCGCGGGTGCTGTGATCCACAGGCTGGGCACCCAGGACATCTGGGAAATGGGGGCCCTTCTCAAGCGGATGCCGGTCACGGCCGTCACGTTTCTGGTCGGAACGCTGGCGCTTTGCGGCCTCCCGCCGTTTTCGGGATTTTTCAGCAAGGATGAGATCCTGACGCTCGCCCATGAACACAACCGAACCCTCTATGTGACCGCGCTCTTTACCGCTTTTCTTACGGCCTTTTACATGGGCCGCGCAAGCTGGATCGCGGTGCTCGGGCCCGAGAGAAAAATAAAACACGCTCACGGCCCCAGCCACGGACACGGCGACCGCCCGCGCGGCGAGGCGCCGCTTGTGATGCTCGCGCCGCTTGTCCTTCTGGCCTGCCTGGCGGCGGCCGGAGGGTTTATCGGAATTCCCGAGTTCATTCTCGGCGGACACGGCCACGCCGCGCCGCTCAACCTCCCCGTCGCGGTCACGTCCACCGTCGCGGCGCTCCTGGGGATCGCGGCCGCCACCGCGCTCTTTGGGAAAAAAGGTTTGAGCGCGGACCCGCTCGCGCGCGCGCCGGGGAAGGCATACGCCTTTATCGTGAACAAATACTATCTCGACGATTTATTTTCGGCGATCGCGGGATTTTTTCAAAACGCGCTGGCGAAGATTCTTTTCTGGTTTGACTGGAACATCCTCATTCAAAAAGGGGTAAACGGCGCCGCCGGGGCCACCTCAAGGGCCGCTTCCCTGATGCGAAGGGCGCAGACGGGCCGCGTCCAGGACTACGCGACGACGTTTGGCTTTGGGTTCGTCGTGCTCGCCTACTTCATGCTCTCAAAGGGATAAATGCCTCATCCGGGACCTGTTTCTCTTCTGCTTTTGTCGCCGGCGCTCGGCGGGGCGATCCTCCTTTTTATCCCCAAAGACCGCGTGGAATGGCTGAAGAAAACGGCGCTCGCGGCGGTCTCGGTGTCTTTGGCGCTCGCCGTGTTTCTTTTCTGCCGCTACGACCGGACGGCGGGCGGGTACCAATTCATCGACAAAATCGACTGGGTGCCGTCGCTGGGGATCGCCTATCACGTCGGCGTCGACGGGATCAATCTCGTGCTGCTTCTCATGACGGCGGTGCTCGCGTTCGCGGGGGTCTGGGTCTCTTGCGGCGTGAAAGAGCGGCTCAAAGAATATCTCGTCTTCTATCTTTTTCTCATCGTCGGCTGTTTCGGGGTCTTGAGCGCGCTCAATATCTTTTTTATCTACTTCTTTTATGAAACGGCCGTCGTCCCGGTATTTCCCCTCATCGGCGTCTGGGGTTCCGGAAACAAAGAATACGCGACGATGAAGCTCACGCTTTACCTCACGCTCGGGGCGGTGTTGGCGCTGGTGGCACTCCTGGCGCTTTATTTTACGACCGGCCTGAACACCTTCGATTTGACCGCGATCGAGGCGGCGGTGCGGGAAAATCCTCTCCCGCTTTCGTTTCAGCGCTGGGCGTTTCCGCTCATCCTGGTGGGCTTTGGCGTGATCCTCACGCTGTGGCCGTTCCACACCTGGTCGCCGATGGGATACGCGGCGGCGCCGACTTCGGTCAGCATGCTGCACGCGGGCGTCCTTAAAAAACTCGGCGCCTACGCGATCATCCGTCTCGGGATCGGCCTGATGCCGCAGGGCGCGGCCCTCTGGATGCCGCTGGTCTCCTGGATCGCCGTCATCAACATCCTCTACTGCGGGTTCGTCGCGTACGCCCAGAAAGATCTGAAGTTCATCCTCGGCTACTCGAGCTGCAGCCACATGGGCTATATTCTCCTGGGGCTCTCGTGTCTGACCCCGGTGGCGCTCAACGGGACCGTCTTTTTCATGTTCGCGCACGGGCTCATGGCGGCCCTCGGTTTCGCGCTCGTGGGTTTCATCTACGACCAGACCCACACGCGCCTACTCGAGGACTGGGGCGGCTTCGGAAAAAAAATACCGTTTGTCGCGACCATTTTCGTGATGACGGCGATGGCCTCGTCGGGGGTGCCCGGCTTCGCCAATTTCATCGGCGAGCTCATGATCCTGCTCGGCGCCTGGGACACGCGCCGCTGGCAGGCCGTCGGCGCGGTGGCGGGGCTCGTCGTCACGGCGGGATACATGCTGAAGACCGTGCGCGCCTCGATGCAGGGCCCGCTGTCTCCGCGCGGGGCTTCCCTCCTGGACGCCAAAGGCTGGCAGAGGCTCCCCTATCTTCTTCTCATCGCGCTTTTGATTCTCGTGGGGTTCCTGCCCGCGCTCCTTCTGCCGACGATCTCCAAGGGGACCGCGCCGATCCTCGAAAGAATTCACAGCGCCCAGGCGCAAGTCCCAAGCCCCGGAGGGCCGCGGCATGTGGCCTAGCGGCGTCCTTTCCCTCTTTGGCACGGAAATCGGGCTTGTCTTTCTATCCCTGGGATGCCTTGTGCTGGATATCTTCCTTCCGTCGGACAAAAAAAAAGGAAAGCTCCTCGCCTCGGTCGGGATGGCCGGCGTGGCGGCGCTTTTCGTCCACCTGTGCTGCCAGTGGGGGCATTTCGGCTCCGCGTTCGGCGGAAGTTTTTCTCAGGATGGGCTCGCGTTTTTCTTCAAGCTTTTGTTTCTCCTCGCCGGATTTTTTACGCTTTTCATGGCCGGCGAATACCAGCATCACCTGGAGCGCGGACACGGGGAATTCATTCTCCTCATCCTGCTGGGCCTGACGGGGCTCTCGTTTCTGGCCTCGGCCGCCGATTTTCTTCTCCTTTTTGTCTCGATTGAAACGCTCACGATCTCGCTCTACATCATGACGGCCTACCTGAGGGGCCGGAAAACCTCGGTCGAGGCGGGCCTAAAATACCTGATTCTCGGGGCGCTCTCGACGGCGCTTTTCCTCTACGGACTGAGCTTCATCTACGGATCCACCGGCAGCACCTCGTACGCCGAGATCAGCCGGAAACTCGCCGGGCAGGCCCTGCCTCTCTCTCCCCCTTTTCTCTTCGGGGTGGCGCTGGTGGTCTCTTCGCTGGGCTTCAAAATCGCGTCGGTTCCCTTCCAGTTGTGGACGCCGGACATTTACGAGGGGGCGCCGACGCCGGTGACCGCGTATCTGGCGATGGCCTCCAAGGCGGCGGGCTTCGCGGCGCTCACAAGACTCATGTTGACCGCATTCGGTCCGGCGCAGGAGCTTTTGGCCCTTCTTTTCGCGATCCTGGCGGCCCTGACCCTCCTTTACGGAAATCTCGGCGCCATCCCGCAAACCAACATCAAGCGGCTTCTCGGGTATTCGAGCATCGGCCACGCCGGATACCTTCTGGTGGGACTTGCCGCGTTTTCCCACGCCGGAAAAGAGGCGCTGCTTTTCTATCTCTTGAGCTACCTCTTCAGCACGGCGGGCGCGTTCCTTGTGATTGTCGCGGTCTCGTCGCGTCTGGAAACCGACGAGATCTCGGGGTACGCCGGGCTTTCCCAAAAATCCCCGCTTCTGGCGGCCGGGATGCTTCTGGCGCTCCTGTCGCTGGCCGGGGTGCCCCCGCTCGGAGGGTTCTTCGCGAAGTTCTACCTGCTCTGGGCCGGCATGCGGGCGGGGCTTCTGTGGCTGGTCGTCATAGGCGCCCTCAACGTGATCACGTCCCTCTACTACTCCCTCAAGATCGTCAAGGTCATGTACCTCGACCCACCGACGCCCCCGTCATTCGACGGGGCAAGCCCGTCATCCGGCGGAGCGGGGCCGGAGCTGACGGTCAACCAAAAAGCGATCCAGTACCTGACCATCGCCGGGATTCTCGTCTTGGGAATATGGCAGGGCCCGTTCGTGCGGTTCGTGGAGCAGGTATTTGTCTTAACAGTCCACTAAAAAAACCTCAAATGCAAGGCGCGAGGAAGCGAGCGCGGAGGCGCTATGGGAATAGCGCCGCACAAGCGAGCGACCGAGCAACGCAGCAGGTGAGGTTTTTTTAGTGGACTGTTAACGGCTGGAAATGGACTTCGTTAGGACTTCGGCAGTGCTCTTTGAAATCTCGATCAGGCGCGTCGGAAAAGGAATCACGATCTCTTCCTGGCGATACCGTTCGTGAAGCGCTTGCCGTGCACCTTTTTTAAAATTTCACGGCCCACCTCGACCGTCACCCGCTCGACTTTTTTCAGGTCGCTTCCGTAGTGCACGCCGACCTCCACCAGGACGGCCACCTCTTTGTCGATCAGGGAATAATTCGTGATCACTCCGCCGATGAGCTTCGTGTTGGGGATAATCACGATGTTGTTGGAGAGCGCGCGGATCCGCGTGTTCCGCCAACCGACGTCCAGGATGTAGCCCTCATCGCCGGTCTCCAGCTTCACGAAGTCCCCGACGTTCACCGGCTTGTCCATGGCCACGTAAAGACCCGCGAAAAAATTGGAGAGCGTGTCCTGGAGCGCCAACGCCACCGCAAGCGACCCGATACCCAGCGACGCGAGTATCGGCGTCACGGAGATCCCGAGAAGATCGAGGAACGCCAACGCCCCGATGCCGATGATGAAGCTGCGGATCAGGCCCTTGGTAATCCCCTGCGAGGCCCGGGCACGGGTGGACTTCATCGCGTGCTTGTCGATGGCGCGGCGCACCAGGTTGTCCAGGAAAAGGACGATGCATAGAATCACCGACCCGCGGAGTCCGACCGCCGCCCAGCGGCCGGCGTCGTCCGAGAGCGGCAGAAGGTTCGAAAAAAGGGCCATGCCCGAGGCCAGGATCAGGAAATTGATCGGGAAGGAAAGCGACTCGACGACAATATCATCCCACCAAAAAGAAGTGCCCTCGGCCCATTGCTTGAGCCGCCTGAATACGATCCTTTTGGTGAGCCACAGGACAAGCACCCATAGGAGAAAAAAAACGGGCGCGTAAAAATAAGAGGGCGATACCTGGGGAGGCATCAGTAAATGTAGATGTAAGCCGCGCGGGCCGTCCGGCGGTCGTAACGCACGTCCACCTCGAGGCCGTCTTGAAGGGCGCTCAACGTGTATTTGTCTTTCGGCCCGTCCACCTTGGTGGTCTCGTCGATCTTCACGGTAAGCGGCTTCCCGTCTTGCGAGACATGGAGGGCGAGCGTCATCCTGCCCCGCGCAAGATCCACCGAAACGATTTTTCCGCCGGTAAATTCCAACGGAGCGTGACCGGCGGAGCCTTTCTTGTCCAGCGCCTTCAGCGACCGGTTTTGAATCTCCATCTCCGAAAGACGGCTCTTAAGCCTGTCATTGGCTTTGTTGAGCATCTCATTCAGATCCGCGAAGGCCCGCCGGAGCTCTTCGGCCTGCCGGGTCTTGAGCTCCACGAGGTCCCGTTTGGCGACCTCCACGGCCTCGACATTTTCCTTAAGGGAGAGAATAATCGCCCGCTCCCCGGATCCTTCCTCGAGATAAGGCAAAAGCCCCTGGAAGGTTTCCGCCGCTTCCCGGGCGCTGCCCTCATAGTAAAGGCGCTTGCCCTTCTGCCCGACCGATTCAAACTCCTCTTTTTTCCTGGCGAAACTGTCCTCCAAATCTTTGCGCAGCGCCGTCACCCCGGACCGCTCCGCCTGAAGCTTCCGGCCCGCCTCTTCCAGAAACCCGCGGAACTCCGCCGGGACGCCGATCTTTCGGGAGGAAAGGAGGGCCTTGTTTTCCGCCATCACGCGCTGAAGGTCTTCCTGATTTTTCTCAAGATCCCGAAGGATGCTTTCAAATTCCCTCTTGTCGTCGACAAACGGGAGCGTGCGCCTCCACTCGGCCACCGCGGCCTTGATATCCCCGGCATTGTACAAGTCCTTTCCCTTCTGGACCGCGGCATTCAGGCCGTTTTGCTTTTCCAAAAACTCCCGTTCCGCCTCCCGTTCCGCGTCCCGGGCCTTTTGCAGCGCGGCCCCAAGCCGATCGGCCGCAAGCCTGAGAATCTGCTTCAGCCCTTTGGGCGGCTCATACGATCTCCGCTCCCACTCCCCCGCCGCGCTGCCGGCGGCCCCGACCCTCGAGTAATTCTCCGAAAGCGAGAGAATAAGCCGCTTCTCCTCGGAACCCTCCTCGAGGATCGCGGCCAGTGGCTGCCAGGCCTCCAGCGCCTCCTCCCAATGGTCCTCGGCGAAGGCGTCCTTGCCTTTCTGGTAGAGGTCGATCACGCGCGCCTGGCGGCCGGCGGTCTTCTCTTCGGACTCGCGACGGGCCGTCTCGACTTCTTCCGCCAAGGCTTTGAATTTTTTGTCGGCCTTCAAAAGAATTTTCTTCAAATCCGCCGGAACGGCGACCGGGGCGTTTTTTTCCTCCGTCTGCCCGACATTCCCCTTGGAGGCGGCCTTCGCGTGGTTCTCTTTGATAAGCTCGATCAGGGTCCGCTCCTCGGACCCGGGGGGGAGCGTGGGGGCCAGCTCATCCCAGATCGCGATGGCCTCCGCGTACTTGCCCTGATAATACAGGATCTCGGCCCTCCTGAAAGTGGCCTTTCCGGCATCGCCCGATCCGGCCGGGACGCGCCGCGGCGCGGGCCTGGCCACTTGCGCGGTCCTCGCCTGCTGTTTCATGTAATCGACGAGTTTTTTTAAAACCGTATTTTCCGAAAAATAGGGATTGAGTTTGTCCCACTCGCGAAACGCGGCGTTGTAGTCGCCCCGTTCGTACAGTCTTTTTCCGTTTTCGTAGGTGGCCTGGATCCACTCCTGGCGGTCGCTTTCGGTCGCCATCGGGGAAGGGGCGCTCACTTGCGCGGCGGCGGGCGCCGCAAAGGACGAGAAAAAGATAATGAGGATTGGAACCAGGGACTGTCGTCTTCGCATTCTAGACTTTTAAATCAACTAAGCTCTTCAATGGCCTCCAGCAACTCATTAAATTTGACCGGCTTGGCGAGAACAAGGGTGGCGTTGTTACGGACGCGGCGCCTTTCTTCCGGCACGATCACGGCCGTCAGAAAGATGATCGGGATAGCCTGCGTCTCGGGGTCGCTTTTGAGCACCGTCGCGACCTCCGTGCCGTCCATCTCGGGCATCAGAATATCGAGAAGAATCAGATTGGGCCTGGACTGGACGGCCTCTTCGACGGCTTCCCTGCCGGTGGAGGCCAGAACCACCGTGTAACCCCTCTCCGTGAGAAGCGCCTCCACCATTAAAAGGTGGTCCGGCTCGTCGTCCGCGACCAGGATGGTCTTCTCCATGTTTCTTATATTAGAAGATTCCACCGCCGAACGCCAGTCTTTTTATGGGGCGGCCGGGCGGTCTTCGGCCCTGTCCAGGACGTGGTGTTTGATATTTTTCCCCTCTTCGATGAAGATGACCTCCTCCCCGATATTCGTCGCCAGGTCCGCGATTCTTTCGAGATTCCGGCTGACGAGAATCAAATCCACCGCGCGGATGACGTTCCGCTTGTCTTCCGTCATGGCGGCCAGGAGATCCCTGAAAATCTGCCGGTTGAGCCGATCGACCTGGTCGTCGTCTTCGCAGACCTTTTTGGCGAGCGCCGGATCGTGGTTCACGAAAGCGTCGAGGCTGTTCTTGATCATCCGCTGGGAGAGGGCCGCCATGTTCGGAACGTCGACGAGGGGCTTGAGCGGCGGTTCCTTGAGGAGGCGCAGCGCCGTCTCGGCGATATTGCAGGCCTGATCGGCGACCCGCTCGAGGTCGTTGGTGATCTTGAGCGTCGCGGTAAGCAGCCTCAGGTCCTTGGCGGCCGGCTGCATGCGCGCGATGAGCCGGATCACCTCCTCCTCGATTTCAATCTCGAGGCGGTTGACCGTCTCTTCGACCGTCAGCGTTTCCTCGGCGAAGGAGGTCTGGCGCCTGACAAGCGAGCGGACCGCGAGGCCTATCATTTCCTGGGAAAGATCGGCCATCTGGAGCAGCTTTTCCTTCAGCCGTTTCAGTTCTTCATCAAAGTGTCTTTCCATGCCCCCTGCCCCCTCTTATTTTATTTTATTCTTTCTCCCCCTCATCCCCACCCCCACCCCCGACCCACAACTCACAACCCACAACTCACCCTTATTTTCCTCCCCTTCTATTCATCCCAACCTCCCCGTCACATAGTCCTCCGTCCGTTTGTCCCGAGGCGCGGTAAAAATCGCGTGGGTGCGCCCAAATTCGACAAGCTCGCCCAGAAGCATGTAGCCGGCCTCGTCGGAGACCCGCGCGGCCTGCTGCATGTTGTGGGTCACGATCACAATCGTGTAGTTTTTCTTGAGCTCCTGCATGAGTTCCTCGATGCGCGACGTCGACATCGGGTCCAGCGCCGAGCACGGTTCGTCCATCAGGAGCACCTCGGGCTTCACGACCAGAAGCCGCGCGATGCAAAGCTTTTGCTGCTGCTCAAGCGACAAATTCGTCGCCAGCCGCCCAAGCTTGTCTTTCAGATCGTCCCACAGGAGCACCGACTCCAGGCTTTTCCTGGCCATCTCATAGAGGATGCCCCTCTTCTTGCGGTACATGTGGTGGATCTTGAGGCCAAAGACGACATTCTCAAGAATGGACAGCGGAAAAGGATTGGGCCGCTGAAACACCATGCCCACTTTTTTTCGCAGAAGCAGGAGGTCCGTGCCGGGGGCGTAAATTTCCTTCCCGTCGAGCCTCACGCTGCCGGTCACCCGGGCCCCTTCGACGAGATCGTTCATCCGGTTGAAGACGCGCAGGAGCGTCGACTTGCCGCAGCCCGAGGGACCGATAATCGCCGTGATTTTTTTCTCGGTGATCGAAAGGTCCACCCCCTTCAACGCCTGAAAATTCCCGTAGAAAAGGTCGAGGCCCTTTGTCTGAATGACGGGGGATCCCTGCCCGTCCGGCAGGCGGGCGGCCGCGCTCATCCGAATCTCCCCGAGATATAGTCATCGGTCCGCTTGTCGCGGGGCGAGGTGAACATTCGGCTCGTCAGACCCATCTCGACGAGACTGCCCATCAGAAAAAAAGCGGTGCGGTCGCCGACGCGGGCAGCCTGCTTGGTGTTGTTGGTGACGAGCACGATCGTGTAGTTTTTTTTGAGCTTCAGCATCGCCTCCTCGATTTTGGCCGTCGAGATCGGGTCGAGCGCCGAGCACGGCTCGTCGAAGAGAATCACCTGCGGGTCCACCGCAAGGGTCCTGGCGATGCACAGTCTTTGCTGCTGGCCGCCGGAGAGCTTCATCGCCTGCTCGTCCAGGCGATCCTTGATCTCATCCCACAGGTAGGCGTCCGTCAGCGCCTTTTCCGCCAGGGCATCGAGCTCTTTTTTGCCGTTTTTCCCCTGCCGCCTCAGCCCGTACACGACGTTCTCGAACACGGTGGTGGGAAGCGGCACCGGCAACGCAAAAATGATCCCGACCTGACGGCGCAGGCTCACGGGATCATCATCCTCACGCACGTCCCTGCCGTCCAAAAGGACCCGGCCGGTGACGCGGCTCGTCGGGATGAAATCAATCAGACGGTTCAGCGTCTTGAGAAACGTCGTCTTGCCGGAATTCGCCGGGCCGATAATGCTGAGGATCTCGTGAGAGGGGATGTCGAGCGTCACGTCGCGAAGCGAGGGCTTTCCGGAGAAAGAGACCGTCAGGGACTCCACCCCGATTTTCACCGCCGGTCCCCGGGCGTCGCTCACCATTTTTTTTTGCTCCTGAAATGCGCCCGTATCGCGATCGCGATCGCGTTCATCAGAAGCACGATGACCAAAAGCACCAGCGCCGTGCCATAGCGTATCCCGGAGTCCACGTTCGGCACCTGGGTCGAAAGCACGTAAAGATGGTAGGGCAGGGCCATGACCTGATCGAAGATGCTTCCGGGCAGCCTCGGGAGATAAAACGCGGCCACCGTAAAAAGGATGGGGGCCGTCTCGCCGGCCGCCCGCCCCACCCCGAGAATCGTGCCGGTAAGAATGCCCGGCAGCGCGTGGGGCAGCACCGCGTGCCGTATCGTCTGAAGCTTGGTCGCCCCCAGCGAGAGGCTCACCTCGCGGAACGACTGGGGCACGGAGTCAATCGCCTCGCGCGAAGACGTGATGATCACGGGAAGTATCATGATCCCGAGCGTCAGCGATCCCGACAGGATCGACGCGCCAAACCCGAAAAAATTCACGAACAACGCCAGTCCAAAAAGCCCGAAGACCACCGATGGGACGCCGGCGAGATTGATGATCGCAAGGCGCACGATGCGGTTGAGAAAAGTGTCTTTGGAATACTCGCTGAGATAAATCGCGGCCAAAAGGCCGAGCGGGAGCGCGAAGCAGACCGCGCCGAGCACAAGACAAAACGTGCCGACGATCGCGGGGAGAATGCCGCCGGCCCTCATCCCGGAGCGCGGCATCTGGCTCAAAAACTCCCAACTGATCGCGCCCGCCCCCTGCTTCAGGATGACCACGATCACCATGCCGACCGGCACCATCACCAGGAGCGTCGAGAAAAGAAGCGCCGAAAACGCGATCCTTTGGGTGACCCTGGGATTCATGTTCATTTTCTCTTCCGGTGCAGCACCATATCGGCGGTCATATTGATGACAAACGTCATGAGAAAGAGCGCCACCCCGATCGCAAAAAGCGCGAAATAATGCTCGCTGCCCTGCACGGTCTCCCCCATCTCCGCGGCCACCGTCGCCGTGAGCGTGCGCACCGGAAACAAAATTCCCCGCCACATCGAGGCCGAATTGCCGGTGACCATCATCACGGCCATCGTCTCGCCGACCACCCGCCCTATCCCCAGCATCACGGCCGCGACGATCCCCGACGACGCCGCGGGGATCACGACGCGGTAAATCGTCTGCCATTTCGTGGCGCCCAGCGCGTAGGCCCCTTCCTTGTAATTCTTGGGCACGGAATGGATCGCGTCCTCCGCGATCGAGACGATCGTCGGCATCGCCATGAACGCGAGAATGACGGACCCGGCCAGCGCGGTAAGTCCCGTCGGCACCCCAAACGCGGTCTTGATCCACGGCACCACCGTCACCATGCCGATAAACCCGAGCACGACGCTCGGGATCGCGGCCAGGAGTTCGACGCCGGACTTGAGGAATTCCTTGAGCCGCGAGGGCGCCACCTCCGCGATATAAATCGCCGCCGCGACGCCGAGCGGGACCGAGATCGCCGCGGCGCCCAGCGTCACCAGCAGGGTCCCGAAGATCAACGGGAGGATTCCGAATTCGGGAGGGTCGGAGATGGGGTACCAATTTTTCCCGGCGAGAAAATCCGGGAGCCGGTAGGCCTGGAAGAGGCCGATCCCCTCCCTCAGCAGGAAATAAAAAATGAGGGCGACGATAAAGATCGAGGCCAGGCCGCTGGCCTTCACGGCGGCCTCGGCGACGAATTCCCGTATTTTCTTCCACGCCGGCATGGGGGTTTTATTTTTTCACGGGCACGAAATCCACCTGGGAGACGATGGCCTGCCCTTCCGCCGAGAGCGCGAAATCAAGAAAACTTCTCACTTCGCGGCGCGGCTCGGCGTCCGTAAACATGAAAAGCGGCCTTGAGATCGGATACCGGCCGCTGACCACGTTGTCGATGGTCGGCCCGACAGCCTCGGACGCCGCGTCCTTGGCGATGGAAAGCGCCGCGTGATTTTTTCCGATGTACCCCATCCCGAAATAACCGATCGCGCTTGGATTTTGGATGACCTCATCGGCGATCGCCTGGCTCGAAGACAAAAGGAGCGCCTCCGGCGAGAATTCCTCCCTGGACTTCGGGTCCTGCTTTCTCAGCACGTGTTCTTTGAAATACACATGCGTGCCGGAATTGACCTCGCGCGAGAGCACGACAATTCCCGAATCGCGGCCGCCGACCTCCTTCCAGTTGGTCGTCCTGCCGGTAAAGATGCCGGCAAGCTCGTCCAGCGTCAGGCGGGAAACGGGGTTGGACGGATGCACCACGACGGCCAGGCCGTCCAGCGCGACCCTGAACTCTTTCGGCCGCACGCCCTTTTTCGCCGCGAACTCCACCTCTTTTGCGGTGATGTCTCTGGAACTGGCCGCGATATCACAGGTCCGGCTGATCAGGGCCGCAAAACCGGTCCCCGACCCGCCGCCGGTCACGGAAATAAAGGAATCGGGATTCTCTTTCATGAACCCCTCCACCCACGCCTGCACGAGATTCACCATCGTGTCGGAACCCTTGATTTGGATCGAACGCGGATCCCCGGCCAATACCGGGGAGGGAACCCAAGCCACCAGACACACGGCCGCCAAAACCAGCATCGTCCGTTTTTTCATCATTGTCCTCTCCCTTTGAACGGGTATCCTAATCTGATTTTATAAAAGAAATGTGAAAAATCGATGAAGATTCGGTGAGCTCGTAAATCGGGATGAGCACTTTGTGCAGGAGCCCCATGGACAAAAGAATCAGGAGGAGAAAAAACCCCCACCGGTCCAGCGCAAAAAGGACCTGCCGCCAGGAGGCGGGAAAAAAAGCGCCCACCACCCGCGATCCGTCAAGCGGCGGCACGGGAATCATGTTGAAAATGGCCAGCATCAGGTTGATTGAAATGCCGTAGCGCAGAAACGGCGGCAGCGCCGACGCGGGGTCCGCAAACCCCAGGACCAACGCGAAGAAAAACGCGAGCGCGACATTCATCGCCGGCCCCGCAAGCCCCACCGTAAAAAGACCCAGACGGGCGCGCCTGAAATAACGGGGATTGAACGGGACCGGTTTGGCCCAGCCGAAGAGAAACGGCGCCTTTGTCACAAAAAGGAGAAGGGGCAGAAAAACCGTCCCCAATAAGTCCACGTGCGGGAGCGGGTTGAGCGTCAGGCGACGCATCACCTTCGCGGTGGGGTCCCCGTTCCAGGCCGCGACGACGCCGTGCGACACCTCATGGAGAATGATCGAGAAAAAGAGGATGAAGAGAATGCCGAAGAGCTCCATGCCATCCTTTTCTCTAGGTCTTTTTTTTGATCTGGGATTCCTTGAGCGCCGAGACAAACGCCTTGGGGCCTTCCGGCTTGCCGATAAACCGGTCCGCGCCGGCGGCGAGGCTTTTTTGGCTGAAATCGAATCCGGAGTACGAATACACGATCAGGGGAATGGGCCGGTCTTCCCGGCCTTCTTTCCGGGCCAGGGCGGATAAAATCCCGCGGGCCTCGCGTATGATCTCCTCCCCGCCGGCCTGGTCCTGCATGTATTCCATGAAAACATAGTCGGGGATCCTGAGGCCCGCCCGTTCTTTGAGCGTCCTGAGATTTTCGACGACAAAGGGCTTGTACCGCTCGCGCGCGAGGAGCGGGAGCGCGTCTTTGAGACGCGGGTTGTCCTTCGTGTCGAGAAAAAACACCACCGGGCTTGACTCTTCGATGACGCGCCGGATTTCCGCGAGAAGCTCGTCGGTCTCGAAAGGCTTGGACATAAACCCGTCGGCGTCGATTTGATGGAAAAGCTCTTTGAGCTCGCCGCGGGCCGTGAGGACCAGCACCGGAAACCTGGAGCGGCCGTATTCGGTGCAGATCTCTTTATAAAACTGGAGCCCGTTCATCTTGGGCATGTTGATATCGAGGATGATGAGGTCAGGCTCGGTCTCGAAGGCTTTCTTGAGCCCCTCCTCGCCGTTGAAGGCGCCGATCACGTCATAGCCGACGTGCCTGAGCCTGAGCTCGAGAAGCTCGACGAAATCCGTCTCGTCGTCGACAATCAGAATGATTTTTTTGCGGTCGGTTTCCATGTTTTGTTTGACCCCATCTTAGCGATCCTCCGCCGAATAATCAAATAAAAAGACAATCAAATAAAAAGAACCGCCTTCCCGGGACGGACTATGCGATAATATTCCTTGTCCACCCATAGGAGATTTCAATGAACCCAATACTCAATGATTCGGGGACGACCGCCTGGATGCTCACCTCGACCGCTCTTGTCCTTCTCATGGTCCCGGGACTTGCGCTGTTTTACGGAGGACTTGTCCGCACCAAAAACGTGCTCGGCACGATGATGCACAGCTTCGCGGCGATGGCGATCATCGGCGTCCTCTGGGCCGTTTGCGGCTACGCGCTGAGCTTCGGCAAAAGCGCCCTCGGAGGCTGGATCGGATGGGACCCCTCGCTGCTCTTTTTGAAAGGAATCGACGAGACCATCATGCCGGCGGGGATTCCCGAATACGTCTTCGCGATGTTTCAGGGGAAATTCGCGATCATCACCCCCGCGCTCATCGCCGGCGCTTTCGCGGAACGCGTCCGCTTCCGCAGTTACTGCGTTTTCATCACGCTGTGGTGTCTTCTGGTGTATTGCCCCCTCTGCCATTGGGTTTGGGCTTCGGACGGGTTTCTTTTTAACGCGGGCGCCAAAGGGGCCATCGACTACGCCGGCGGCACGGTGGTCCACATCTCCTCGGGGATCAGCGCGCTTGTCGCCGCCATCTACCTCGGCTCGCGCCGCGGCTACCCCGCGCTCTCGGTGCACCCCAACAATCTCGTCCTGACGCTGTTGGGGGCGGGCCTTTTATGGGTCGGCTGGTTTGGTTTTAACGCGGGCAGCTCCATTCAAAGCGGCCTTGAGACGGCCCGCGCGCTGACCGTCACGCAGGTCGCCGCCGCGTCGGGCGCCCTCATGTGGATGCTGCTCGAAGCGGTCCACCACCGGAAGGCGACAAGCCTTGGGGTCGCCAGCGGAATCCTCGCCGGCCTGGTCGCGATCACCCCGGCCGCGGGCGTGGTCCGCGTGGACGGCGCGATGGCGCTCGGTTTTCTCGCGTCCATCGCCTCCTACAACGCGATTCTTCTGAAAAGCAGGCTCGGTTACGACGATACGCTGGATGTCTTCGGGATCCACGGGGTCTCGGGAATAACGGGCGCCCTCCTGCTGACTTTCTTCATCCGCCAAAGCTGGATGGTGGACGCCGCCCAAAAAACGGGGGGCCCCTGGACCCTCTGGCAGCAGTTTGGCATTCAGGCGGCCGCCGTGGGGATCACGGTGGCCTACGCCGCGCTGGTGACGCTGGCGCTCGTTTTTTTGATCGACAAAACGCTCGGATTCCGGATGAACGAAAAGGACGAGCGGGTCGGGATGGACCACAGTCTCCATCGCGAGGACGGTTACGGTCTTCTCAACCTGCAATAGGACCCCAACGGAGAATACCCGATGAAACTCATTACGGCGATCATTCAGATGGACAAACTGGACGAGGTGCGCGAGGCCCTGGCCGCGATCCAGATCACACGAATCACGGTCTCACGGGCCGCGGGCCGGGGCCGGCAAGCGGACGAGGAGCTCCACCGCGGCCAGGTGGTGATCCCGGACCTCATCCCCAAAATGCGGATTGAAATCGCCTGCAAGGACGAGGACCTTGAAAAAATATGCGGGACGATCGCCGGGACCGCGCGGCACGGACAGGGAAAAATCGGCGACGGGAAAATATTCGTGACGGAACTTTTGAAATGCATCCGCATCCGCACCCGCGAATCCGGGGCGGAGGCGATTTAATCCGCGGAGATCACTCCGCAGCCGATTCGCCCTCCGGCGTTGCCGGTGGGTTGGCTGAAGTCGTCTTCTTTCTCGTGAAGAATGACGGCCCTGCCGACGACGCCGTATCGGCCTGGGGCGAAGCTCAAATGAGGGAGCGTGATCTCAAGAGCGCCCCTGCCGTCCCGGCCCGCCTCGAGATTCCCCATGTCTCCGGCATGCGCGTGGGAAACGCCGTCTTTGACCGGAAACCCATGGGGGACGTTGTCGGGATTAAAATGCCCGCCGGCCGCTTTGCCTTCATCGGCGCAGCTGCCGTTTTCGTGAATGTGGAATCCGTGCCTTCCCGGCGGAACCCCCTCAACCTGGGCGGTGATTTTCAGGCCCTCCTCCACCGCTTCCAACCGAACCGTGCCTTTGACGGGAGAGCCCTCCCGGGTCGCTTTAAGCTCCACCACCCCGGCAAAAGCCATGCCGGCCAAAGATCCCGATAAAACGACCGCCGCGCACGCGATTCTCATCCTTTAAAGTCCTCCAGACCGTTCAACAGGCAGTTTGATCGGCTCATAGCTCATCTGGCCGGTCCACTTGTTGTAGCGGCAAAGCAGGCCGCCGTCGGACCAGACCTGACACCTGGCGGACCAGAAATACGCGATCGCCACGGCGACGAGGATCCACCGCATGACCTTGGACCGTTTTTTCACGCCTTGACTCGTGGTTTCCATACCCCCTCCGTTAATCCCATCACCCGCCGCCGCGGGTTAATTTATCTTTTATCTCCTCAATGCGGCGGTAAATATACCGAGGCTCTTCTTTCGGCCCTTCCCGAGGCTGCAGGGCCGCCTCCCGCGGCCAATGCCTCAGGGCATTTTCAAACGCCTTCAAGGCTTCCCGGCTGTCGCCCCGGCCGTCCAAGGCGTCTCCCAAATAAGCCCACCCATCCACCGAACGCGGATCTTTCGCGAGAATCTTCTCGGCCGTTTCGGCCAGTTTCGAATACTGCCCGTCCAAATGATAATAGACGGCTGAGGAAGCGAGTCTGCGGTCCGCCGATTCTTTGGACAGGGCGCCGGGATTTTTCACCAAAAAAATTTCAACGGCCTTTGAAACCGTCTCCGAGTCCCGGCCTTCTCCTGCTTTCCTTGACGTGACGACGGCCTCGAGCGCGTAGCGGCCTTCGCCAAGAGACAACAACGTTTCCGGGTCCGCGCCGAAATAAAAAACCAGGTCCTTTGTTCCGTCCAGGAGAACCTCCCCCGGCGCGCGGTCCGTCGCCGCCAGAAGTCTCGCGTTAAAAAAGACCGCTTCGCCGGCCGCGTTTTTCAAAACAAGACGGACTTGGTCGGCGGGGGCCCGCGTGGCCGAACCGATCCCGTAAACGGGAACCGGCTTCCCCGAATACTTGGCCATGAACCCGGCTTTTTTCTCCTCGGGCCACGCCCCAAACCCGGCCGTTCGGACAAACTTGTCGAGATCCGATTTCGTGGACTCGTTCCGCGACCTGGCTTCCGACGCGGACGGATTTCCAAGCCCTACGCGAATCAGGAGAGGGTCCTCGGCCAGATGGTCCGTTTGACGGCGATAGTCCGCGGACAACGAAATGTCCGGCCCTTCGGCCGCAAAAACGGGCCACAGCCCCGAGCAGGACGCCCAAAAGAACACGAAAACGGAGAAAAAAATCCTAGGAGCGGTCATTGACGATGATTTGTCCTTTACAGTTTCCGACCGAGGCCGTGCCGGCGCAGCTGTCTCCCGAATTAAAAACGGTCCCCGCCGGACTCGCGCAAAACGTCGTTTGTTGGGGCTCGGGATGCGGGATGCAATCCAGCTGCCCGTTGGCCTGAGGGTAAAGCCGCCCCCAATAATTATACCGCATCAGGCACGGGACCATGCCGCTGGCCTGATTGTGTTTTTGGCCGACTGAAAGATCCCGCGGAAGCACGATCCCGCCGCAAATCGTCGGCCACGGGTGGACGTAACTGAACAACCGCCTGATCCATCCCGCGGACGGAGGGTAAACCGTCTGGGTCACCGGCGACGGAAGATCGCCGTGATGGCGCATCCCGACCCCGTGGCCAAGCTCGTGGGCCACCGTCGACTGCAGTTCATCGGCGCTGGCCGCGTGGGTCGGATGCGCCGCGTGGATCTTCACGGAATTCACGTTTTTGGGCGGCCCAAAACCCTCGGACCTGCCGAGCGTTTTGGGGCCGAGGTCCTCATTCAAAAGATGGAGCCCGTGCTCGGCGACGAGCGTCGCGTGGCCGCGATTAAAATTGACGACGCGCGCGCCGTCATACTCCGATTGCTCTATCTCATGGACCGCGAGCTGCGACGCGGCAAATTTCACCATGGGCAGATTGTCTTGATTGTAGACGAAGAGGTCCTTGTCGGCCCAGACGGTCCGGACATGAGCGCCCTTGACGTAGAAACCGCGGTATTCCTCATACGCGCTCAAGCCGTCTCCGGGCACGCGGTTGCCGATGGGGGATGGGTCCTCATCCTGAGTGGCCGGCGGCGAAAACAACATCTCGGGCAGGTAGCCGTCGGCGATCTGATTGTCATTGTCGTCCTTCGGCACGCGGACGATCCTTTCCTCGTTCCCCGCCGCCTCGCGCACCGTGCCGTCCGGCTGACGGTGTAAAATTGCGCAGTCCCCTTCCTTGCAAAAAGCGGCCATCTTGCTGAAAGAGCCGTAGTCTTCGCTTCCGACGGTGAAGGTGTGCCTGCTCACCTTGCGCAGCGTCTCGCTCGTTCTGAACAAGTAACCGGTTCCCGAATCCTCTTCGTAACAACGGGCATCCGGATTCCGGGCCTGGGGAAGGTAAAGGTCGGGCGTGGCCGGCGCCGGCGGCACGCTGAAATTCAGACACCAACCGAGCTCTCTGGAGCGATCCGAAAAGGTCACCACATGGGTCCTTCTTTTATTGGAAAGAACCCAGTGGGCGCTCCCCGGCGGTTTTTCATAAATCTGAGTGGTCACCGTCGTTTGATTTCCGTATTCCGGCACCCACAGATCATCATCGCGCACAAGAAGAATGCCTACCGGAATGTCCATGACGCCGACCGGCGGAGGCGGAAGAGGGGTAATCCACGCGTCCCCTCTAAAACGCCGGGGGGCGCCGGGGGGCTCTTCGGGCGGAGTCTTGGGGCTGTCCCCTCCGGGAGGAGGAGGCGCGCCAGGCTCTCCGCCGGGGGTGGATGGAGGCGGCGAAGGCGGCGGAGGCAAAGGAGAAGGTTCCGGAGACGAGGGTGAAGCGCCTGGACCGGGAGCCGGCGATTCCGGCCCGGTAGACGGTCCCGGTGGTTCTCCCGTAGTCGGTCCCGCCGGAGGCGGACTCTTGGGAGTTTCCGTAACACCGCCGCTCGGGCCATGCGGATCCAAAGGCGCTGATGGCGGCGGTCCCGGCGTCTCTCCAATGGGCCCCGAAGGACCCGGACTCGGAGAGGGACCCGGAGTATGCGGCCCCGCCGGGCCGGCAGGTCCGCCGCCGCGGGGTCCTTTAGGGGTCGCGGGCTTAGGCGTCTTGGGAGAGGATGCGGGTTTGCCCGAAGGGCCGCCCGCGGTCGTCGTGCCGTTTCCGGAAGCGGGGCCTTTGGGCATGGGGTAACCGAATGGAATCGTGAAAGGACGCTTCGCTCCTCTTTTGTCGACCACCATCACGTTGGCCTTCCATCGGCCGGGCTCCTCCGGCGCGTCGATCTCGCCCACGGCCACCCAGTCTTTGTCGCTGACCTTGGCCACGCTCATGAGGCGACCGAACGCGGCGCGCGTGCGCCGATCGCGCGCTTCGTCCGCGGCGTCGTCTTTGTCCGAACCCGCGGCATGCCCCGGGCTGCATGTCGCGTGCGCGTCCGGGACGAGCCAATCGGCCACTTTGTTTTGGCGCGCTTTATTTTCCCGGGGGGAGGACGGCGCGTATTTTTCGCGCGATTCGGCGATCTTGCGGAGAGGATGATTCTGCAATTCTTTGGAGCGGTATTCGTTGCCGGAAGGGCTCGTCAGGGAAATTTTGTCGATCTCAAGACGCGCGGTCCACGGCTGGGGCCACGCCTCGACGAAAAACTTTCCGCCCGGAAGATGGTAAATCCTGCCGGTCAACCGGATGCCCTCGGATTCCTGATGAAACTCAAGATACTCCGGTTCTTCGGCATGGCACAGCGCGGCAAGCCCAAAAAGGACCCCGGCCGTCAATCCGGCGACGGCATGGGATTTCACGGCGTTCAACGGCCCCGCCGCGCGGCGTATGCAAACTCCATAAAATAGCGGCGCCAGGACGCGTCGGAAGACGCAAATTGATTGGCGCCCCAAAAATCATCGACCAAGACCTCCCGGATTCGCGCGATCTCTTTGAGATGGGATCTATTTTTCGGACTGTCCAGCGCGAAATCCAGAAGTTCAAGCGCCCGCTCGCAAGCCTTCGAGGAATAATCGGCATTTTTCTTTTCTTTCCATTGGATGGCCCGTTCCACCTCACCGCCGATATGGGCCATCTGCTCCAAGAGAGGCAGTTCCTGCCAGCGCCCGGCCGCGAGATCTTTATGCTGGATACTCACCTTTCCACCTTTTGAACGACGATCTCCAAGATCTTCCCGCGTATTTCCGGATTGTCCACGCCGCGACTCCTGTTTCCCTGGGAGGGGCGTATGTTGATCATCGAATCAAACTCGACAAAATCATCGCCCGTCATTTTGGGATAAAGGTTGACGCCCCAAAGGTTTTTTTGACGAGACCCCTTTTCCAGGAGCAACGCCTCCAAATCAGAATGAAGTTCGGCATCGACGGCCATCAGCGCTTGATCAACGTCCACCACCGCCTTCACCAGGTTTCCGAACAGGGCGACGGCCATCTGCTCAAGCTCGCCCAATTTCACTTTTTGCGTGATTATCCTCATGAGCCTCTCTACCGCTTATAAATCGATCTCCCGTGTCGATCGATGCGCTCTTTGAAAGCGGGGGTTTCAATGGCGTGATAATCCAAGACGTCGAAGGTATACGGCAGAGGGGTTTCTTCCTCAAACAAGGCCTTGACGCGAGCGACGACTTGCAGCGTAAGGCGGCCCTTCAGGGCGATGTCCACGTCCGAACCCGGCTTGAATGCGCCCATCTCGCGACGGCCGCGGACAATTCGTCAAACGCCTTGTCATAATTCGAAAACCGCTGCTTCCACCGGATATCCGCATTCATCAGCAGGATTATAAACCAAATCGAAGCCGCGGTCCACCAGGACCGGCCTTAAATTGGGCCGCGTGAAATGACCGCCGAAAGTCAGTGCTTACGCTAAGCCGCTTAATCGTGCCGATATCACGCAGGTCTTCCAATTTTTCCAGAAATGGGGTCAGCAGAAATGGGGTCAGTCCTTAAATTCTGACAAAACAACTTTCAATTCCCGGTCTAAGATTTTATCCTTAACGAGCCTGGCCCCAAACCGATAGATATTCCAGAAATGGGGTCAGTCCTTAAATTCTGACAAAACAACTTTCAATTCCCGGTCTAAGATTTTGCAGAAATGGGGTCAGTCCTTAAATTCTGCAGAAATGGGGTCAGTCCTTAAATTCTGACAAAACAACTTTCAATTCCCTGTCTAGGATTTTATCCTTAACGAGCCTGGCCCCAAACCGATAGATATTCTGACTGACCGCGGCGTGAGTCCTTGAAAACATCTCGCCGATTGAGCGTTGTGTCAGTCGGCCATACTTCCAAAGACAATACATCTGAAAACTCAGGTCTTTGCCCTGAGTGAGTTGTCGAAGTTTTGGCGCAGGCATCCGGTAAAGCTCTTTTTTACCCGAAACGTCTTTGTCTTTGTATTTTTGAATGTGCTTTGTGAAATTCTTGATGAATGCTTCCGACCCAAGGATGCAGCCCGCCGTGGGTTTTGGGAGATCGCTGTTGCGGCCTATCCCCTCCTTTACAAAGGCTTGATATGCTTTGGGAGAATCAAAACTATCTAGGGTAAGTTTTTTATAAAGACAAGACGGGCCATCCCGTCGCAGAAAAAACTGCATACTGGACCAGCGGTATTTCTCGGCAGATACTGAAAGCTTGGCTTTGACAGGATTTAAATGAATATACCGTGAAAGTTGAAGGAAATAGCTATCTTGATCAATCAGATAGGCTTTGTAACGGCCCTGAAAGAGATGGCCCTGGCGTTTGTGCCGGCGATTAAAACGGATCGTGTAGACCCCTAGGAGCCTTTTCATGAATTGGGATAGATTAGAATCTTTGGTTTGAATTAAAAGATGAAGGTGGTTGGCCATCAAGCAGTAGGCGTGAATGAGAGTATCAAATCGATCCGAGGCTTCTTCGAGGGTGCTCAGGAACAACTCGTAGTCATCGTCTCCGCGGAAGACAGCCCTTCTCTCATTGCCTCGCGAGATTACATGATAAAAAGCGTCTGGATATTCAATTCTTATGGGTCGCGCCATGCAGGAAACCTATCACTACGCGAGGAGTATGTCAATATTTAAGGACTGACCCCTTTTGTGCA
>JACPAX010000062.1 GCA_016180585.1 Candidatus Omnitrophota bacterium | reverse complement strand
AAAAGAAAGAGGCGTTGCAGAAGCTTGAGCAAACCGAAGCCAATCTTCTGCGCATGGGCGACGTCATCCAGGAGGTCAAGCGCCAGATTGCGATGGTGGAACGCCAAGCCAAAAAAGCGGCTGTTTATAAAACCGAGTTTGAAAAACTCAAGACGCTCGAAGTGGCGGTCGCCTCGGAGGAATTTCTGCTTTTTGAGGGGCGGCGCCACGCCAAAGAAGCCGCGGCGGCCGCTTTGAAGGAAAAGGAGCGCGAATTTTTGGCCACGGCCGAGGAAACCGAAAAGAAAATTGACGGGGAAAAAGGGGAGGTTGACAGGCTCGACGAAGCGTTTCGCCGGGCGCAAGGCCGGGGCGCGGAGGTCGAAAGCGAAATACGCAAACACCAGGACCGGATTTCACTCAACCGCGAGCGCGTCGGCGAACTCATCGAAAGGGCGGGGCATCTCGGCGCTCAAATCGAATCGGCCTCCAAACGGGTCGAAGAAACCCTGGCGGAATCCATCCGTCTTGGGGAAGAATTTGAGCTCATCCGCAAAGAAGAAGCCGAGGGGCTTGTCTTTTTGGAGTCGGTGGAGCGGGATTTCAACGGCTTCGAGGCCGAGGCCCAGCGTTTTGCCCGCGAAGAGAGCCTGATCCGGGAAAAGCTCGCCGCGCTCGCCGCGCAGAGCGCGCACCGTCAGGCCGAAATCGCCAAGATATGCGCCCATCAGAACGCCCTTGGGCTCAGGCTCAGGAGAATCAAGCAGGAGGAGGAAACGCTCCTTCAGGAAATCCGGGAGAGCGATCCGGGATTCACCGGGCCGTTGTTTGACCCGGCCCAGCCGCCGCCCTCCTCGGTCGCGTCGCGTCTGGCGCTCCGCAGTCAGACCTTCAAGCAGAGAGTCCTGTCTATTTTCAAGGCGATGATTGAAAAGAACCGCTCGGCGCCCGGCCCGGAGGAAGAAAACGAGCTGGACACCGAAATCAAGAGTTTCGGCGATGAGCTTTTAAAAATTCAAGCCGGCCTCTCGGATGAACGGGTCCGCCGTCGGGACGAGGATCGCCTCCGGCTGTTGGCATCCGAGGCCCAGGAAATAGCGGCGGAACAGAACGGACTGGCCGAAAAAGAGCGGGAGATGGAATCCGGCGGGCTTTTGGCCGCCGAAGAAGAGAAGGCGCAAAACAACCTTCTCGCGGAGAGGGGGCGAAAGATCAGGGAAGTCGCCGCCGCCAAAGAGGGGCACCTTGTCCGTCTGACGGAGACAAGGTCCAGGCATAGCCACTGTACGGCCCGCCGCGAAAAGATTGAGAAAGACAAAAATTGGATCGAGAGCCTCCGCGCGCAGGAAGCCGATCAGCAAAAACTCCATGAACGCGAACGGGAAGAGTCCGGCGTCAGGAAGGCCGAACTCGAGAAGGAAAATGAACGCCTGGAGTCCGAGATCACGCGTTTGTCCGCCAGTCGCGACGCGTTGATGCTTGAGACCGAGTCCCTGCGCCTCCAGAAAGAAGAGCGCTCGAAGACGCTTGTGCTGATCGAAAAAGAGGCGGCCGAGAAGCGCGGTTTTCTGAATTCGGCGCGGGAAGAGACGCACGCGCTTGATCTCGAAAACGCCGAGATCCGGCACGAAATCGACAAGCTTAAGGAAAGGATTTTTAACGCGTATCAAGTGGATCTGGCGGTCCAACTCCAGGTCGCGGAGACCGAGGCCGGCGCCCGGGCGGCTTTTGGGACCGGCGCGGCTCCGGATCTGGAAACCGCCAGGACGGAGATCGCCTCGCTTAAGGATCGCCTGGGCAGGATGGGGCCCGTGAATCTCGTGGCGATCACCGAGCACGAAGAAATGAGACAGCGCTACGAGTTCCTGGCGGGCCAGGAAAAAGACCTCCTTCGGGCCAAGGAGGACCTCCACAAGGCGATTGTCCGAATCAACCGCACGACGCGAGAGATGTTCGTCGGGACCTTCGCGGAGATCCAGAAGAATTTCGGCGGCTATTTCAAGGCTCTTTTTGGCGGCGGGTCCGCCGAACTCTTGCTTTTGGACGAGGGGGACGTACTTGAGAGCGGCGTGGAGATCGTCGTGCGTCCCCCCGGGAAAAAACTTCAAAACATCTCGCTTCTCTCCGGAGGAGAAAAGGCCTTGACGGCCGTCGCGCTTCTGTTCTCGCTCTTCAAGGTCAAGCCGAGCCCTTTCTGCGTGCTCGACGAGGTGGACGCGCCGCTCGACGAATCGAATGTCGACCGGTTCTGCAATGTCCTCAAGGAGTTTATCGTCAACTCGCAGTTCATCGTCATCACCCACAACAAGCGGACGATGAACCTGGCGGATACGCTCTACGGAATTACGATGGCCGAGACGGGCATCAGCCGCGTCGTTTCCGTGCGTTTTTCAGACAGGAAGGCCAGGGAAAGACAGGAAGTTCTCGTCTAGCGGACCGCCAGGGGACGGGTTCAGGCGGTTTTGATCCCGGGCACGGGGAGCGGTTTTCTGTAAACCCGGACTTGGTTTTTTCCGTTTCGCTTGGATTCATAAAGCGCGCCGTCCGCGCAAAAAATCAACTTGTCCTTGTCTTCCGCATCTTCCGGAAAGGAGGCCACCCCGATCGATACCGTGATCCGGCAGGGGGTCTTTCCCTCGCGCGACGTCTGGGTCCCGATCACGTTTTTCAAACGTTCGGCGAGTTTCATGGCCTCGGCCTTGGTGGTGTCCGGGAGTATCGCGGCGAATTCCTCCCCGCCGTAGCGCGCCAGATAGTCCATGCGGCGGATCACCGTCTTCGCCAGGTTCGAGAGGTACTCGAGGGCCTTGTCGCCCGCCTGGTGGCCATAGGTATCGTTGTAGGTCTTGAAATCGTCGACGTCAAAGACAAGGACGCTTAAAGGTTTCTGCGCGATTTTGGCGTCTTTGACCTGGTCCTCGAGCAGTCTCTGAAAGTGGCCATGGTTCCAGAGCTTCGTCAGGGAATCCTGCTGGGAAGTGATCACGACGTCATTGAATATTTTCGCGTTCTCCAGCGCCAGCCCCGCGTGGTCGGCGAGCATCATGATCCGGCGCACGTCCGCGTCGTGGAGTTCTTTTTTGGTCGTGATGTTGTCGACGAGGAGCGCCCCGATCACGTGATTTTTTCCGCGCAGCGGCACGACCGCGAACTGGGAGATCCCGAGCCCGCGGAGGCCCAGGTGACAGAGCTCATGGTCGACGTCTTCTTTGGAGATGAGCTGCGGTTGGTCGTGAATAATGGCCTTCGGAAGCACGCCATAGGACTTTTCAATGGGGATTTTGACTTGGGCGACGATCCGGTTGAGCTCCACGTCGATTTTTTTGTCGGCCTTGTGGTAGACGTCGAGGAGCCCCTCCAGCGTGATTTTGTTTTCCTCGATCATTTTCCAGACCACCGGCGAAACTTCAGGATGGGTGGGGCCGATCCCCATCTTGCCTTCGATCTGCGTGCCCGTCTCATCCATGAGAAAAAGGATGGCCCGGTTGTAACCCAGCCCCTCATGGCTTGTCACGGCGCTGAGTATTAGGTAAATGACCTCGTCCAGGAGCAAAGTCGTCCGGATCAGATTTCCTATTTCGTAGAGAAGCAGGAGTTCCTGACGGGTTTTTCGGAGTTCTTCTTGTAATCTAAGTTCTTCCATAGTAAGATATTAGCACATTTTTTTTGAAAAAACCAGAGCGGGAGAAAAAACGTTGGGTCGACCCAGCCAGGACCAAATCCGAGGGATGTTCGACCGTCTGGCGGGCCGATACGACCTTTTTAACCATTTCACGAGTTTTGGGTTGGCCGGCCGGTGGAGGGCCCTGGCGCTGGGGCCGCTTCGGGCCGGGATGCGCGTCCTGGATTTGGGCTGTGGGACGGGCGATTTGTGTCTGGGGGCGGCCCGCCGGGTGGGTGTCTCCGGCGAGGTGGTGGGGCTCGACTTTTCCGAGGCGATGCTTGCCGTCGCCCGCCGTCGCCTTGAGAAGGAAAGACCGGTCGCGCGCGTGAGTTTTGTGCGGGAGAAGGCGGAAAGCCTTCCGATCGAGGAAGACCCTTACGACATGGTGGTCTCCGCTTTTGTTTTGAGAAACCTCTATGAGAATACCCGTCCCATCCTTTCCGGGGTGCTCCGGTCTTTGAAAGAAGGGGGCGGAGTCAGCTTCGTGGACATGACCGAGCCCGAAAACGCCTGGTGGCGGTTTTGTTGGAGGGCCTACATGAACTCGGTTCCGGCGCTTTACGGGAGGGCGCTTTTTGGCAAGGACTACCCGTCTTCTTATATTACCGACTCCGCCAAACGTTTTTTGCGCGCCGCCAAGTTCGCGAAGCTTCTCGAGGAGATGGGGTTTAAGAACGTGCGCGTCCGGTCTTTCATGGGGGGGATGGTCAGCTTGTACCAGGCCGTGAAGTAAGGCGCGTCGAAGCCATGCCGGAGTCGCCTTGGAACGAGAGGGCTGTGGGGTGAAAAGAAATTATAAGAATTTATCCGAATTCATAAGGACTCTGGAAGAGACGGGGGAACTTGTCCGTGTTTCCCAAGCGGTGGACGCGGAGCTTGAGATCACCGAGATCGCCGACCGCGTCTCGAAGATGCCCGGCGGCGGCAAGGCCCTCCTTTTTGAAAAAGTGAAGGGGAGCCGCATCCCCGTGCTCATCAACGCGTTTGGATCGACCCGGCGAATGGCGATGGCGCTCGGGATGAAAGACCTCGAAGAGGCGGCGCGGCGGATCGGCGGGCTTTTGTCGGTGCAGGGAATGCCGAAGGACTGGAAGGGGAAGGCCGGCCTTTTGGGCGGGCTTTTTGATCTGTCGAAGGCTCCCCCGCGGCTGGTGTCCAGAGGGCCCTGTCAGGAGGTGGTGCTGGACGGGAATTTCAGACTCTCGGACCTGCCGATTCTCAAATGCTGGCCGCATGACGGGGGAAGATTCATCACGTTGCCGCTTGTGATCACCAAGGACCCGGAGAGCGGTCAGCGCAATGTCGGCGTCTACCGGATGCACGTTTATGACGACAAAACCACCGGGATGCACTGGCAGACCCAGAAAGACGGCGCGATTCATTCGGAAAAAACGCGCCGCCGTTCGCAGAGGCTCGAGGCGGCGGTGGTGATCGGGGCGGACCCGGCAACCGTGTTTTCAGGCGTCGCGCCGCTTCCTTACGGCCTCGACGAGCTTCTTTTTAGCGGATTTCTGCGAGGCGCGCCGGTGGAGCTGGTGCGCTGCAAGACGATCGACCTCGAAGTCCCCGCCGAGAGCGAGATCGTCCTCGAGGGGTTTGTCGATCCGGCGGATCTGCGCCCCGAGGGGCCTTTTGGGGACCATACGGGGGTCTACACGCCGGTCGAGCTTTTTCCCGCGTTTCACGTGCGGTGCATGACGATGCGTAAGGACCCGGTGTATCTGACCACCGTCGTCGGGAAACCGCCAATGGAGGATTATTACATGGGGAAAACAATCGAGCGGACTTTTTTGCCGGTGCTCAAAAAACAGCTTCCGGAAATCGTAGACATGAATTTTCCGATGGAGGGGACGTTCAACAACGCCGTGATCATTTCAATCGACAAGACTTATCCGTACCAGGCCCGGAAGACCGCGCACGCGATATGGGGCCTGGGGCAGCTTTCTTTCACGAAGGTCGTGGTCGTGGTGGACAAGAGCGTCGACGTCCATGATCTTTCCGCCGTGGCGCTGGCGGTGTTCAACAACATCGATCCCAAGCGGGACCTCTTTTTTGTCGAGGGCCCCGTCGACACGCTCAATCACGCGGCCCCGGTCCGGGATTTCGGGTCGAAGCTCGGGATCGACGCGACCAACAAGGGGAAAGAGGAAGGCTACGCGCGCGCTTGGCCCGAAGAGATTGCGATGGACGACGCGACCAAGAAAAAAGTCGACGCCCTATGGGGAGAGTTAGGCCTAAGAGCGTAACCTAGCGACGGATGACGGCGGTGGGGCGCCCCATTTCGCCCGCGGCGAGGGCTTATATTTGATGTGGACTAGAGTGAAAATTTTTCTTCGGCTCATCAAGTTCGAGCACACGGTGTTTGCGCTGCCGTTCGCGTATCTGGGGATGATTTTGGCCCGGAAGAGCCTGCCGTCTCCGGGCGTCTTTTTCTGGGTGACGGCGGCGATGGGCGGCGCGCGCACGGCGGGGATGCTTCTCAACCGGATCATCGACCGCCCGATCGACGCGAAAAACCCGAGGACGCAGGACCGGCCGACGGTGACCGGCGAATTTTCATTGCGGAACGCATGGCTTGCGACGGGGGCGGCGCTTCTCGTCTTTTTTATCTCGGTAAAAATGCTCAACGACCTTTGTTTCAAGCTGTCGTTCGTCGCGCTTTTTTTGCTCACGACCTACCACACCGTGAAACGCTTCAGTTTCCTCTGCCACTTCGCGTTGGGGCTCGTGCTCGCGGCGGCCCCGCTCGGCGGCTGGATCGCGGTCACCGGACATTTTGCGTGGACGCCGGTGATTTTATCCCTGGCGGTCCTCTTCTGGGTCGCGGGGTTTGACGTGATTTACAGCCTGCAAGACGTGGATTTCGACCGGATGCACGGGCTGCATTCCATCCCGGCCCGGTTTGGAGAGAAAGCGGCTCTACGGGTCTCGGAGTATTCGCACCTGGCGACGGTGTTTTTCCTGGCGCTCTTCGGGTGCGTGGCGGGGCTGGGGGTCCTCTACTGGGCCGGGGTTCTGGCGGTGGCGATCCTTCTCAAGGCGGAGCATCTCCTGGTGCCGGAGGACAACTTTTCGAGAATTCATACGGCGTTTTTTACGATCAACGGCTGGATAGGAATTCTCTTGCTAATTTTCACTTTTTTGGAGATATATTAGGTAAGCGGCGGGCAAATGAAAAAAATTATCGTGGGCGTCACGGGGGCAAGCGGCGCTCTGATCGGCGAACGGCTCATCCGGTTTCTGCTTGAGGGCGGGCACGAGGTGCACGCGGTGATGAGCTCGAGCGGCGCCAGGGTTTTTGAAGAAGAGCTGGGAATTTTTCTCGGGACGACGCCGGGCGAGGTCCAAAAGAATCTTTTAAAGCATTACCGCGCGGTCAAAGGCGCGGGGGATCTTTTTTTTGCGGCCGCGGCCGATGACTTCGCGGCGAGAATCTCCAGCGGGTCCTCGAAAGCGGAGGCGATGGTGATCGCCCCCTGCAGCATGTCGACGGTCGGATCGATCGCGCACGGGGTCACGATGAATCTCATTCACCGCGCGGCCGGCGTCTCCATCAAGGAAAAAAGGACGCTCGTGCTCGTGCCGCGCGAGAGTCCCTTGAGCCCCGTTCACCTGAAAAACCTGCTTTATCTTTCGGAGATCGGCGTGCACATCGTGCCGGCCACGACGGCTTTTTACCATCGCCCGAAGACCGTCGAGGAGATGGTCGACTTTACCGTCGGGCGGGTCCTGGACCTTTTGAAAATCGAACACCGGCTCTTCAAGCGGTGGAGAGAAAATTCGGAGGCGGAGTAGGAAAATGATCAGGGAATTCGCGGATATTTTCGCCAAAATCAGGGACAATGTCCGTCTGTCCGGAGAAGACGGAATTCGGCTGATCAAAAGCAAGAATCTTGTCGAGCTTGGCGCGATGGCGGACGCCGTGAAGCAAAAAAAGCACGGCGACAGGGTCTACTTCACGCACAGCATCAACGTGAACCATTCCAATATCTGCGTGTTGAGCTGCAAGTTTTGCGCGTTTGCGAAGACCAAAAAGGATAAAGAGGCCTACGCGCTTGCCACGGATGAAATCGAGCGGCGCGTCCGCGTGGCGGCAAGCCACGGGGTCTGGGAGGTGCACATCGTCGGAGGGCTCAACCCGGACCTCAAACTGTCCTATTACGAGGAGATGCTTGGGCGGATCAAGAGAAGCTGTCCCGGCGTCCTGATCCAGGCGTTTACGGCGGTGGAGCTTGATTTCTACGCGAGGCTTGAAAAGATTTCGGTCGAGGAGGTGATCGGGCGGCTCGTCCGGGCGGGGTTGGGGGGCGTTCCCGGCGGCGGGGCCGAGATCTTCAGCGAAAGGGCGCGCGCGCTGATTTGCGCGCCGAAGATCAGCGCGGGGAGATGGATACAGATTCACCAGATCGTCCATCGCATGGGGTTGCGCTCCAACGCGACGATGCTCTACGGACACGTCGAGACGCCGGAAGAACGTGTCGACCACATGCTCCGTCTCCGCCGGGCGCAGGACGAGAGCGGGGGGTTTTTGGCGTTTGTGCCGCTGGCGTTTCAACCGGACCATACCGGGCTTTCGCATTTGCCGCGCACAAGCGGTGTCACGGACCTTCAGGTCCTTGCGACCGCGCGCCTCGTGCTCGATAATTTTCCGCATATCCGCCAGTTATGGAACTATGTGGATGAAAAGCTGATCCATGTCGCGCTTAAATACGGCGTGGATGATCTGGGCGGGACGAACTTCGACGAAACGATCGCCAAGGCGGCCGGATCGGCGTCCAAAGGTTTTACACGGGAGGAGCTGGTCCGCTTGGTCCGCTCCTGCGGAGGCCTGCCGCAGGAAGTCAACAGCACTTATACCCCGATTCAAAAAGACCGCCTGCTTGCCGTCGGAGAGCCCGTATGAGACCCGGTTCTTTCTCCCGCCCGCGTTTGGGCGGCATTCGTTTTGTTAATTCGCTTCCGGTGGACGCCGGAATCCTGACGGGTGCGGTCCCAAGCGCCGTGGAATTGGTGCAGGGAACGCCGGTTGAGCTCAATGAAAAAATCGCCGCCGGCCGTCTGGACCTCGGTCCCGTTTCCGCGCTGTGGTATGCCCAGCACCATTCCGACCTTTTGCTTTTGCCGGACCTCTCGGTCAGCTCTCGCAGTCCCGTGCAGAGCGTGCTTCTTTTCAGCCGCGTGCCGTTTCGCCAGCTCAAGGGGAAGTCCATCGCATTTGCCGGCAAAGGCTGGACCACGCCGGCGCTGCTTGAAATTTTATCCCATGAGCGGCACGGTTTTCTTCCTCGAATCAGCGTCGCTTCGATCCGCGTGGGACAAATCCCCCCTGATTTTGACGCGGCGCTTGTGATCGGCGACGAAGCGCTGGAATGGGACCACCGCATCCGGAACGGTTTGGTCCCAAGTCCTTCGTATCGGTTCGATTTGGCGGAAGAGTGGAGGGGTTGGACCGGGAAACCCTTTGTTTTTGCGGTCTGGGTGGTGAGGCGCTCCTTTTATGAGGAGCGTCCGGAGGATGTTTGCGAGGTTTACGAGGTCATCGCGCAGTCCAAAGAGTGGGGCGAAGCCCATCTTCCCGAGGTGTTGCGTTTGGCCGAGGAGAAGACAGAGCTCCCCGCCGCTGTTTTGAGGCATTACTTTGAAACGCTGGACTACGGTTTGGACGATGAGCTTTTGGAGGGGCTGAAGCTTTTTTGGAAATATGCGGTTGCCATGGGAAGGCTGGCCGCGCTTCCTTTGCCGGAATTTGCGGCGGTGACGGGCGAGCCCGAACGTGTCATCGAGGGCGGGGTCGCTTCTATTTTAAAAAAAGCGCTGGATGGCGGCCGCTTGAGCCTCGAGGAAGGAACCAGGCTCTACCATGAGGCGGATCTCCACGATTTGGGCGCGGCAGCCAACGCGCTCAACCTTCGGTACAACCCCGAGTCCGCCCGACGCGCGACCTTTGTCGTCGACCGCAACATCAACTACACCAACACCTGCATTACGCTTTGCAAGTTCTGCGCGTTTTACCGACTTCCCGGAGACAAGAGCGAGGGGTATCTCAGGACCCATGAGGAAATTTTTCAAAAAATCGAGGAGCTCATCGCGATTGGCGGCACACAGGTCCTGATGCAGGGCGGCCACAATCCGGAACTGGGCATCGATTACTACGAAAAGCTCGTCCGGGCCGTGCATTCCCGGTTTCCCCAGGTCCACATCCATTCTTTTTCAGCTTCCGAGGTCTGGCATATCGCCAAGACCTCGAAACTTTCCGTCCAAGAAGTTCTTCTGCGGCTCAAGGCGGCGGGGCTCAACAGCCTCCCCGGCGGCGGGGCCGAAATTCTCGTGGACCGCGTGCGAAAGCTCGTCAGCCCGCTCAAAACCACCGCGGCCGAATATTTTGCGGTGCACCGCGCCGCCCATGAAGCCGGCCTCAAAAGCACTTCGACCATGGTCTATGGACTCGGAGAGACGATCGAGGAGCGGATGGTCCATCTGGATTTGTACCGCAAACTACAGGACGAGACCGGAGGCTTCCGGGCGTTTATCCCCTGGAGTTTTGAGTCCGAATCCACCGAGATGCCCCTGCCCAGGCGAACCGGCAGCGAGTATTTGCGGATGGTGGCGCTCTCGCGGCTCATGCTCGACAATATCCCGCATGTGCAGGCCGGCTGGGTGACCGAAGGTCCCAAGCTCTCGCAGCTGGCGCTTCTCTACGGCGCGGACGATTTCGGCGGAATCCTGATGGAGGAAAACGTCGTGAGCGCCACCGGCAGCGACCGGCTTTATTCCGGGGTCACCAAGGAGGAGGCGATACGCCTCATCGCGGAGACCGGAAAAACCCCCACCCAAAGAAACACCAACTATGAGATTGTCCGAGTTTTTTCTCCGCAGGCCGAACAGGTCTTGGCTTAACGCATGAAGGTGCCGTTTTTTGATCTCGTCGAGCAGCACCAAAGTCTCCGGGGGGAAATTAAAACGGCCGTCGGCCGCGTGCTGGATTCCCAGTATTTTGTCCTCGGAAAAAATGTCGACGCTTTGGAAAAAGCGATCGCGACCGAGACGGGGACAAAATTTGCCGTAGGGCTCGCCTCGGGGTCCGACGCGTTGTATTTGGCGCTGTGGGCGGCGGGCGTGGGCCCCGGAGATGAGGTGATCACGACGCCGTTTACTTTTTTCGCGACAGCCGGCGCGATTTCGCGGCTTGGCGCCAGGCCCGTTTTTGCGGACATTGACCCCCGGACTTTCAATCTCGATCCCTCAAGGATCTCTTCCAGGATTACTTCACGGACCAAGGCGATAGTCCCCGTGCACCTTTTTGGTTTGTGCGCCGACATGGACGCGATTCGAGGTCTCGCGAAAAAGCACGGGCTTGTCGTCATTGAGGACGCCGCGCAGGCTTTTGGCGCGACCATTGACGGGCATAGCGCCGGGTCTCTGGGAAAGATGGGCTGTTTTTCTTTTTATCCCACGAAAAATCTGGGCGGAGGCGGCGACGGAGGGATGCTGGTCACCTCCTCCGCGGCGTGGGCCGAGAAAGTCAGACTCATGCGCGACCACGGCTCCCGGGTGAAATACCGTCACGAGTTTGTCGGGATCAACAGCCGACTTGACGAGCTGCAGGCGGCGATTCTTCTCGTAAAATTAAAATACATCGGGCAGTGGAACGCCAAAAGAAAAAAAATAGCCGCCCGTTACAGTCGGGCGCTTAAGGGATTGCCGCTCGAGACGCCGTATGTGCCGGAGGGCTACGGGCACGTGTTTCATTTGTACTCGGTGCTGACCGAAAAAAGGGAGGCACTGTCGCGTTTTCTGGCGAAGGAGGGAATCGGCTCGGCGGTCTATTATCCGCTGCCGCTCCATCTCCAACCCTGTTACCGCAAGCTGGGTTACCGCGCCGGGGATCTTCCGGTGAGCGAGAAGACCTCCAAAAAAATTCTGGCGCTGCCGTTGTTTCCGGAGCTCTCGAAGGCCGGACGGAACCGAGTGATCACGGCCTTGCGGGCGTTTTTTAAAAAATGAGCTCCCAAGACGCTTGGGGAAACCAAAGAGCGGCGATTTTTTATTACGCTGCGAGCCTTCTCCTTCTTTTTCTGATTCCCTGGGCCAAAGAACACTGGCACGAGACCAATCTCCCGCCCCTCCTTCCCGAGGTGCGGACGGTGATTAATCTTCTCTATTTGAATCTTGCGGCCGCTTTTTTTATTCTCGTGCGCAGTCACGCGGGGCGACCGTCGCTTCGGGCCCCATGGTGGGTGATGTTCGCAGGCATCGCCGCGGTGCTTTGCGTAATCCATCCGGTTTTTTCGGGAGACCTCATGGAGTACCTGATTCGCGGGCGGATTTTAGGGGTGTATCATCAAAGTCCCTACCAGCATGTGCCTGCCGAGTTTCCGAATGACATTCTTTACGCGCATTCCACGTGGAAAAACAACCCCGATTCTTACGGACCGCTTTCCGTGCTATTGCAGACGGTTCCGGCGGTGCTTTGGGGAAATTCCCTGAAGGGGATGGTCTGGCTCGAGAAGCTGCTCTTTGCGGGCAGCATGGCCGGGGGGATTTACTTTTTTGCGCGCATGGTCCGGGAATTCGGCAGTCCCGGGACCGATGGCGGCACGCTGGTCCTTTTTGCGCTGAACCCGCTCCTGTGGGTGAGCACCGTGATCGACGGACATAACGACGCGGTGATGCTTTCGCTCACGATTGCGGCCGTTTATTTTTTATTGAAGGAAAAATTTTCAACGGCTTTTCTTCTGTGGACGGCCGCGTTTCTTGTCAAATACACCGTGGTTCTTGTGTTGCCGTTTATGCTGGTTACCGCGCTACGCTCCGTGAAAAAGCGGATCGGGAGTTTTCCGTGGAAGTTTGCCGCCGAGGAAGTCCTTGTCAACGCGGCGCTCATCTTCGTTGCTTTTTGGCCGCTGTGGGGAGGGACAAAAACATTTTCGGCGCTGACGCAAGCGAGCGGCTGGTTTTATACTAACACCATTCCTTACGCGGTGCGGCAAGGACTATCTTTGGCGGGCTTCTCGCCGGATCCGGCCTGGCTGAAGTACGGGTTTCTCGTCGGATTTTTCGTTCTTTACGCTTATTGGCTTTGGCGGCACGCTTTGGAGAAAGAACAGAGCGCTGTCGGTTTTTTCAGGCGTTTAGGACTCGTGTATCTTGGTTTTTACCTGACAATCACGATTCCTTTTGGATTTCACTATCTTTTGTGGGCACTTCCATGGCTTGTGCTCTCGCGCTGGCCGCTTGAGCGTTTTCTCATTACCCTCTACGCGTTCACGGGGCTCTTTTCTTATTTTAAACGGATGAATTATCTTCTCCTCATTGCCGCGGCGGTTTATTTGACCGCGCTTTGGGCGCATCGGTCGGGAATTTTTCCCCGGTCCCGGCGGGCGGCGGCCTCATGATTTTTATTTTCTTACCCGCGTACAACGAGGAGATCGCGCTCCCGCGCTTGGTCAAAAAATTCGCGGAGCAGATGAAGGCCGAGGGGGAGGACTACCGAATTGTCGTGCTGGATGACGGGAGCTCGGACCAGACGGCCCGCGTGGCCTCCGGACTCTCCAAGGAATACCCGCTCGAGCTTCTTCGGCACCCTCAAAACAAAGGACTCGGCATCACGATGCGTGACGGCATTGAGCACCTGGTCAAAACCAGCGGGGACGAGGATTTGGTCGTGACCCTTGACTGCGACGACACGCATGAGCCGAAGTATTTGCCGGCGGCCCTGAAGAAGATCAGAGAAGGTTATGAGGTCGTGATCCTCTCGCGCTATTGCCCCGGGGGAGGCGAGATGGGGCTGTCGCCACTCAAGACCTTCTTGAGCCGCGGCGCCGGGTTTTTCCTGGGGGTCTTTTTTCCGATACGCGGCGTGAAGGAATTCAGCTGTGGGTATCGCGTCTACCGCGCCTCCATTTTGAAAAAAGCGGTCCGTGTTTTTGGCCCTGATTTGGTCCGTTTGCCGCATTTGGGCTTTGTAGTGACCCCGGAGATTTTGATCAAGATGCGCATGCTCGGGGCAAGGATCGCCGAATCGCCGTTCGTACTGCGCTACGACCAGAAACCGACCCGGAGCACCAACAAATCTCTTAAGACGATCCATGGCTATTTCGCGCTTCTGTGGAATTATTGGGGACGCAAAGCTTGATAAAAGCCCGGGATTGTGTTAGAAAAGTTAGTTCATGAGTAAAGAGACTTTAAAACTTCCATCCGACCAGGACATCTCCGGCAGAAATCTCGGGGACGAGGAGCTTTCCCAGCTTCGCGAGGTGATCCAATCCGGGGTCCTTAACAGCACCAAGGGCACTAAAGTGAGCGCGTTTGAGAAAGCCTTCGCCGGCCTTCACGGCATTAAACACTGCACCGCACTTTCTTCGGGGAGCGCGGCGGTCCATGCGGCCCTCGTGGCCCTGGACCCCGAGCCTTTAAGCGAAATCATCACGACGCCCATCACCGACATGGGCGCCATCACGCCGATTATCTACCAGGGTTGCGTCCCTGTCTTCGCCGACGTAGACCCCTTTTCCTACAATGTTACGGCGGCCACGATCGAAAAGAGGATCACGTCCAAAACCCGCGCGATCCTCGTGACGCATCTTTTTGGAAACCCCTGCGAGATGGGGCCGATCATGAAGCTGGCCAAAGATAAGGGGATTCCCGTCATCGAGGACTGCGCCCAGGCTTTTTTGGCCGAGGTCCAGGGCCAAAAGGTCGGCACGATCGGAGACATCGGCGCGTTCAGCATGCAGCAGGGCAAGCACATCACGACCGGCGAGGGGGGGATCGTCATCACGGAAAACGACGGGTATGCCCGACGGATGCGGCTCTTCGTCAACAAGGCCTGGGGGTACGGCGATCCGCAGCCCGACCATTATTTTCTGGCGCTGAACTACCGTCTCACCGAATTGCAGGGGGCCGTTGCGCTGGCCCAGCTGTCCAAGCTGGGTTGGGTGGTCCGTCAGCGTCAAGCCGCGGCCAAGCGCATGGACGGCCACCTGAGCGGTGTCCGCGGCATCCGCGTCCCGCAACCCCCAAAAAACTCGACCCATGTGTATTGGAAGTATTGCGTGGACGTGGACAAAGAGACGCTTGGGTTCGACGTGGCGGAGTTGGCCGGCGCGTTGAAAAATTTCGGGATCGCCTCGGCGCCGCGCTATATCCAAAAACCCGCGTTCCGCTGTCAGGTCCTCAAGGACGCCGTGACGTTCGGCAAGAGTCATTATCCTTTCAATGAAAAACACCTCGCGCTGGGCCGGGACGAAGACTGGTGGAGGCGCGAGTATCCCGGGTCGTATCAGGCGCTTTCGCGCGTGCTGGTTCTCCCGTGGAATGAATTTTATACCGCCGAACACGTTGATTTTATCGCCGCAAAAATCAAGCAGTGCATCGCCGATCTGTCTTTGGTCAAAGCCAAATGACGGATTCCTCCCGGCCGATCCGTCTGGCCCTCGCGGGCTGCGGCGGTATCGCCCAGACGCATCTTGAGGCGATTGCCCGTGTCGGACGCGTCAAACTCGAGGTTATTCAGGACATCAATCCCACGGCTGGCGAACAAGCCGCCGCGAAATACGCCTGCCGTTTTACGAAAAACCCCGACGAGCTTTTCAAAGACCGGAATCTTGACGCGGTGCTTGTTTGCACGCCGCCCGCGACGCATTTTGAATTCGTAAAAAAGATTGTCGAAGCCGGCAAGCACGTTCTCTGCGAGAAACCCTTCACGACTTCCCTGAAAGACGCCGAGGCAATCAAAAAACTTTCCGCCAAGTCGGGAAAGCTCGTGATGATGGCTTCCAAGTTCCGCTTCGTGTCGGATGTGATTGAGGCCAAAAAATTCGTGGAGTCCGGGGTTCTCGGGGACATCGTGCTTTCCGAGGTGATTTTCTGCAGTGTCGTGAATATGGAACGGCGGTGGAACGCCGACCCGGGCATTTCCGGCGGGGGTGTTCTGATTGACAACGGAAGCCATGCTGTCGACGTGATCCGGTATCTGGTGGGTCCCATCAAGAGTGTTTACGCGCAGGCCGGCAAACGGACCCAGAACATCGCGGTCGAGGACACCGCGCGCCTGCACTTTGAAACGGAAACGAACATCATCGGAATGGTGGACTTGAGCTGGAGCCTGTACAAGCACACGGCCAACTACGTGAATCTTTTCGGAACGCGCGGCACCGCCGAGGTGGGGTGGTCGCAGTCCTCGATTTGGGACGCCGGGGAAAAAAGCTCAAGGGTCTTCGGAAACGGCTATAAAAAGCTCGACGCGTTTGTCCGTCAGATGGAACACTTCGCCGACTGCATTCAGGGCAAGACCGCTCCCATTCTCGGCATTGACGACGCGTTGGAGTCGGTGCGCGTGATCGAGGCCGCCTACACGTCTATCCGCGAAAAAAAATGGCTGAAAGTCCATCCCTGAAGCGTTTTCCCGGGGTCCGGATTCATCCGACAGCTTCCATCGAGGAGGGGGTGAAAATCGGTCCTCACTCGTCCGTCTGGGACAATGTCCATATCCGCCGGAACGCGGTGATCGGCCATCACTGTATTGTCGGCGAAAAAAGCTACATCGCTTACGATGTGCGCATCGGGAATTTCGTCAAAATCAACGCGTTTGTGTACATTCCCACCGGCGTGACGATTGAGGACAAGGTCATGCTCGCGGCCGGCTGCGTTTTTGTGAATGATAAGTACCCGCGCGCGTTCGACTACGTGAAGAATGAACCGCTGAGCTCCGATCCCAATGAAGATACGCTCGAGACCGTGGTGAGAGAGGGGGCGACGATCGGCGCCGCCGTGACAATACTGGGGGGACTTGAGGTGGGGAAGTTTGCGCTGGTGGGCGCGGGAAGTGTCGTCACGCGTTCGGTGCCCGACCATGCGCTGGTGGTGGGCAATCCGCTGCGACAGATCGGCTGGGTCTGCGTCTGCGGCCAGCGTCTCGGGTTTTTGAAAAACAACACCGCCAAATGCCGCTGCGGCGAGAGATTTAAGAAGAGGAGGACAGGTGTTGATCGAATCGACTAAAAATCGAGCGGCCGGACCCAAGCAACTGGCCGGACTCATTTGTCCTTCGTGCGAGACCGAGCTTCGCACGGATCGTGACAGTCTGCTCTGCTCTTCTTGCATCCGGTCTTACCCCATAACTGATGGTATTCCCTGTTTCGTGAAGTTGGACGTAGGCGCGTTGCCGTTCAAAGAAGAGTATTTTGAATTCTGGTTTAAGCGGGAAAATTCGCATTTCTGGCATATTGCCCGCAAGGAAATCATTTATCAATTCGCGGAACCTTTTCTGCGCCATTTTTCTCCTTTCAGGGATTTCCTGGGTATTGAGATCGGTGTCGGCAACGGGAATGTCGCTCAGCAATTTGTGAGACACGACATTCCGATGGAGGGGGCGGACTTGTTTCTCAGTTCGCTTCAATTCTGCCGAAAGAGACTCGATGTCCCGCTTTATCAGGCGGATCTTTTAAAACTCCCGTTCAAGGATCGGTATGATTTTGTCGGGATATACGACATTTTGGAGCACATTGAAGACGACGGGCTTGCGATAGCTAATCTTTACCGGGCGCTGAAGCCCGGCGGGGTCCTGAACGTGACAGTTCCCGCCTGCAAATTTTTATGGAGTCAGTTTGACGAGCTCGATCACAAGAGGCGTTATTCGAAGCGGGAGCTTGTTTCCAAGCTCAAGGAGGTCGGGTTTAAAATCCGGCGGGTCTCGTTTTTTATGTTTCTGCTTTTCCCGGTGGTCTACCTGATCCGGAAGATCCAGCGCTATCCGAAAGACACGAAGCTTGAGCACGTGAAAGAAGTCCGAGTGATCCCCGTCGTGAACGAAATTCTTCTTTTTCTCTTTCGTTTTGAGAAAATACTGCTCGGAATCACCAATCTGCCGATCGGTTCTTCGTTGATCGTGATCGCTGAAAAGCCCAATGTCACCGAGCCGCGGGATTAAAGCGGTAGACTCCAAAAAGACGGCCTTTTTTCCTTTTAAACTTTAAGACTGAATTCGTAAAGAGGCTTTTGTTGATCTCGGTGAATTCGCCTATTTTGTCAAGGTAGCGAAGATTCTTGACCTGGGAGGCGTCGGCCGTGACGACGTAAGCCTTGCCGTGCGTTTTGTGAAGGTT
>JACPAX010000061.1 GCA_016180585.1 Candidatus Omnitrophota bacterium | reverse complement strand
AGAGACATGTAGTAAAAGCCTACTAATCCTGCCACTATCAATACTGTTATGATCTTATATATAAACCTTGTAGTAATTTCTCCAGAGATAAAATAACGCACTAGAGTGATAAGATCCGCAGCCACTACTACCGAAGAAAGAAGCAAAATGATGTAAATTATCCATTTTCTAAACCCTCGTTCGATACGTCCTCCTTCTATTTTAGAAAATTTGTTCCAAAAATATGACAAGGCTAAGAAAATCGGAAAAACTATTATGAGTGTGGCGAGTGCCATGCGCATACCTTCGTATTCGTAAGTTGAGTAACCATATTGATAGGTAGCGTTTAAAACATCCGGAAAACGTTTGTTCAACGTTTCAAAAACAAGATTGAGAAAAGACACCACTGAAGCTATTAGTGTGATTAGTACCGACACTCCGGTAGAAATTAGGCCGGGGTTAATAGCACCTTTTGAAATATTTGCTTGTGTTTCCATAACCTATATTGTATCATAGAGGCATTAGACAAGACAACGGCATATTTTCATGCGGAAGAAGTTTGAAAATTTTTCAAGAAAATTGACTCGCTGGATTGGTTCGCCCTCGTCCATAATCGCGCATACGATTTTCTTTTTAATCATGCTGGGCCTGCGATTTTTCGGTGTTTCTTCCGAGGATGTGCTCTTAATCCTCACCACCGTGGTGTCGCTGGAAGCTATTTATCTCTCCATTTTCATCCTTGTAGCTCATTCCGAAAGGATCGGTGAATTTAGTCCCTTGCTTGAAAATATTGCCGACTTCAATCGCCTTCACTTCCTCCATGTCACTTTTAATGAGTCCGAGCTCCGAGAGCACCTCGTCGCGGAAGGTCGTCGAGTGCGTGAGCGTGTCCTTCACGTAGTCGAACACCGTGGAGCTTTTCACGAGGTCGCCCTTGAAGTTGAAGTTGCGCGTCACCAGGGCCTTCTCCTCACCCTCGGGGCCGGTGTAGTCGGTCTCGGCGCGCTTGTTTAAACTGCTCGGGACGATAGAACCATCACGCAAGGCCGCAAGTACCACGCTGGTTACTGTGATCGTTACACGCGAGGTTACGGACTGTAGAAGACGGCCGTCGGACTGGGGATCGGTGTCGTAGATGAATTGGGTGTAGGTTTTGACTTCTTGGCCGGTGCTGAAGCTAATCGAGCGCTCTTGCTTTTCCTCGTCTTTGATTCCGGAGTAGAAACTCTCAGACCGCCGGCTGATTTTGGCGCGATCAATGGAGCCGTCGCGAAGCTTGGCGATTTCGGCGCCGGCCAAGACGCGATAGGAGGTGCTGTCCAGAAGACGGCCGTCGACAGGATCGTAATTTAATTCGGTGTAAGTCCTCACCTCTTGCGTGCTCGTGCTATAGGTCAGGGTGCGCTGGGCCTTCTCCTGGCCCTCCTCTCCTTCGTAGATGGTTTCCGAGCGTTTGATGGCGGCGGGTTCGTTTCCTTTCAAGATCTCGCCTTTAAAAGTAATGGAGCTTAAAAGCCTCCCCTGCCCGTTCGGTTTTTCGTATTGAAAGACCGTTGTCGTCCGGATTTTTGATCCATTGGAATTAAAATTAAAGACCCGCTCGACCTTTTCTCTTCCCACCTTCCCTATATAACTGGCGACCGAAATCTTGATCGCGTTGATCTGGGCCGCGGCGTTCTTGACGATGTCCTTGAAGAGCGTGGACCCGACCAGGCGGTCTCCTTCAAAACGTTTCACGAGCGTCACGTTTCCGGCGGGCCTGCCGTTTTCGTCCACTCCAAACACCCGCTCGATCCTGGCCGTCGGGACAGCCGGTAAAATCTTGGGCGTCGGCGTGGCGATTTTTAGCGGAGCTTGCTTCGGCGTCGGCGTATAAACTTTTTTGGGCGGTTCAGGTTCAACCGGAGCGATCTGCGCGGGAGCGGGGGCTGCCGCGGTCGCCGTCGCAGGCTTATCCGAATAATACGCGGACAGCGCTTTCAAGGAAGTGATCTGTCCCAAACCGAAATACGGATTAAAGCCCTGGACCCCGCCGCCGGCCGTTTGGCTGAGCCTCTGTTTGATGTCTTCCAACGTCAGGCCGGGTTCTTTGGAAAGCATGAGCGCGATCGTCCCCGACACCATCGCGGCGGAAAGGGACGTCCCCGAGGCGCGCGTCAGCCGGTCCGACACCGGCGCGCCGAAAGAAGCGCCTGCGGCCCTCAGAGTCAGGATATCGATCCCCGGGGCGACAAAATCCAGCGCGTCCCCATAATTGGAAAAAAAGGCCCTTTGGTTGTCCGCCCCGGTCGACCCGACCGCGATCACTTCGTCGAACGAAGCCGGATAGTATTTTCCGATGTCCTCCCCCGCATTGCCCGCCGCGACCACAAGAACGGCGCCCCGGCCCTGCGCGTATCTGACCGCTTCATGCAACGCCTCGATGGATTCCGCGGAAAGATTCGCCAGGTTCGCGCCGAGCGAAAGGTTGATGAGCTTGGCGCCGTTATTCGCGGCATAATAAATCGCCTCAACCACCCCCGCCACGGTCCCCGCGCCGGAAGCGCCCAGCACTTTAAGCGGCATGATCCGGCTGTCCGGAGCGAATCCGACTCCATCCGCCCCGCCGATGAGACCGGCCAGCGCCGTGCCGTGCCCGTAGTCGTCCGCGATATCGCCGCTTCCGCCGATAAAATTCCATCCGTTCACGTCGTCGACGTATCCGTTTCCGTCATCGTCCACGCCGGCCTTCCCGTTCAGCTCGGCCTCATTCGTCCAACGATTGCTCTGAAGCGAAGGCAGGCCAAAATCGATTCCCGAGTCGATCACCGCCACCGTGACGCCCAAACCGGTGGAATAATTCCACAAATCCGCCGCGCCCATCGTCAGGGAAGAAACGTCGGAATAAACGCCCCGCGGGATCGTCGGGGAGACCGCCAACGCCTGCGCGGTAGCCGGCGATCTTTCCGAAAAGTCCGTGACTTTCGTTTCGGAAATACTTCTCGGGGACGGAGATCGCGTGTCTTTCGTTGAGGAAATAATTCCCGGGGACGGAGACTCCGGAGGGTTTTGCGTGTACCGCTGGATTTGATCAAGGATACTGCCGGCCGTATAACTTGTTTTTTTGGAAACCTTGTCATAAGTCCCGGTCCCGATATTGCCCAAAACCGCGACAACCGCCTTCTTCTCCTCTTGATTTTCCCCCCGGCCCTCCGCCAACCCTTTCCACTCCTGAAGTTGTTCGCTCATCACGTCGAGCATCCACATCGCCTCCGGGGACCGCAGACTGATCACGGACTCCGAGCCGTATTTTTCAATGGCCTGATTCTTCAGAGTTTTTTCGCCGGCGGCATTTTCGAGGTCTTCCAGAGTGATCACTTCATACTTCACCGTGAGCGCGCCCTTCGCCAGGTCTAATGTGTAGGTGTACTGCTCCAGCGCGTCGATTTCCCACCAATCGGCGTCCTCGCCCTCCCCGCCGAAGTTGTAGCCGATAGACTCCCAGGGCCACTGCTTGGCGACAAAGCTCAGGATGCCTTCGCTTACGGAAAGCTCATAATGCGCGTTCCAATCCTCGTAATTCCCCACGACGGGTGATGGGAGAAACTGCTGAAAAGGCGTCGCAGGCGTGATTAAAAATGGCAGCTGCAAAGGCTGGACGAGGCTAGTGATGTTCCCGCGAGCGTCCTTGGTGATAATCGTTTCGTCGGGTTGAGTCGTGATGGTGCCGCCGGTTGTGTTTTTCACTTTGCTGCCATCCGCGAGCCTTGTGAAAGAATCCGCGGGGTTATTCGCGGTATAAATCTTGTCCCCTGTCTCCTTGTCCACCGTCACGCTCTCGTAATCGGATCGTTCGGAAGTTCCTTCATATTTTTTACTCCCCGCGGCGGCAGGCGCCGTGTAACCCGGCGGAGAAATATCATTCGAGTCGTTTTTTGTCACGGTCCTGTCGTAATTTTCGCCTTCGGTGAGGTTGTAATGCTCGGTGATTTTAATGCCGTTGGATCCCGGGAAATGGACCGCGATCACATCGCCTCCCGCCGTCTGATAAAACCGGGTCTGGCCGGAAGCGTTCGGCTCCACCGGCGTGGCGCCTTGGGGAATCACGGGCTCCACACCCGGAGGAATGTCGGTGACGGTGGTGGTCTCCACCTTCGTCACGTCTTTGTCGTTCACTCGAGTCTTAGTCCTGATTTCCGTGGTCGTGACAAGAGTCCCGTTGGGCATTTCGCTCACCGTGGTCGTGGTGTTGGGCTCACCCACGACATCGGTCGGCGGATCGGGCTCCCTTGTGACCGTGGTCACCGTAATGTCCTTTTCTCTTCCTTCCGTCCCCGGAGCGATAACCACGACCAAACCGTTGGAATAAGTGATGATGATGCTCTTATTGTAATGCGAGTATTGCACCGAAGCCGCGCCGGGGATGATTGTCGCATCTAAAAATGTATCCGGCGAAGTAGCGTCCACCTCCTGCACCGCGAAGCTTTGCACGCGGTCGTTCAGCTCGTCCAAGTCAAGCCCCATGCCTTGGACGAGAGAATCAAGCCCCGCCGCGGAGAGGGTTCGGGCGACCGCCTGCGACGGGTCCAGCGCCGGCGCGCCGGCGGGCGCCGTTCCGGGCGCGCGCGTCTCGAGAATCACCGCGTCCGACGGCCGGTCCTTCACTTCCCCGCGGAAAGACCCCGACCCCTTGAGCCGGCGGGTGAGCGGATCGTAAACAAAGAAAACCGTCCGGCGTATCACGCTCCCCGAAGAGTTGTAATCAAAAGACCTCCCGGGCCTCTCCTCCCCGGCGGCGCCGGTGAATTTGGTCACGGTCTTCTTCGAGGCGCCCGCCTCCTCCGCCTGGGACTTCACCTCGCCGCGGAACTCGACGGATTCGTCCAGGATGTTGTAGGTCCCGTAGTGAAAAACCGTGGTCGTCCGGACGGCGCCGGCGACGGTGTGAAAGGTCCTCTCCGCGATTTCTTTTCCGGCCGCGCCGGCGTAGATCGTGACATTCTGAATGGCGGAGGCCGCCTCCTCGGCGCCGCGATAGGCGGTGGTCTTCCGCAACGCGTCTCCCTCGTACTCGTAAACGGTGACGCCCTTGATATTTTTACCGGCGCTGTCGTATTCAAACACGCGGTCGATTTTTTCCTCGTCCTTGCCGCCCGTATACACCGTCCGGGTCTTCAGCGCCGCGTCCGGGTCGGCCAGCACCGCGTCTTTGGTCAGCGCCTTCCACGCCCCCGGGTCGCCCAGATCCAAACCGGCGTTTTCCAGGTCATACGACTCGATCTCGGCCAGCGCGTCGCCCGAATACCGGTAGAAAGACACCCGCATGGGTTTGCCGCCGTCAAAATCGCTCACCGAATGCGTGGCGCGCGAGTCCTCGCCGGCGCCGGAGAAAAATGTCTGGCTCCGCAGGTTCTTCTCTCCAAAAATCGACGGGCTGATTTCCTCGTAACCGCCGCGGAACTTCCGGCCCTTGCGGCCCTCGATCTCCCGGGCCTTCGATTCGATGGAGGAGATATCGACCCCCTCGGTGCTGTACTCGCTGATCTTCTGAAGTTGATTGTTCGCGTCGTAGCTATAAATGCTGACCGCGGCCGGTCTGCCGTTCGCGTCGAGCCGATCGCTCAAGATAAAGCGCACGGGCAGACCCCCGCCGCCCGCGGGGCCAAGCCGGCGTTCCTGGACATCCCACGGCTTCGGCGCGCGCACCCGCTGCAAAAAATCGTCCGGCTGAGCGGAGTCGGCCAGGTCCTTGCGGAGATTCAGGAGCTCCTGCAGCTCTTTGCTTTTTTTATGGGTGTCGCGGACTTTTTCGGGAAGGAAATAACCGTCTTTGGATGCTTGTTTGTCTTTGGAATAATACGGAAGATCCGGCGAGGCAAAACCGATCTGTTCGCAAAGAAAAGAAAAAGCGAGGGCCGAAGCGATGACCTTCAGCCTCAAGGGCCATCGGCTCTTAAACCGTTCCGGCTGACTTTGATTTTCCATAGGCAGCGTGCCGCTAAAAAACAGGGCGGCGAATTTAATTATTAAATACTTTTACATAGACATTAATTATGAACGCCAACCATCTCCCAAAATAAACCCAACCCCTCTGGAATAAACAAATTATGGCATAGCCTAGAGTGAATATCAAACAAAGAATTTAAAAATTTTTTCTATTAACACCCCTCCAAAAAGGGTCTAAAACGATAAATTTTTAACTACTTGATAATAAATAACTTGAGACTTTTTAGCTCAAGCGCTCGGAGGGCCGCCGTTTTCCCTGAAAACCAGCGAAGGAGTTTTTTTCTTGAAAAAACCTTGAATATCCGTAAACATCACGTAAAAAGCGGGGGTGACCATCAGGGTCAATATCGTCGAGCTGACGACGCCGCCGATCACGGTGAGCGCCAGCGGCGCCCAGAGATTGGCCCCTTCCGTCCGGTCTATCGCCATCGGGACAAGCCCCAACACCATCGTCGTCATCGTCATGAGAATCGGCCGGAGACGGTGCTTGTTGGCAAGCACAGCGGCGCGCGCGGCGGAATGTCTTTTGACGTTCACGTAATAGTTGATCCGGTCCATCAGCATGATGGAGTGGTTGACGACGATCCCTCCGAGCATGATCATGCCGAGAAGCGCGCCCACGCTGATCGTCTTCGGCCCGGCGAGCACCGCTTTGCCGATCGAGTTTCCGAAGCTTTCCGAGAAAGGAAACCGGCTCAAGACCGGCCCGGCGAGCACCGCGGCGGCCAGGAGCACGAACGGCCAAAGAAACGACCGGGCATACCAGACCAGAAGCCCGTACGCGAAGATAAGAATCAGAAAATTGCGCAGCCCGCAGGAGAGCGCCAAAAGCGCCCCGCCCAGCGCCAGCGGCACCGCGACCATGATGAGCACCGGCTGGCCGAAAGACTCAAAAAGCGAGGCAAGCACCAGATACACCAGGACCAGCACGAAAAGAATCATCCACTTCATCTCCCGGCTTGATTTCACGAGCGCGGGATAATCTCCGCCGATTTTGTAGAGGTAGTTTTCGGGAAACGGGATGCCCTGAAGCTTTGCCTTGATCGTATCGGCGGCGCGGCTCAAGGGGATTTTCCCGATATTGGCGCTGACCTGAATCATGCGGTTTTTGTCTTTGCGCCAAATCTCGCTGGGCCCGAGGCCGAATTTGAAACCGGAGATCTGGTTGAGGGTGACGAAGGCCCCGTCGCGAGTCGCCAGGATCAGGTGGTGCAGGTCCTTGAACGTCTTGCGGTATTTCTCGTCGAGCCTTGAGATCGTCTCCACCTCCTTGCCTTCGGTATGGAAAATGGTGGCCCGGAACCCCCGCATCTGCCCGTGGATTTGGTTGGCCGCCTCGCTCACCGACAGCCCCTCAAGCCCCGCGCGGGGTTTGTCCACGACCACCTGCATCTCGGGGCGTCCCTCGCGCATGCGGATCTTCGTGTCGGTGAGCCCCTTCACGCTTTGCAGGACGTTGGCGATCGCGATCGCCAGCTCCCTCAGCTTGTCGTAGTCGTAGCCGAAGATCTCAAGGATCACTTCTTTGGTCCCCACCTGCTCTTCCTGCTGGTAATAAATGAACGCGGGCTGCATTTTGTTGGTCTGCTCGCGCAGGGACTCGATCACGTCGTTGGCCGATCGTTTTCTCTCGACCGCCGGGACGAGCTCCACGTAGACCTTCGACGACCAGGGCTCGATGCGCGAGCTGACGTTCTTCGCCTCCGGGATGGTGCGCGCGAGGCCCTCGACTTTTTTCACCGCTTTGTCCGAGACGTCCAGGCGCGTGCCTGTCGGCATCTCGACGAAGATCGTGAACTTGTTCTGTTCGGTGCTCCCGAGGTACTCGAGCCCCAGCCTCGAGAGAAAAAAAAGCGACAGCGCGCAGATCCCGGCGCAGACCAGAAACATCCGCCCGCGGAAACGGATCGAGCGAAATAGAAAGCTCCTCTCCGACGACGAGAACCGCTTCACCCAGGCCGGGACCGCGCGGCCGGCCCCCTGGGTCAGACCCGCCAGACCGAAACCGGGCCGCGAGGCCATCATCGGCACGAGGCTTATCGCGGCCAGCAGCGAGATGACCAGCGACACGACGATGGTCCACGCCATCCCGGAATACAGGATCTTGAGCTCCGGGCTCATGAATACCATCGGGATGAAAACGATGACGCTCGCCAGCGTCGACGCGACGATCGACAGAAGCATCTCGCAGCTCCCGTCGGCCGCCGATTCGATAAGGGGTCTTCCGGCCTCGCGTTTTTTGAGGATGTTTTCAAAAACGACGATGGAGTTGTCGACGAGAATCACGATCCCCAGCGCCAATCCGAAGAGCGTGATGACATTCACCGTCAGCCCCTTGTAGTGCATGAAGATGAACGTGCCGACCACCGAGACCGGAATGGAGACGGTGACCATGAGGATCGACCGGTATTTTCGGATCGCCGCGATGGGCCAAAGAATCGTCCCGAAGAGCGCGACGAGCGCCCAGCCCTTCACGAAAAGCGTGAGAGCGGTCAGGGCCGCCATGATCCCCAGCCGCCAGCGGTTCAGCGGGAAAAGGAAAAGAAAAAAGACCAGGGTGATGAGCACCACTCCTTTGAGCAAGGCCTCCTGCAGATTGTTGATGTTCTTCTGGATGGATTCGGCCTGGTTGGAAGTGACGACAAGCTGAATGTCTTTCGGGAGTTTTTTCTTGAGGATCTCGATCTCCCTCAAGATGTCCTTGGCTACCGCGATCGTATTTTTGGTGCTTTCCTTCTGGACGTACACCGTGACTACCGGGCGGACGTTGAGCCGCGAGTATTCGGTGGCTTCCAGATACGAGTCTTTGACCGACGCGACGTCTTTGACCCGGATCACCGAGCCTTCCGGCGTCACTTTAATGCCCAGGTTTTTGATCTGGTCAACGGACTCGAATTCCCCGAGGACGCGCACCAGAAACCGGTCGGAGGTCCTCTCCACCTCTCCCGAGAGAAGATTGAGGTTGTTGCCCCCGAGCGCGCCCGTCACCTCGTCGATGGCGATGCCGTACGAGGCGAGCTTCACCTGGTCGGCCTCGACGAGGATCTTCCGCTCACGGCCGCCGGCGATCTCGACATTGGCGACGCCCGAGATGCGCTTGAGGCTCTCCTTGATCGTCACGTCGACGACCTTGCGTATCTCCTCGGTCGAGCGGCGCTCGCTGGTCGCCGCGATGATGAAGACGGGGACGTCCCCCTGCTGAAACTGCGCGATGACGGGCTTTTCGATCTCCCTGGGAAGCTTATTTTTGACCCTCGCGAACTTCTCCCGGACCTCGAGCGCGGCAAAGTCCATGTCCGTCCCCGGGATGAAGCTCAAGACCACCGTCGACTCCCCTTCTTTTGAAATGGAGAGAATCTGTTTGAGGTTTGAGACCGTCGCGACGGCCTCTTCGATGGGCTTGGTGACCAGCGTCTCGACCTCGGTGGGCGGAATGCCCCCGCGCACCTGGATGATAATGCTGATCTCGCCGAAGGAGGTGTTGGGTTGAAGCTCGACCGGGAGCTTGGTCAGCGAGACGATCCCGAAAAGGACCACCGTCAGCGTGACCATCAGGACAGTCACCGGTTTCTTGATCGAAAACTCAGGGATGTTCATCGTTGTTTTCTGTCATAGCGAAGATCGGGGTTCAGTGTCATTGCGAGGCCCGAAGGGCCGAAGCAATCTATGTTTCCACAAAGATTGCTTCGCTGCGCTCGCAATGACAATACGCAGAGATTGCTTCCCGCCACAAAGAAGGCGGATAGGCGCTACGCCCGCAATGACGTGGCTAGCTTTTCGACCCCCAGATAAATGGCGGGAATCACGACAAGCGTCAGAAACGTCGCGACGAGAATCCCGCCGATCGCGGTGACGCCCAGCGGCGCCTGGATCGCCCCCTCGCCGGTCGCGAACGCGAGCGGCACCGCCCCCGCCGCCGACGAAAACGCGGTCATGAGAATCGGGCGCAGCCGGCTCTTGCCGGCCTGCATCACGGCGTCTTCGAGGCCCACGCCCTGGCCGCGAAGCTGGTTGATCGTGTCGATGAGGATGATCCCGTTGTTCACGACGATCCCCCCGAGAAGGATGATGCCGAGAATCACGACCACGCTGACCGGCGTATGGAATAAAAAGAGCGAGACCGAGACCCCGATGAGCGAGAGCGGCAGGCAGAACATAATGATCAGCGGCTGCCAGAGCGACTCAAACTGCGCGGCCATGACCATGTAAATCAAAATCACCGAGAGTCCCAGCGCAAAGAGGAGGTTCCGGAACGACTCCTTGATCTCCCGGCTCTCTCCCGCGATCCTCGCGTCATACCCCGCCGGCATCTTCACGAGGGCGAGCCTTTGCTGCGCCTCCTCAATCGCCGTTCGAAGCTCCTTTTTGTAAACCTTCGCGAAGACCTGGACGGTGCGCTCCTGCCCGACGCGCTTGATCTCGCTGGGACCCCTCCCCCGCACGATGCGCACGAAATCCCCCAGCGGGACGTCCACGTCGAGCGGCGAGTGAATCACAAGCCCCGAGATCTTCCTCAGCGCGTCCCGGTCGGTTTTCTTAAGTTGGACGCGGATGTCGATCTCGCGCCCCTCCTCTTTGAACTTGCTGGCGGTGACCCCCTTCATCGCGATATTGGCGGCCTGCGCGATGTTGACGACCGAGAGCTTGTAGTAGGCGGCGCGGTCTTTGTTCACGACCACCTTGGTCTCGGGGAAGGGGTCGGCGATACTGTTGGAGACCCCGTACAATCCGTCTATCTTGGCGATTTGTCTCTGGACCTCGAGCGCGATCGCCTTCAGTTCTTCGAGTTTTTTTCCCTTGATCTCCACGACGATCGGCGCGTCGCCCCCGGCCGTGACGCCGAAAGCGCTCTCGTTCAGGATATAGCTGAGCCTCGCCGGGTAGATGATCTGGCGTCCCTTCGACAGCTCAAAAAACTGCCGGAGCGCCTGCACCACCTGGGGCGCGTACTTTTTGTACTCCGGCTTCATCGTCACGGTGATCTGGGCCTCGTGCGCGCCGAGACGCTCGACGACCTCCTTGGTGGAATCCCCCTTGCTCGACCCGACCACCGACGAGACCGTCTGCACATAGGAGATGTTGGAGACGAACTTTTCCACCTTCCGGGAAATCTGGTCCGTAAAATCCACGCGGGCGCCCACCGGCAGGTCGACCTTCACGGTAAACTCCCCCTGCTCCACCTTCGGGAGCAGCACCCGATCCATCGAAAGGATGACGGAGACGCCGGCCAGAAACAAAAGAAACACCGCCAGAAACCCCGGTCCTTTCCGGCGCGTGAAGGCGCCGAGCACCTTCAGGTAAAAGTTTTCGATGGCCGAGATGTCCCGCTGACGGAACGCGTTTTTCTCCCCGCTTTTTGAGATCAGCATCGGAAGCAGCGTGAACGCGATGACCGCCGAGACGATCTGCGTGACGACGATGACCCAGGCCAGCTCTTTGAAAAGCTGGCCCGCGATGCCGCTGACAAACACCACCGGCAGAAACACGAACACGTTCGCGAGCGTCGAGGCGGTCATCGGGGCCATCATCTCCTGGGCGCCGATGACCGCCGCCCGGGCGAGCCCCCCCTCCGAATCCCGGCCCCGTATCCTGTACACGTTCTCCATCACGACGACGGCGTTGTCCAGGAGCATCCCCACGCCGAGCGCGATGCCGCCGAGCGAGATCACGTTGAGCGAGATTTTCATGAAATACATCAGCGTGAACGTCGCCAGCACCGTGACCGGCGTGATCGTGATGATGAGCGCCGAGTTCTTGAAATCCATGAGAAAAAAGACCAGCACGAAATAGGCGAGGACGCCTCCCTGAAGCGCCGCGTCGCGCACGCCGTCAAGCGCGTTGTTGATCGCCTTGGACTGGTCGGAAACGATGTCGATGCGGATGTCTTTGGGGAGCGTCTCCCGGAGCTCCTTGAGCTTTCTTTTCACGGCCTTGGTGACGGCCACGGTGCTCGCCTGCGCCTGTTTCTGGATCGCGATCGTCACGTTGTCGGTGAAGTTGTGCCTTGAAAAACTCGTGCGGTCTTTCATGCCCCTGCGGACGTCTGCGATGTCCTTGAGAAGCACGAGCCGGTTGGACGGCTCCCTTTCCGCGGCGAGAGACTCCAGGCCTTCGCTCTCCCCCCTCAGGCTCTCGCGCTTGACGGGGATCTGGCCGACTTCGTGGATGTGCTTGAATTCCCCGAGCGTCCGGACGAGGTATTCATAAAAGCTCTCCTTGATCGTCCCGCCCGGATAATTCAAGTTGGCCGCGCCGAGGGCCTCCGAGACCTCCACGATCGAGAGGCCGGCCCCGCGAAGCTTCGCCTGGTCGACGTCGACGAGGATCTGCTCTTCGGCGCCGCCCGAGAGGCTCGCCGAGGCCACGCCCTGAATTTTTTCGATTTCATCCTTGAACCAGCGCCGGGCGATCTCGCGAAGCTGGACCGGCGTCCGCTCCGCGCTCGAAATGCTGACCGAAAGCACCGGCAGATCGAACGGGTTGAATTTGATGACGACCGGCTCGGCCGCGTCGCGCGGGAGCCGTTCTTTGATGAGGTCTATCTTCTCGCGGACCGCCAGCGACGCGAAGTCCATGTTCTGGTTCCACGCGAATTCGGCGACCACGACCGAAAGCCCTTCTTTCGAGGTGGACGTGACCTCGCGGAGCCCCGAGATCCCGCCGACCGCTTCCTCGATGGGCTTGGTGATCAGCGTCTCGATTTCTTCCGGGGCGGCGTTTTCGTAGGGGGTGACGATGGAAAGCTGGGGATAGTTGATCGGCGGGAAGAGCTCGCGCGAGAGAAGCTCAAGCGAGATCACGCCAAAAAGAATCACCCCGAGGTAAACCATCAGGGTGGTGACCGGACGGCGGATAGAAACTTCGGGTAAACTCAAAAAATCCCCTCTTGAGTTTCCGTGATCTCGACTCTGGCGTTTTCCTGAAAATCCTGTTCGACGTCGACGACCACCAGGTCCCCTTCCTCGAGGCCTTCTTTGATCTCGATCGCGTCCGGAGTCGCGTAGGCGATCTCGATGGTCCTGGCTTCAATCGTGCCGAAGGCGTTCTGTCCCTCTTCGGGCGCGGCGCCGTTGTCAGGCACGACCGGATGGACGACATACGCCAGATACTGGTCGTCTTTTTTCTTGAAGCTGGAGCTCGGGATCACGAGCGCGTCCTCTTTCTCATACACGATCACGTTCACGCGGCCGAACATGCCGGGCTTGATCTTTTCGTCCACGTTCGGAAGCTTGGACCTGACCTTTAAGGTCCGCGATTTGCCCTCCACGAGCGGCCCCACCGAGTCCACCTGCCCCTTGAACACCTGATCGGGATAGGTCTCGACGGTGACCTCCACGTGCTGACCCTCCCTGATCTTCGCGACGTCTTTTTCGATGACGCCGAACTCCACGTAGACGTCTTTCAAATCCACAAAGGTGCCGATTCTGTCCTGGGGCGTGACGTAGGAGCCGCGGTCCACCGCGATGGAGCCCAGATACCCGTCGCTTAAAGCCACGAGGTTCGTTTTCTCAAGCTCCGCCTTCGCGGACTGGTACTCGAGCTGGGATTGCTTGAGCTTGGTTTCAACGATGTTGCCCAGCTCAAAGAGCTTGGCCTGTTTGTCCGCCTCGATCTTGGCGTATTCGAGCTTGAGGAGGGCCTCTTTCTGGTCGAGACTGGCGAGGATATCCCCCTGCGTGACCCGCTCGCCCTCTTTAAAGTTGAGGTATTCGATCACCCCCGCCACCGGAAATTTAAGCTCCACTTCCCGAAATCCCTTGATGGTCCCCAGGGACGGGAGGGTGTCCCGGAAGCTCACGCGCGCCGTCTTGTACACCTTGACCGGCGCGGGGGCCTCCTCGACGGGCTTCTGAAGAGTCTCCCCGGTTTTCTTGAGCGCCGGGAATCCGCCGACGCAGCTTATGTTTTCCTTGAGAAGATACGCGACGACAAAGAGAGCCGCGACGACGATCCCGGCCGTGACAAAGGGTTTACGGTTCATGTTTTTTTTCCGCCTGGGTTTTGAAGGTATCCGGATCTCCGGCCGAAACGCCGAGCGAAGACACGGCCAGTCTGTAATCCACCACCGCCTGGATAAAAGAAAATTTGCTCTGCGCCAGATCGATGTAGCCCTCGAGGAGATTGGACGGCGAGGTCTCCTGCAGGCTCAGCAGGTATTCGAGCACCGCGTTTTGTTTTTCCTGATAACGCACCTTCGCCGTCGAGGAATCGATCTGGATCAGCGCCTTTTGGAGCGCGAACGAGTCGTCCCGGATCTTCAACGCGAGATCGTTCTTTATTTTTTGCTGCTCCGCCTTCACCTGGGCGAGCGCCGCGTAGGCCGATTTCTCGTCGGTGATCTCCGAGAGCTTGTCGAAAAGATTGAACGTAAATTTCTGGCTCCAGTCCTCGGACCCGCCGGTCGGCGAGATCACCGACGGCGCGTAGACATGCTTGATCTGCTCCCACTCGAAGGAGTTGGGCCCGATCGGCATAGAGCCGCGCACGCCGAGAAACCATTCTTTGTTGAGATTGAAATCAATCTCCTGCCCGTTGGCCCCGGCCTCGGCTGCGGTGGAATAGGTCAGATCGTCGAAAATTCTCTCGCCCAATACGCCGTAAGAACCCCGGAGATCAAAATGCGGCCTTTTTTTGGCCAGATACACCTCGACGGCGTGGCGCGCCGAGCGAAGCGCGTACTCTTTGGAAAGATACTCGGGGTTGTATTGAAGCGCTTTTTCAAAAAGCTCGTTTGGATCCGGCGTGACTTTCTGAAACTCCAGCCTCAGGTCCAGCGGAAGCGGGACTTCCTCGTTGAGATTCATCGCCTGCCGGAGCGACACCAGCGCCGAGAGCCTGTCGTTCTCGGCGGACCGGAGCTGAAAGAGCGCCTGCTGGACCTGCGACTCGACATTGAGCGCGTCCACCTCGGAGAGGAGTTTTTCTTTGTAGGCGGCCTCCACTTTTTCGCGGACGGCGCCGGCTTTTTGTTGGAGATCGGCCTGATACTGGGCGTTGTACTCGGCCTTCACGGTCGCCAAATACGCGGCTCGGATCTGATGTACGAGCTCGTGCTTGACCTTGCGGTACTCGGCCTCCTGCGACCGGAGGCTCTCCTGGGCTTGTCTCACCGTCGCGACAAGCTCCCCGCCGTAAAAAAGCGGCTGGCTCACGTTGACCTTGTAGTACTCCGTCTTAAAAATCCGGGGGCTTGGGAACCCCGTCGAGCCGGAGCTTGTCGGTTGTTTGCCGCCGGCGGTGGATCCCGGCACCGCGACCCCCTGCACCGTCGGGAAAAGCGCGCGTTTGGCTTCGAAGAGCTTGGACTTTGAGACCTCAATTTTCTCTTCGGCGGCTTTAAGCTGGAGATTGCCGGCAAGCCCGACCTCGACGGCCTCGTCCTCGCTGATCTTATTGTCCGACACCGCGACCTTGTAAAGCATTTCGGAATCCCGGACCTCTTTCTCCCGGTAACGCTTCCACGGAAAAATCCCCCCGCCCGCTTTGGCCTTTTCCTTCGGCTTGATCGTTTTGGGTCTGGCCGCTTCCGGGGCCTTCGGCGCGGTCTTCCTGGGGGCGGACGGCACAAGCCTCGGCTCCCGATAAGAAGAACGGGGCGGCGACTCCAAAAGCTTCGTCCGGTCCGGCCCGCGCGCGATGCTTTCGGTGTCGAATTTTCCGAGCGGACGGTCCGGGTCCTGCCCCAGGAAAATCCTGGTCTGCCGGTCCAGGGCCTTCGTCACGCTGTCCGCTTTATGCAGGATCGCCTGGTGCTTCTGCTTGGCCAGCACGATTTCCTGCTGGAACGCGCCGAGGTCCTCGGCATAAACAAAAGTTTTATAAATCCCGGAGCCATCCAGGACAAAGGACAGCCCCAGGAAAAATGGCAAAATCAGTGGGAAAAAAGCCGTTTTTCTCATTTTTTTAGCACAAGTTATCCCATCAATTTTAGTGAAAAAAGTAAGTAGAGTCAAGGAAAGATGATAAGAAAATATAACAAAATATAAAACAAAACACCTTCCGGACAAGGTCATTGCGAGCGTAGCGAAGCAATCTCTGCGTCACATAGATTGCTTCGTCGTCCCGCCAGTCGGCGGGACTCCTCGCAATGACGTCTTAATTCCACAAGGTTACTTTCGCGGCGCGCCCCTGATTTTTTCCAAATATTCCTTAAAATTTTTCTCAAAACCTTGTTCGGTGGGTGTGTAATAGCTTCGTTTTTCCGTCAGATATTCCTGCTCCACGTGATGCCCTTGAAAATCATGGGCATACTTGTACCCTTCCCCATGGCCGAGACTTTTGGCCCCCTTATAACCGGCGTCCTTGAGGTGAGAAGGGACTTCGAGCGTCTTATTTTCGGCGATGTCTTTCATCGCGTTTTCGATCCCGAGATACGCGGCATTGGACTTGGGGGAACAGGCGATATACACGGCGGCCTGCGCCAGGGGAATCCGCGCTTCGGGCATCCCGATAAACTCGGAAACCTGGAGAGCGGCGTTGGCCAGGACCAGCGCCTGCGGGTCGGCGTTGCCCACGTCCTCGGCCGCGCAAATGACGATGCGCCGCGCGATAAAGCGGGTGTCCTCCCCGGCATAGAGCATCTTCGCCAGGTAATACAGCGCCGCGTCGGGGTCCGAGCCGCGCATGGATTTGATAAAGGCCGAGATCGTGTCGTAGTGGGCATCTTCATCCGCGTCGTAGACGACGGCCTTTTTCTGGATGCATTCCTCGACGACCTCCCGGGTCAGATGCACCGTCCCTTCCGTAGCCGGGGTCGTCAACACGCCGCGCTCAAGCGCGTTCAAGGCGCGACGGGCGTCGCCGTCCGAGACCTTGCAGAGGAAGGCCATTGCGTCCGCGGCGATTTGGACGGAGACATTTCCGAACCCAGAGGTTTTGTCCTCGATCGCTCGTTTTAAGATCAGCTCGATTTCCTTCCCCCCAAGCGGTTTGAGCTCGAAAATCAGCGACCGGGAAAGGAGCGGCGAGACGATGGAAAAGAAGGGGTTATGCGTCGTCGCCCCGATGAGGACCGGGTTCCCCCGCTCTACGTCGGGCATCAGCACGTCCTGCTGGGCCTTGTTGAAGCGGTGGATCTCGTCGATGAAGAGAATGGTTTTCTGGTGCTTCAGCTTCCAACGCCTCTTCGCATCGGCGATCGCCTTGCGGATCTCCGCGACGTTGCTTGTGACGGCATTGAGAGGCTCAAAATGCGCCTTGGTCTCATGGGAAATCACGGCGGCGAGCGTCGTCTTCCCCGTGCCCGGAGGGCCGTAGAACACGAGGGAAGAAATTTTGTCCGACTCGATCGCGCGGGTGAGAATCTTCCCGGGTCCCAAAAGATGCGTCTGCCCGGCAAACTCCGCCAGACGCGTCGGCCGCATCCGCGCCGCCAGCGGTTCCGACAGGGACTTTTTTGGGTCTTCCGGGCGTTCTTCAGAAAAAAGATCCATAGGTCAAGACTGCCGCTGCCGCTTAAAAAAAGGGGGCCCCGCATGTGCCGTGCTGCCGCGCTTGTCGCAGAATCCCCTAAGCTACGGTGGGAACCTCCCGAAAACCTTCAGGCCAACCCAGACCTCCGGGTCGGCACACCGGCCTCCGACTCAGCTCCCCTTCAGACGCATGTTGGATTCGCACAAATTGCGCTCATGATCCACGAGCACCGCAGGGATAGCTTTATTATAACTCGCCTGTCAATAAAACGCGGATTTAGGTGGTGGGTCCGTGTTTGCCCTCAGGACCCGGCTCGTATTGTCCCCGCCCGGACGCATGATTTGCGCTCCGACCTGCGAACGGGGCCTGCCGCCTGCGGGACTCCGCGGTGCTCGTGTAATGCTTCACTCCGCGCCGCGGAGGCCTCCCCTCCGGCGTCACCCGTTCGCCGACT
>JACPAX010000060.1 GCA_016180585.1 Candidatus Omnitrophota bacterium | reverse complement strand
CGCATAGGCGCCGATGTCCCCGGCCTTGGTCACCGCCAGAAGATAGGCGACCCAGATCATCCCGCCCTCCAGGAACCGGATCTTGACGACAAAACTCAGAAACCAGCTGATGTATAAAATCCCAAAGAGCGTCAGCGAGATTCCGACCAGCGCCTGCGGGTTGTGTTTCCTGAAAAACTGGAGCACAAAAAGCGAAAGGCACCCGAAGACCAGAAGCAGCACCTCCCCGGATTCGGTGACGCCGAACTCGAACGTCACCACGAGCGGGATCATCACTCCCATGGCGATCCCGAAAACCCGGTAAACGGGGATGTCCGCGGTCTTGAGAAGGCCCAGGAACTCGCTCAGCGCCAGCGCGATAAAAAGGGTCACCTGCAGGCAAAAGTAAACCGGCGGCATCCAAAAAAGCGTCACCGCGGTGGCCCCGATCAGCGCCGCGCTCGTCAGCGCCCTTTTGGCGAAACGCGGACTCACCGGCGAGATCACGCCTTCACGTCGCCGAAACGGCGCTCCCGGCGCTGGTATTCCCGGATGGCTTTTTTAAAATCGCCCTTCGTGAAATCCGGCCAGTATTTTTTGGTGATATAAATCTCCGCATAGGAAAGCTGCCAAAGAAGAAAATTGCTGAGCCTCATCTCCCCGCTGGTCCGAATCAAAAGATCGGGGTCCGGAAGCCCCCGCGTATAAAGATACTCCGAAAAAAGTTCCTCGGTCAAGCGGGCGCCGAAGGGACGAAAACGCCCGGGGTCCGCCGCGGCCTCTTCAAGCAGACGGCCGACGGCGTCGAGAATCTCGGTGCGGGCGCCATAATTGAGCGCGATGTTGAGAATCAACCGGCCGTTTTCCCGTGTCGCGGCGACGGCCTCTTTGACCTTGGCCAGCGTCTTCTCCGGAAGCGCCTCGATGCGACCGATCGTCCGGAGACGGACACCCTCCTTTTTCAACCGGCCGATTTCCTTGTGGATAAAAAAGTCAAGAAGCTCCATCAGGACGTTCACCTCTTCCTTGGGCCGCTTCCAATTCTCCTGGCTGAAGGCGTAAAGCGTCAGCACAGGCAACCCCAGATCAAGAGACGCCTTGACGATTGCTCGGACCGTCTCCACCCCCGCCTTGTGCCCGGCGACCCGGGGAAATCCCCGTTCCGCCGCCCAGCGTCCGTTTCCATCCATGATAATGGCCACATGCCGGGGCAAAATATTGGAAGTCATCGCGGCTTTGGAAAATGCACGGTCTGGCTCTCATGAGATCCGACGGACAAGATGGAGATGGGCGCCGCCAGGAGGGCGGAGAGCCGCCTCAAATAGCGTTTGGCGTTCGGCGGCAGCGCGGAAAAATCCTTCACGTGGCCGGTGTCCTCGAGCCATCCGGGATGCTCCTCATAAAGCGGGGTCCCTTCTTTTAAAATCGTCAACGACGCCGGAAAATTCCGGTACGTCCTGCCGCGCCAGCGGTAGCCGGTGCAGATCCTGATTCGTTCGAGGTCGTCCAGCACGTCGAGCTTCGTCACCGCGATCTCATCGATGCCGTTGACCACGCAGGAATATCTGACGAGCACCGCGTCAAACCACCCGCAGCGTCGCGGACGCCCCGTCGTCGCTCCGAATTCCTCGCCCTTCCTGCGGATCGCCTCCATGAGGCGGTCGTCAAACTCGGTCGGAAACGGTCCTTCGCCGACGCGCGTCGTATAGGCCTTGACGACGCCGACGACGCGCCCGATCGCGGTCGGCGGCACGCCGGCGCCGACGCACGCCCCACCGGCGATGACATAGCTGGAGGTCACGAAGGGATAGGTGCCCTGATCCACGTCCAGATGCGTCCCTTGGGCGCCCTCAAAAAGAATATTTTTTTTCTTTTTCAGGGCCCCGTTCAGAAGAAGCGCGGTATCCGTGACAAACGGCCTCATCCTCCTGGCGTAGCCCGAATACTCGTCGACTATCTTTTTGAAAGAAAATCCGCGGATGCCGTAAATTTTATTGAAGATCTCGTTTTTTTCCAGCAGGCTCTTTCGGAGTTTTTGCCGGAAAAGCGGCGGGTCATAAAGATCCACGACGCGGATCCCGGAGCGAAGCGCCTTGTCGCTGTAACTCGGCCCGATGCCGCGGCCGGTCGTGCCGATGCGGATGAATCCCTTTTTATCCTCCCTTAGGCGGTCGTAGATCCGGTGATACGGGAGGATCAGGTGGGCCCTCTCGCTCACAAACAAGCGGCCGCGCACCCCGATCCCCTTCGCGCGCAGAGACTCCACCTCCTCCAAAAGCGCCTTGGGGTCGATCACGACGCCGTTTCCGATCACGCAGCGCACCCGGGGACGGAAGATCCCCGAAGGAATGAGGTGCAGCACAAACCGCCCGCTCTTTTTAACCACGGTGTGTCCGGCGTTGTTGCCGCCCTGATAACGGACGACATAATCCGCCTTTTCGGACAGGATGTCGATGATCTTGCCCTTGCCCTCATCGCCCCACTGGGCGCCGACCACTACGGTATTCATTGTCTTAAGAAGCGCCTTTCTTTGCGGCCGGAACACCAGAGCACCAGTCACCAGCCACCAGTCTCTCTGGTGCTCTGGCGCCTGGTGCGCCGGGTTTTTACCCTTATTTTCTTACAGTTTAATCAGCTTCGCGTCTAAAATATTTTTTGCTTTCTTGATTTTGGAAAGCACGTCATCCGACACGGCGCTGTCGATCTTCAAAAGCGTCTTGGCCTCGCCGCCCGGCTTGTCGCGTCCCAGCGTCATCCCGGCGATATTGACGCGGTTGGCCCCCAGAAGCGTGCCGATCTGACCGACGATCCCGGGGACGTCCCGATTGGAGATAAGAAGGATGTAGCCCTCGGGGACCGCCTCCACGTTGAAGCTGTCGATTTTCACGATGCGCGCGTCTTCCCGGGTAAACAGGGTCCCGGCGACCTCGCTCTTCTTTTTTTCCGTCTTGACCCCCACCTGAATCAGGTTGGAGTAGCTGGCGGCGGTCGACGATTTGGACTCCGTGATCTTGATGCCGCGCTCTTTGGCCAGAAGCGGCGCGTTGACGTAATTGACGGTCTCCGCGAGGATCGGGGAAAGGAGGCCCTTGACCACGGAAACGGTGATCGGCGTCGTCGCCAGCTCCGCCACCGTTCCCGAATACTGGATATCCACCTGCAGAATCTGTCCTTCCATGAGCTGCGCCTGCAGCATGCCCAGCTTCTCGGCGAGCCCCAGATAGGGCTTGATCTGCTCGAGGACCTCGGGGTCTACGATCGGCATATTCACCGCGTTTTTGGTCCCCTTGCCGTGGAAAAAATCGATAAGGCTCTGCACGACATCGACCGCGACGGCGATCTGCGCCTCTTCGGTGGACGCGCCCAAATGCGGCGTGGCCACCGTCGCGGGATGGTTGAGAAAGCCGAGGTTTTTCGGCGGCTCCTCCTCGAAGACATCCAGCGCCGCGCCCGCGATCGTGCCCGCCTCAAGGGCCCGGGCCAGCGCCGCCTCGTCAATGAGGCCCCCGCGGGCGCAGTTGACGATACGCGCCGTTTTTTTCATTTTCGAAAACTCTTTGTCGCCGATCAGGTGGCGGCTGTCGGCCGTGAGCGGCAGATGGAGCGTCAGAAAATCCGAGGTCTTCAGAAGATCCTCCACCGTCACCATTTCCACGCCGAGCTGATTGGCCCTCTCCACGCTGAGAAACGGATCATAGGCCAGCACGCGCATCCCAAAGGCCTGGGCGCGCTTGGCCACCTCGGCGCCGATCCGTCCCAGCCCCAGGACGCCGAGCGTTTTTTCGTACAACTCGACCCCCGTGAATTTTTTGCGATCCCACTCTCCCCGTTTGAGGGACTCATTGGCCTGCGGGATCTTCCGCGCCATCGCCAAGAGAAGGCTGAACGCATGCTCGGCGGCGGAAATCGTATTGCCGCCCGGCGTGTTGATCACGACGATCCCCCGTTTGGAGGCCGCCTCCACGTCCACGTTGTCGAGCCCCACGCCCGCGCGGCCGATGGCCTTGAGTTTTTTCCCCGCCTCGATGACCTCCGCGGTGATCCGTGTGCCCGAACGGACCACGCAGGCATCCGCATCCGCGATCTCTTTCTTCAGCTCGGCGATCGGCAGCTTCGTCTTGACGACCGCCTGCATCGTCTTTTCTCCGTGAAAAAGGGCAAGGCCCTCCTTCGCGAGCTCATCACACACGAGAATCTTGACCATTTTTACTCCTTGACCGGCTTGAGCGAGGGGGGCTTAAACCCGGCCTTGGACATCGCGTCGCAGAACGCCCCAAACCCCCGCCGCGCGTCGTCCATCGTGCAGGCCGCGCCCATGTGGGCGAAGCGGATGATTTTCCCCTTGAGCTCGCCCTGCCCGTCCGCCATGACGACGCCGTGCGAGTCTCTCATCACCTTGATCGCATCCCCCGAGACAATCCCCTCCGGCATACGGACCGCCGTCAGCGCATCGGACGGCGCCGTGGCCAGCAACGCAAGCCCCAGCGACGACATCTCCCGGCGCACCCAGCGGGCCACTTCGGCGTGGCGCCTCCAGACATTTTCAACCCCTTCGGCAAGAATCATCCCCAGCGCCTCATCCAACCCGCGGATAAGCCCCACGGCCGGGGTGAATGGCGTGTCGTTTTTTTTGATCATCTTGATCGTCTCGCTGAAGTTAAAATAATACTTCGGCAGGTCCGATCCGGCGATCGCCCGTTGCGCTCTCTCATTCACGGCCACAAAGCTCAAACCGGGAGGAAGCATGAATCCTTTCTGGCTGCCGCAGACCACCACATCCACGCCCCATTCATCCATCCGCAGCGGATCGCAGAGAAGGCCGCTGATCGCGTCGACAAAAAGCATCGCGCCCGACTTGGACGTCACCGCGGCGATCTCCTGGATGGGGTGCCGCACCCCGGTGGACGTTTCGCAGAGCGTGATGAGCGCCGCCTTGGCGCGCGGATGGTCGTCGAGGGCCTTGCCCACCTCCGCCGCCGAGAAGGCCTCGCCCGACGCCTTCGCATAGACTTTCACGTCCATCCCGTAAACCCTGGCGATGTCCCGGTAGCGCTCTCCCCACTTCCCCGCCGAAAACGAAAGCACCTGGTCGTTTCGGGAAAGAAGGTTGGTCACCGACGCCTCCATGGCGCCCGTCCCGGAAGACGCGAAGGTCATCACGGGATGCCTCGTCAGAAACACTTTCTGCAAATTGGCGTTCACGCGCTCCAGGACCGCCTGGAATTCCTTCGTGCGGTGATGGATCATCGGCAGGGCCGTCTTTCCGAGCACCCCGGCCGGGACGTTGGTCGGGCCCGGAGTCAAAAGGAGGGATTCTTTCATTTTTTGAGGGCCCTCACGTTGGCGACCACCTCGTCCACCAGACCGTAGGCCTTCGCCTCTTCCGCGGACATAAAATAATCGCGGTCGCAGTCTTTTTCTATTTTTTCGTGCGTCTGCCCCGTGTGCTTGGAAAGGATTTTATTCAGGCGGTCCTTGAGGCCCAGAATCTCCTTGGCTTGAATATTGATGTCCGCCGCCACCCCCTGCACGCCTCCCCACGGCTGATGGATCATCACCCGCGAATTCGGGAGCGCATAGCGCTTGCCCTTCGTGCCCGCGGCCAAAAGCACGGCCCCCATGCTCGCGGCCTGTCCGATGCAGTAGGTGCAGACATCGGGCTTCAGAAACTGTATCGTGTCGTAAATCGCAAGCCCGCTCGTGATCGATCCGCCCGGCGAATTGATGTAAATGTGGATGTCCTTTTCCTGATCCTCCATCTGCAGAAACAGAAGCTGGGCCACCAAGAGATTGGCCACCGTGTCATCGATCGGCGTGCCGATAAAGATCACGCGGTCTTTGAGAAGCCTCGAATAAATGTCGTAGGCGCGCTCCGAGCGGCCCGTCTGCTCGATCACCATCGGAATAAGTATGCTCATGGTTTTTCCCCCAATTGAGGTTGGTGCTCCGGTCTCCGGCGCCCTGGTCCCTGGTGCCCTGGTCCCTGGTGCTCTGGTGCCCTGGTCCCCGGTGCTCTAAACAGTATCTTTCTCATCCAGCTTTGCGTTGGCGACGAGGAAGTCGACGGTCTTGGATTCTCTCATGCTTTCCCTGAGATCGCCCTCAAAAAGATGCCGGACCTCTTCCATCGGGCGCTTGGACTCCGCGGCAAGGGCGGAAAGCTTTTTTTCAAGCTCGACTTCGTCGGCCTCGATCTCCTCGCTTGAGGCGATCTTCTGCAAAATAAAATAAAGCTTCACCTGCTCGACCGCGCGTTGGGCGGCCTGGCGGTCCATCGCCTCTCTTTGAGACTCCATCCGGTCCTTCGTCAGGCCCTTTTGCTGCCATTCCCGACGGCCCTCCGCCAGGAGACGCTCCTTCTGCTTCTCCACGAGCCCGGCCGGGATTTCGAACGAGGCCATCGCCAAAAGCTTCGAAAAAAGTTCGGCGCGCATCTTCGCAAACGATTCCGAGCGCTTGTAAGCCACCAGGTCCTTGCGAACGGCCTCCCTCAGTTCCGCCACGGTCTCCTTTCCGAAGCCCTTGGCGAACTCTTCGTCAAGCGGCGGCGTTTTTTTCTCCTTGATCTGGCGGACCCAAACTTTGTAATGCGGCTTCTTGTCCAAAAAAACTTCGCGGACCTCGTCCGTTTGGGCGCCGACGATCTTCTCAAAAAAGTCGTCTTCCCCGGCCGGTTCGACGGCCAAAAGAACCCCTTGCTTGGCGGGGGCGTACTGCCCGTCTTTCCAAATCTCAAGGTCCGCCACGATAAAGTCCCCCCTCTGGACGGGTCTCGGATCGACGAGCGGCACCAAATCCGCCCGTGAATCCAGGAGCGTCGTCAGGCCCTTCTCCACCTCCTCCTCGGTCACTTCGACGGGCTGCCTCTTGAGACGCACCCCCTTGTAGCCGCGAAGCGAAAACTCGGGCTTCAGCTCGAACTCCGCCGTAAACGTGAGGGCCTTGCCCCGGTTCATTTTAATCTCGGAAATGGACGGCAGGGAAACGGGATCGACTTTTTGCTTCTCGACGGACTGATGATAGGCCTCGGGGATCAGCGATTTGAGGACTTCTTCCTCGGCTTCCTTTGAAAATTTTTTTTCGACGAGGTCAAACGGGGCCTTGCCCCCGCGAAAACCCGGAAGGCGGGCGACCCGTTGAATGCCCCTGAAGATCTCCTGGAAACGGCCCTCGACCTTCTGGGCCTCCACTTCCACGGTCATGCGGGCCTTGCAGCCGGCGCCTTTCTTAAGATTGGATCTCATGACCCGTCCCGCCGTCGTGAATTTTGTGATCCTTTGAGCGCTCATGGAGACGCCCGAGCTGAACCTGGAGATTTCCAAGGCTTTTGTCGAACGCGGCGTACATATCGGTGCTTTCCTCTTTAGCCTTCGTCCTCAGTCCCTTCCCAAGCACCGTAATCTCGGAGATATGGCGGAATTTTTCGACCTCGAAAATCACATGCACGGATTCGAGCTTTAAACTGTATTTCTCAAGCCGCTGGATCTTGCCCGTCGCGTAATCGCGCAGGGCCGGCGTAATCTGAAAATGGCGGCCGGTAATGTCGACTTCCATAATCCTCTATCCGAAGAAACATGACGCAGAAAACACGAAGCAGGAAGCATGAAACACGACGCATGAAAGGACAGTTCTTTTATCATGCCTCATGCTTCATGTCTCATGCTTCATACTTCATGCCTCATGCTTCATGCTTCATGCCTCATGCTTCATACTTCATGCCTCATGCTTCATATCTCATATTTTAGACACAAGCGTTTCATGTTATCACAGTTCCACTACATAGTAAATTGCTCGCCAAGATAGATCTGGCGGGCTTTTTTACTGGTCAAAAGATCGTCTTTGCTCCCCGAAATCAGGATGCGGCCCTCGAACATGATGTAGGCGCGGTCCGTGATGGACAGGGTCTCCCGGACGTTGTGGTCGGTCAGCAAAATGCTCAGGCCCTTCCCCTTGAGTTCTTTGATCAGGTTCTGGCAGTCGTGTACCGCGATCGGGTCGATCCCGGAAAACGGCTCGTCCAGCAGAATGCAAAGCGGGTGGGTTACGAGCGCCCGCGTGATCTCGAGCCGGCGCCTCTCGCCGCCCGAGAGCGTAAAGGCCTTGGACTTTCTCAAATGCCTGATCCCCAGCTCGTTGAGAAGCTCCTCGAGCCTTTTCTCCCTCTCGGAGCGCGGCAGGTCCAGCGTCTCGAGAATCGCCAGGATGTTTTCCTCGACGGTCAGCTTGCGGAAAATGGAGGGTTCCTGGGAAAGCCCGATCCCGAGCTGGGCCCGCTTATGCATCGGGTATTGGCTCACGTCGCGGTGATCGAAAAGAATTGATCCGGCGTCGGGCTTCACGATCCCGGTCACCATATAAAAGGTCGTGGTCTTCCCGGCGCCGTTGGGCCCCAAAAGACCGACGATCTCGCCGCGGTTGATCGTCAGGTCCACGCCGCCGACCACCGCGCGGCCGTTGTAGGATTTTTTGAGCGCCTTAGTTTGCAGCAGGGGCATGGAGCAGTTCCGCGCTTCCTTGATGAAGGGTGATCTCGGGGCTTCCCTCAAGCCGAATGGATCCGGTCTCCGGGAGATAGACCGCCCGCTCGGCCCGCGTCGTGTCGCTGCCGCGGTCGATCACGACGTCGCCGAGCGCCACGATCCGGCTGACCTTCTTTTCGTCGGGATCAAAATAAACATCCATGCGGTTGGAGGTCAGCGTCCCCTTGGCGTCCGTCACGGTGACGTGGCGGAAATAGACCATGCGGTTCTCGTTGTAAAATATCTTCATCGGCCCCAGACAGGTCAGGACCGTTCCCGGCTGAACGATCATTTCGATGTCCCGGTTGATCTGAATGAAATTCTCGTGCAAACGCCCGTAAGAGCCCATCCCGTTGATGCGGGTGTTGCCGCGCGTCACAAAAACCGGGGAGTTCGTCCGGAGGATTCCCTTGTCCTGGGTCCACCGGACGTGGTCGGTTTTAATCACGGTGTCATTCTTCAACCTGAGCGTCACGTTGTCTTCGAGAAAGACCGTCTCGCCGAGATCGATCTTGGCGGTGTCTCCCTCGAGGTTCCAGAACTTCTGGCCCTTGTCGTCAAAACCCGTCAGGCTGAATTTTTGAAGCCGCTGGTCGTGGCTCAACCGGACGATCTCCTCGCGCGACTCGCCCCCCGGCGCCCCCCGGCGCGACGACTGACGGGACTTCATGAAAAAGAAAAAGAGAGCGGAGGAGAGGATGACGAGCACCAGCACAAAAGGAAAATAGTTTTTTCTCGGCATGTCCCGGGCGTCAGTCCTTAGGAACCGGGGCGTCGGAGCGCCCCTGCGTGTTGAGCAACAGGTCGGAGATCTCCCGCGCGGCCCCGCGGCCCCCGGATTTTTCCGTCACGTAATGGGCGATCTCCTTGACGGCCGGGACGGCGTTTTGGACGGCGACGGCGAGCCCCGCCCGGGCGAGCGCAGGGATATCCATGAGGTCGTCGCCGACAAAACACGCCTCGGCGGCGTCGAGCCTGAATTTCCGAAGGATCTTGTCAAACACCTTGCGCTTGTCGCTCACGTTCTGGTAAAGCTTCGTGACGTCCATCTCCCGCGCCCGCCGATGGTTGATGCGCGACTTGCGCGAGGTCACGAGCGCGGTCTTGAGTCCCGCTCTCCTCAACCGCACGATCCCGAGCCCGTCCTGCACGTCGAAAAATTTGAGCTCATCGCCGTAATTGCCCAGCACAATCCGCCCGTCGGTCAAAACCCCGTCGACGTCAAACACGACAAGCTTGATTTTAAGAATCCGCTCCCTGAGGTCGTCCGTCATATCAGTCGTGGGTCGTTGAAAAACCTCATGCCAGCGGTCTGATCAAAAAGCCCAAGATGCGAGGCGCGAGGGATCGAGCGCGCCCGCCACAAAGCTCGTCGGGTCCGTCCACAGAGCTTTGCGGACGGGTCCGCCGGCGCTTTGTGGCGGAGATTGGGCTTTTTCATCGGACTGCTAAACAATCCCCGCTTTCAAAATGTCCTGGACGTCCAGATAACCCACGGGACGCCCCCTCGGGTCCACGACCGGCACTTCGTCGATTCGCTTGCTGCGTAAAAGCTCGAGGACCTCGGCGGCGAGCTTGCCGGCGGTGATCGTGACTGGGTTTTTGGTCATCACGTCGCGCACGGGGGTCTGCAAAAGATCGCCGCCGCCTTTTAAGTGCCGCCTCAAATCCCCGTCGGTGAAGATCCCGGCCAAGCGGCCTTTTTTATCCACGATGGTCGCCGAGCCCGCCCGGGCGCCCGTGATCCGGTACAGCACCTCCTCCACCTTCATGTCCCCTGAGACCACGGGGTTGTCTCTGCCCGTCCGCATGATGTCGGAGACCCTGAGAAGCAGTTTCTTGCCGAGGTCGCCGCCGGGATGGTAAAACGCGAAGTCCTCGGCCTTGAACCCTTTTTTCTCAAGCAGCGCCACGGCCAGCGCGTCCCCCATCGCCAGCATCGCGGTCGTCGAGGCCGTGGGCGCCAGGTTCAACGGACAGGCCTCCTTTTTGACACGCACATCGAGGACCACGTCGCTGTGCGTCGCCAGCGGCGATTTGGGGTTCCCCGTAATCGAGATGAGTTTGGCGCCTATTTTCCTCACGACCGGCAAAAGCTTTACGATTTCCTCGGTCCGACCGCTGTTGGAGAGCCCGACCACGACGTCCTCTTTCATCACGCGCCCCAGGTCGCCGTGAAGCGCCTCGGCCGGATGCAAGAAGAGCGAGGGGGTCCCGGTCGACGAAAGGGTCGCCGAGATCTTCTGGGCGATAAACCCGGGCTTGCCAAGCCCCGTAAGCACCGTGCGGCCGCGGCATTCCATGATGAGCGCGCAGGCCTTTTCAAAATTGTGGTCTATTCTCGACCTCAGAAGAGCCAGCGCCTCCCGTTCTATCCCGATAACCCTTTTGGCGACTTTGACCCCGTCAACCGGCATGGCGCACCGCCCGGCTGACGCGCAAAAGACTCTCAAGAAGTTTTTCCAGATCCTTCAGAACCACCATGTTGGGACCGTCGCTCGGCGCCCGGTCCGGGTCCTCATGGACCTCCATGAAAACGCCGTCGCAGCCCGCCGCAACGCCGGCCCTGGCGAGCGTCGGCACGAAACGGCGGTCTCCGCCGGAACTCTTCCCCTTCCCTCCCGGTGCTTGGACCGAATGCGTGGCGTCGAAAATCACCGGGCACCCGAATTCTTTCATGACCGGAATGGAGCGAAAGTCGTTGACCAGCGCGTGGTAACCGAAAAAAGTCCCCCGTTCGGTCAGGAGCACTCTCTTGTTTCCCGTGGAGACGAGCTTCTCGACGACGTTCCGCATCTCCCACGGCGAGAGAAACTGCCCTTTTTTCACGTTCACGGCCCTCCCGGTGCGGGCGGCGGCCAAAAGAAGATCCGTCTGCCGGCAAAGAAACGCGGGGATCTGCAACACATCCGCAAACTCGGCGGCGCCCTCGGCCTCGGAGGCGCTGTGAACATCCGTCAGGACGGGAAGCCCCGTCTCTTCCTTCACGCGCCGGAGCGCGTCCAGACCCTGCCCGATCCCGATCCCGCGGAAGGAACCCAGAGAGCTGCGGTTGGCCTTGTCATAGCTGGATTTGTAAACCAGCGGGACCCCGAGACGGCGGGAAATTTTTTGGATGGCCTTGGCGTGCCGCAAAGCGCTTTTTTCATTCTCGATCACGCAGGGCCCCGCGATCAACGCCAGCGGCCTTCCCTCGCCGAGAAGGACATCGCCTACTCGAACCACCTTGCTCACCACCCACCCCCGCCGGGCCCGTTACCCACGGCTCACCCCGCCTGATGCGCCAATGCCGCCCCGACAAAATCCCTGAAGAGCGGGTGCGCCTGGTCGGGCTTGGACTTGAATTCCGGATGAAACTGGCAGCCGATAAACCAGGGATGATTCACGAGCTCGATGATTTCCACCAGCCTCCCGTTGGGGCTGGTGCCGGAGACAATCATGCCGCTTGTTTCCATCTTTACTTTGTACTTGTTGTTGAATTCATAACGATGACGGTGCCGTTCGTGGATGAATTCCTTTCCATAGGCCTTATGGGTCTTCGTGCCCTTCTTCATCTGGCAGGGATAAGAACCCAGCCGCATCGTCCCGCCCAAATCCTTCACGCGCTTCTGCTCCTCCAGCAGGCTGATCACCGGAAAAGGCGCCGTTTTGTTGAATTCGGTGGAATTGGCGCGGTTCAGATTGCAGACGTTCCTGGCGAACTCAATCACCGCGCATTGCATCCCCAGACACACGCCGAAAAAAGGAAGCTTGTTCTCGCGCGCATATCTGATCGCCCGGATCTTCCCCTCGATCCCCCGGTCGCCGAATCCTCCGGGCACGAGCACCCCGCCCAGCCCCTTCAGGTATTTCTCGGCGCCGTGCGCCATCACGTCCTCGGCGTCCACTTTTTTGATCGTGACCTTCGCGTTGTTGGCGATGCCGCCGTGCTTGAGCGCCTCATAGATCGACTTGTACGCATCCTGCAGGTCCATATACTTGCCCACCACGCCGATCACCGCCTGGCGGGAGGGGTTCAGGACTTTGTCGACCACGTCGGTCTTCCAGGCCTTGAGCCTGGCGTCGCCGTCGTCGCAATTGAGCTTGAGCAGCCTCACGATGATGGCGTCGAGCCCCTCGTCTTTGAGCGCGAGCGGCACCTCGTAGATCTCCTGCACGTCCAGCGCCTGGATCACCTGCTCGGCCTCGACGTTGCAGAAAAGCGCGATCTTTTCTTTCACTTCCTTTGACAGTTTCTTCTCGGTGCGGCACATCAGGATATCCGGCTGGATGCCGATCTCGCGCATCTTGCCCACGCTGTGCTGGGTGGGCTTGGTCTTGATCTCGTCGGCCACGCGGATAAAAGGGATGAGGGTCAGGTGGATATTGAGCGCATTCTCGCGGCCGATGTCCTGCCGGAACTGCCGGATCGCCTCAAGAAAAGGAAGGCTCTCGATATCGCCGACGGTCCCGCCGATCTCGCAGATCACGACGTCGGCGGATTTGTTATGCGCGACTGCGCGCAAGGCGCCCTTGATCTCGTCGGTGATGTGGGGCACGACCTGCACCGTCGCGCCCAGGTAATCCCCGCGGCGCTCCTTGGTGATCACCGAATAGTAAATCTTGCCGGTCGTGACGTTGTTTGTCTTGGAGAGCTCCGCGCTCGTGAACCGCTCATAATGGCCGAGGTCCAGATCCGTCTCGGCGCCGTCCTCGGTCACGTACACCTCGCCGTGTTGGTAGGGATTCATCGTGCCGGGGTCGACGTTGAGGTAAGGGTCGCATTTCATCAGAATCACTCGAAGACCCTTCGATTCGAGAATCTTTCCGATAGAGGCCGAGACGATGCCCTTCCCGAGACTGGAGACCACGCCGCCCGTGATAAAGATGTATTTAGGCATTCCTCTCCTTTTCCAGCAAAGATTTGGCGAGGGCCAGGTCCTCCGGGGTATCCACCCCGACGGTCTCCAATGGGGTCTCTATCGCCTTGATCTTGTAGCCGTTCTCAAGGGCCCGGAGCTGCTCCAGACGCTCGTGGGTTTCAAGGTAAGACGCGGGCAGTTTTTTGAAAGTAAAAAGAAAGTCCTTGTTGTAGGCGTAGATCCCGATATGTTTGTAAAAAAAAGCCTGCTTGTCCGCGGGGCGCAGGAGCGTCGGGACCGGGGAACGGGAAAAATAAAGGGCGAAATTCTTCTGATCGATCACCGCCTTCACGACATCGGGACTTTTGAATTCCTCCTCCGAGTAACTTTTTTTCACGACCGTCGCCATCGCGACCGACGGGTCGTCCTGCATCGCGCGCACGAGGTCATCGATAATGAGCGGGCTAATCAGCGGCTCGTCTCCCTGGATATTCACGACGATCTTCACGTCCATCTCGTTGACGACTTCGGTCAGGCGGTCCGTCCCGGTCGAGTGGGACTTGGAAGTGAAGACCACCCTTCCCCCGAACCCCTGCACGGCCTGGATGATCCGATCGTCGTCGGCGGCGACAATGAGGTCGTCCAAGAGCTTTGCTTTTTTCGCGCGCTCGTACACGTGCTGGATCACGGGCTTCCCGCAGAGGTCTTTCAGGACTTTGCCCTCAAAGCGCGTCGCGCCGTACCGCGCGGGAATGATCCCGACCGCCTCCATCATTTGCTCATCTCCTGCCCGATTCTGTCCAAAAGCTCTCCGCACGACGTGACGGCCACACCCACCTTGCCGACGACGATACCCGCCGCGCAATTGGAGATATACGCCGCCTCGGTGGCCGAGGCCTTCACCGCGCGCGCGAGCGTGTAGGCGCCGATCACGGTGTCGCCGGCGCCGGAAACATCGAACACCTCCTGCGCCACCGTCGGGATCTTGAACATCGGCCTCCCTTTCACGAAGAGGCTCATCCCGTTCTCGCCGAGCGTGATGAGCACCGACTCGCAGCGGAGCTTGCCGAGCAGTTTTTTGCCCGCCCTGAGAAGCGACGCGTCGTCTTTGACCGCGACGCCCGCGGCGGAAGCGGCCTCGTGATGGTTCGGGGTGATCGTCGTGACCCCCTGATAATAGGAAAAATGGTCTTCTTTCGGATCGACCGTGATTATTTTTTTGTGTTTTTTGGCGAGGCGGACCGCCTCTTTCACCAGCGCCGGCACGATGACCCCCTTGCCGTAATCCTCGAGGATCAGCGCGTCCACCGCCGGCAGCCTCTGGCGGATGAATCCGATAATCGGCTCAAGGTTCTCGGCCGAAAGCGGCGCCGCTCTCTCGCGGTCGATCCTCACGACCTGCTGGTGATGGGCGATCACGCGGGTTTTTTGGGTCGTCGGGCGCGAGACGTCCCTGAATATCCCCTCGCAGTGTATTCCTTTTTCCTTAAGGAGCGAGCAGAGCACGCCCCCGCGGTCGTCTTCCCCGACTACCCCGGCCAGATAGACTTCGCCGCCGAGGGCGCGGATATTGTTGGCGACGTTGGAGGCGCCTCCGGGCATGAAATTTTCCGAATCGACCCATACGACGGGCACCGGGGCCTCGGGCGAAATGCGCGAGACCTTCCCCCAGATGAACTCATCCAGAATCAGGTCGCCGACCACGAGAACTTTTGCCTTGTGAAAATTGGAAATGACGCTTTTGAGACGAGAGAAATTAAAAGACTTCATGAAAGAGAATCTCCGGACGCTGCATTCTAACACCCTGCCGGAAGACGTGTCAATCGCTCCCCGCCCTGAGCACGCCGACCACCGGGCCAAACGGCGTTTTCAGCGTAATCCACACCGGCAGGCGCCGGGGATCCGTCGTAAAATACACCAATGCCCGGCCGCGCCGATAAAGAACGCCCTTGAGCCGCGTCTTCGGCTCGACGAGGATCGTGTCAAAAGCGCCCCGGCCCTTGATCTCCTTGGTTTGACGGCTCAGCACGCGAAGCTCCACGTCCCAGTTCTTCTCCTCGGAATTCACGACCGTCTTGATCGACCTTCCGACTTCGGCTTTCTGCAGACGAAACCAGTAAAACACGCCCAGGATATCCCGCACGTATCCCCCCGGGCCGAGCGGGATCTCCTTTTTGCTCTTGTTCCAAAACGACTCGTAGTAGCCTTTCCGCGCGGCGTAATCGTAGCGGACCCGCTCATCCGCCCGGTAGCGGCCTTCTCTCAGCGTCTTCCGAAACTCGATCGAGTAAAACTTCTCGGCGTCGACGAGGCTGCGCACCTGATCTTCGACGGGATACAGCTTGGATAGAAAAGCGCCCGTCCGGGCCGTCGCCTCCAGATGAAAAACCCGGCGACCGTCGACCGTCGTCTTCTCCTTCACCTCAAGCGTGCCGATGCCGACCGGAATCCCCATCCAGAAAACATCATAGACCAGACGCTCCCCGACGCGCGGAGCGGCCAAAGGAGCCGCGATCTCCCGCGCCCCCCCGCCGCCGCGCCCCGTAAAATTCCCGCTCGGCTCCGCCCAAACACCTCCGGCAAGAGAAAGGCTTAAACAAATACCCAAAATAAAGAAGCGGGGAGGTCTCATTTTCCCACCATTTGTTTAAGGCGCTCAAATACTTCCTCCACGGAAATCGCCTTCAGGCACTCGAAGCCGATGCTGCAGCGATGCGCCAGACATACGACGCAACCGACGTCTTTTTGAATCGTCTCGTGCCCCGCCCCCAACGCCCTCCACCGGCGCCGGCTCAGGCCGTCCTGATTTCTTCCGAAAATCGTAAGCGTCCGCGTGCCGACCGCCGCGGCCAAATGCACGGGGCCTGAATCGTTCGAGACGAGAACCTCGCAGCGCTTGAGAAGGGCCGCGGATTCCCTTAAGTTCAGCCGTCCCGTCAGGTCCAGCGCGCGCGCGCCCCATTCCGCTTTCAGAAACTCCGAAGTCTCGCGCTCCCGACCCCCGCCGATGAGAACGAGGCGATGGGGCAATCCGGCAAGGACCGCCTTGCCGAGCCAGGCGAAGCTTTCTTTGGGCCAGCGCTTGGACGGACAGCTCGCGCCGGCATGAAAAGCGATGAGTCGCTCATGGCCCTGCCCGGGCCTCTCCTCCGAAAGCAGGCCGGAAATGCTCTGGTCGCTCTCGGAAAATACCGGATAAGGCGGAAGATCGGCGGGCCCTTCCTCGCCCCCAAACTGCCGCACCACGTCGGCGGTGTATTCGGATTCGTGCCGGAGTCCCTCGTGACGCCTGTCGGACACCGTCTGGGTCAAAAAAAACCGCCAGCCGCAGCGTCGGAATCCGACCCGGCGCGGGATGCCCGCCAGAAAAGGGGCCAGATGCGAACGCACGCCGGGGCGCAGAACACAGGCGATGTCAAAACGTCTCTTGGCAATCCCTCTTAAGAAACGCAGATACCCCAGCGGAAAACGGTCCCGCCCCTCCGGGGAGTAGTCGTAGGGGATCACCTCGTCAATCAGCGGATGCCCCTCGAGAATTTCCCGTGTGGACGGACGGACCATCACGGAGATCCAGGCATCCGGAAAACGGCGGCGCAGGATCGCGAGCGCCGGCAAAGAAAGCAGCACATCCCCGATGCGGTCCAAACGGACCGCCAGAATCCGCGGCCGGTGCGGGCGGCCCTCCCCTTCGAGCACGCGGACCGCCTGCCGGTAGACCTCGTCCGCGCCAAGCTCCTTCATGCATTCGTGATGAAAACGGCACTGCGCGCGCTCACACGGCGCGCAAAAAAGAACACGGCGGGCCACCGCGCTCCCGTGAAATCTCGGCCCGTACTTCACCGGATCCGTCGGGCCGAAGACGGCCAACGCGGGGACCCTCAGGGAATCCGCTACGTGGAGCGGGGCGCTGTCGTTGGTCACCACGAGATCCGCGGCGCGCAAGAGTTGGCAAAGACCGACAAACGTGGTCCCCCCGGTCAGATCCGTCACCGGCTGTTTCATCAGTTCCGCCACCGCCTGCGAATCTTTTTTGTCCTCGGCCCCGCCGGCCAGAAAAATACGGCAGTCCGATTCGGAGGCGAGCCGGTCCAGGAGCCTCGCGTAAGAGGCGGCCGGCCATTTCTTAAGATCGCTTTTCGACCCTACGCAGGCCACCACAAGCCGGCGGTCGGAAGACGAGAGCGCCTCCGCGATCAACGGAGAAACCCCGAAATCCGTCCTCAGAAAAGATTCCTCCGGAATGGAGGGCTCGTTCAAAATGGGCTTTAACGATTTCCAGTGGCGGAGCGCGCGGTGTTTCTTCGAGCGCGAGAAGAAAAAGACGGGATTCCTGAATCGCGCGCCGGCAAGGAGCCCAAAAAGCGACTTCCGCAAATCCACGACGAGGTCATACCGTTCGGCCCGGATCCGGCGGAGAAGGCCGAGCTTCCCGGACCATCCGCCTTTTTTATCATAAACGACCACGCGGTCAATCCGCGGATCTTGGGTGAAAACCTCCGCGCCGGCCGGACCGACGACAACGTGCAGGCGCGCGCCGGGAAAGGCCCGTCTCAGCGACTGAAAGACGGGCAGCGTCAGGACCACGTCTCCGAGATTGGAAAGCGTCACGACAAGAATTTTTTGAACGCCGTCCCTGTCCTCAGGCCTCATCACTTCAGCGCAGGCTCCTTTTCCCCGACAGTCTGCTGAAAAACCTCATGTCGGCAGTCTGATCAAAAAGCCTCAGATGCAAGGCGCGAGTGAGCGAGCGCGGAGGCGCTATGGGAATAGCGCCGCACAAGCGAGCGACCGAGCAACGAAGCAGGTGAGGCTTTTTCATCAGACTGCTAGATCGAGCGTTTGGGCGAAGACCTCTTCTGGGGATAGCCACTCCATGCATACCCGGGCGTCGCAGGACCTGAAATAACACGGCACCGCGCAGCCGACGTCTTTCTGAAAAACACGGACCGTCCCGTCCGAAACAGGACCGGTCAGACGCGCGGAGGTCGGGCCATAGAGCCCCAACACCGGCGTCCCCTGGCTCGCGGCCAGGTGGATCGGGCCGGAGTCATTGGACAAAAGAAACTTCGCTCTTCGCAGGAGCAGCGCCAGCTCGCCGAGGGAGGTCCGGCCGCACAGCGACGTCACTTGGCGGGAGTCAAAACCGCCGGCGATCGCGTCCGAAATCCCCTGTTCGGAGGCCGTCCCGCACAAAACCACGCGCCACGGAAATTTCGCCAAAAAAAGCCGTATCCAACGGACAAAATAATCCGCCGGCCAGCGTTTGAGCTCCCAATTGCCCCCGGCGTGCGCGACGACGTACGGGTCCCCGGGTCCGATGCCGGAGGCGTTCAAAAGCGCCTGGAGTTTGGCATTCGCGGAGGGGTCCGGAAAAAAATCCGGCGCCCGGCCGGCGGACGGTACGCCCAGTGGTTCCAGTAAATTCAAAAAGAAATCGATTTTGTGAACTTCCCGCGCGGGGGACGGCACCGTCGCGGTAAGACAACGCCGCCGGCCGGGGACCCCGTAGCCATAGCGCTCGGGGATCCCCGCCGCGAACGCAAGCAGGGTCTTGGTCCCCGACCGGTGAAAAAAGAAGGCCCGGGTAAATGCGCCGCGCCGCAGGCGGCCGGCCAGACGCCAAAACGCGGGCGAAAAAACCGGGGCGCGGTCGTCATAGACAATCACTTCGTTGAGATGGGGATTGTTTTCGAGCACTTCGCGGCAGCGCGCCGGCACGAGGCAGGCGATAAAGCTCTGCGGATACGCCTTGCGGAGCGCGCGTATCGCCGGCGTCGAGAAAAGCACGTCGCCAAGCCAGTTTTGGTTGATAATCAGAAGTCGGGAAGTCATGTTAAGTGAGAGCGCTGGGGAGAGACAAGGGACAAGGGACCAGAGACAAGGGACCAGAGCACCAGGGACCAGTAAAGTTCATACCAGGCGCCCGGCGCTCCGTTAAACTGGTGCTCTGGTGCTCTGGTGTCCATGTCCCTGGTGCTCTGGTGCCCATGTCTCTGGTGCTCTGGTGTCCATGTCCCTGGTGCCCTGGTGCTCCGGTCCCTATTTAATTTCAATTCTTTTCTTCCCCAGCTGTGAATACCCGCTCACCTTAGGCCAGAAACGAAAGAGATTGCCGTTTTTTCCGCTGACCTTGACGCGCCGCATCGCATAGGCATTGTCTTTCTCCCTGCCATAATTGGTGGTTACCGCCGCCTGATAACCGGCTTTTCCGGCCTCCTCGATCACGGACCGGGTGACTCCGCCGCCGGGGTAGCTCAGCAGGGTCACCGGATGGCCGAGGACCTTCTCCAGGTCCTTTTTGGATCGGGCCAGCTCTTCGGCGACCTTCTCCGTCCCGAGCTCGGGAAGAAACGCGTGCGTGACCGTGTGGCTCCCGATGGCGATCCCCGATTCGTCGAGGATCCTCAGGTCTTCCTCCGAAAGCCAGCCCTCTTTGCCGATATTTTCGGTGATCATGAATATCGTGGCCGGGAAACCCATGTTTTTGAGCACGGGGAACGCGTTCTGAAAATTATCCAGCGATCCGTCGTCAAACGTGATGGCCACCGTCTTCGGGGGAACGGGTTTTTTTTCGAGAATCCGTCCGGCCAGCTCCGCCAGCGGCACGACGCGGTAACGGTGGACTTTCAAAAATTCCATCTGTTTTTCAAAGTCCTCCGGCAGGACATGCAGGCTCGACGGCGACTCCGAGGAGGAGATGCGATGATACATGAGCACCGGCGTTTCGCGGGCCGAGGCGACCCAGGCGTAAAGAAGCGCCGCCACGCCGAGAACGGCGGCGGTTTTAAGGGCCGGCGAGCGCATGGCGCATCTTTCCGTCCGATACGCCTTCGCCGGAGGCGCCTCTGGACAGGCTCAGGAAATAAAGCACGGAATCCAAGACCTCCTGAACCGTGATTTTTTTCATGCAGAGATGGCCGATCGGGCAGCTGCGCAGATAACAGGGGCTGCACTGGACCTCCTTCCAAAACACCTGCGCCTTCGGCGGGGGCACGAGGTGCCGCCTGGGGTCCGTCGGGCCGAAGATCGCCACGAGCGGGACTTCGACGCTCGAGGCAATATGCATCGGCGCCGAATCGGAGCTCACAAACACCTGGCAACGCTTGATGAGCGACACAAGCTCGGTGATCGAGGTCTTCCCGACGGCGTTGATCGGTTTGTTCCGGGTCATCCCAAAAAGCGGCTGCGTATAAGCGGCGTCTTCCGCCGATCCCGTCACGACGACGCGCACGTTGTGCCTGGCCAGCTCATCCGCAAGCCTGGCGAAATTCTCGAGAGGCCACTGCTTCGTCGGCCAGCGCAGCGAAGACGAGGGGTTGATCCCCACCAACGTCTGGCTCGGCGACACCCAGTGGGATTCGAGAAGCCCGGCGATTTTTTCGTCCTCTTCTTTTTCCGTCCAAAGCTCCAGGCGCTTGTCGAGAGGGTCCGCCCCGATGAGCCTCAAGACCTGAAATTGATGCTCGACCGGCGAAAGCGAGGCGGCCGCGCCTCCGGTTTTATGGCTGAGAAAAAAGGACCATTTGTGGTTGTCGTGCCCGGCCCTGATCCTGGCGCCGCAAAAATAAGACAGAAAGTGGCTGGCGCGGTTGTTTTGCAGATCCACGACGATGTCAAAGCTTTCCTTGGCAAGGATCCGCGCCATCTTCAACATCGAAAGAAACCGGGCCGCCCCCCCCTCCTGCCAGACGATCACGTCGTCGATGGCCGGACAATTCCGTATGATCTTGCGCGATTTCCGCCCGACGAGGACGGAGATCTTCGCCTCGGGATATTTTTTGCGAAGCGCGCGAAGCGAAGGAATGATCAGGATCACGTCCCCGACGGCGCTTAGCTTGATCACGAGTATCTTGACCTTCGCGACGGCCTCCTGGTAGACCCGAAGGGTTTTTTCGAACATCAGGTCAAGGCTGAATTCCCGCTCGACCCTGCGGCGCAAAGAGCCGGCCAGCGACCGCGCAAGCTCCGGTTCCTTCAGGAGACGCAACACCGCCTCCGCCAGCTGCCGCGGGTCGCCCGGTCCGACCAGAAGCCCGTCCCGGCCGTCCTCGATGATGTCGACGATCCCTCCGACCCGGGTGCCGACCACGGGCACCCCGCAGGCGCCCGCCTCGATCACGACGCGGCCAAAGGCCTCCTCGCCCACCGAAGGCACCACCAGAATATCCATCCTGGACAAAAGCTCGGGGATATCGTAGCGCGTGCCCAGAAACTCGACGATGCCGGAAAGACCGAGGCCGCGAGTCAGCGCCAGAAGCTCTTCCTTATATTGGGGCTTTGGCGCGTCCCCGATGATCTGGATCTTCACGTTGGGAAACACGCGGGTGACGCGCGCCATCGCCTTCAAAAAAAGAGGGTGCCCCTTGATCGGCGTGATCCGTCCGATGAGGCCGATCACCGTCGTCCGACGTCTTTCGTCCTCAGGTTTGACCTCCCGGAGACGAAATTCTTTCAGATTCACCCCGCGGTGAATCAAACGAATCTTTTCGTGAGGGACATTAAAATCATCACGCATCCGCTGGGCGATGATATGGCTTGCCGCCACGACCAGCTTCCCCCATCCCATGACCCGCCCCAGAAGATTCCGGCTGTAGAAACCGTGGCAGGTGGTCATGAACGGGACACGGGTGCGCCGGCTGACCAAATACGCAATCAGGGCCGGCACGCGGCTGCGCGCATGAATGAGATCCACCTTCTCGAGCTTCACGATCTTCGACATCTCCCGGACCGAATAAAAAATCGAAAGCGGCGACTTGCGATGGACCGGGAGCACGTAGTGCGTCACACCCGCGGAGGTGAGGTCGCCGACAAGCGGGCCGCCGGCGGAGATGACCGCCGATTGGTGGCCGTGCTGCTTCAGGTGCTTGGCAAGGTCCACCGTCCCGCGCTCGACACCGCCCGATTTGAGTTCCGGGAGCACCTGCAAAATGTTCATAAAAGCCTCCTGACCGCCTGCCGGAGCGTCCCGGCGTCACGATCCGCGGCGGCGCCGGAGAAACCGTTCGGGGACCGGATTTCACGCAGCAGCACTTCGTACAGATCGTCGGCGCCGGCCATCACCACACAACGCTCACGAACCATCCGGTCCAGGAATTCACCGGTCTTGGCCCTTCCCGTGGCGTTGACGGCGGGCATAAAAACGACCACGGGCTTCCCCGCGGACACGGCCTCCGAAACCATCGACATCGATTCACCCGTGACGACAACCAGGTCGCTCAGCCCCAGGATCCCCGGGACAATTCCCTCGCGGTTGGCCTCATTGGCGATCACAAGCACCTCGCAATCCGCCTTGTTTTGAAACTTCTCCTTCAGGATCGCGTCGGCCCAGGAAGGCGTGCGGCGCGAAGAGGCCGCCAGCACCGCGGAGGAGGTCTGGCGGCAGGCCCGCTGAATGTCCTCCAGGGATTTTTGGAGCAAATATTTGTCGAACTTGACCTTTCCGCCGTCTCCGCCGACCAGAAGCCCGACGCGCCTGCGTTCCGCCGGGGCCTCCAGGGTCTTAAAGAGTTTCTCGGATTCCGTCTTCAGCGTCTGGGGGCTGATCCGGGACAGGGCCCGTTCGGTCACAAACACGTTTTCCGCAGGCTTCATCCGGTCATGCCGCGGCGCAATCACGACGTCGAAAAGTCCCGCGCCGGCGGACGGCTTCATCACGACCGCGGACTTGGCCTGGTTTTTTTTTCGGACCCACAGATGGGCGGCGCCAAGCGAAGAACCGCTCGAAATCACAACGTCCGCGTACGCCCCCGAAAGACGGCGGTAACCTTCACGTTCAAGCGCCGCGCCGAGAACGGCGCCGGCAAAAGGAATTTTTCCCCGGAAGACAATGCCGAGCGCCTGAAGAAGGTTCTTCCCGATCCGGCTCCGATAGCCCACATCGAGAATCTCCAGATGAAGGTTTTGCGGGGAAAAGCCCTGCCGGGCGCGCTCTTCTTTCAGGGCCTCGAAAACCGCCAGCGATTGGTTCAGGTGGCCGGTCTTCCCGTCGCTTAAAACGAGCACAAAGCGGTCCGGCGTCGATTTCCAGCGGCGGTGCGCCCAAAGCCACTGCTCGGGAGACCGGCGGATCTTGGCCTCGAGCGTGTCGGCGAAGCTCTGGAGCATCGCGCGCTCCCCGGCGGCTTCCCCGGCAAGCGCCTCCGGCACGCGGATCGGCGCTTCCACTTCGACGCGGTGGCTTGTCAGGCCCGTGCGGAAAATAAACACCGGAAAAACCGCGGCGCCGGTCTTGGCCGAGAACGCCGCGACCCCGTTGGGGGACGAGGACTGGCGCCCGAAAAAATTCACAAAGACCCCGTTCTTCCCGGCGTCCTGGTCCCCGAGGATCCCCACGACGCGACCGGCGCGCAGGGCTTTGAGGATTTCCCGAACCGGGATTCCTTTTTCGATCACCTGGTTTCCGTGACAGCTCCGCAGGGAATTCAGGAAACGGTTTGAGCGGGGATGTTTCTGCGCGCGGGCCAGGCCGACGAGCGGATAGCCGGTGAGGCCGGCCAGGCCGTTCAAAAACTCCCAGCTGCCGAAATGCGCGGTCAGAAAAATGACCCCCTTGCCTTCCTCCAGACTCGGGCGTATCCGGTCGAGTCCCCGGAACTCGACAAGCCTTTCGGCCGTCCGGCGATTCAGGTCGGGAAGTTTGAGGAGATCCACCACGCACATCGCCAGGTTCTCCATCGAGCGCCTGGCGATCTGTTTTATTTCTCTTTCCGACTTCTGACCGGCGAAGGCCGCCCGGAGATTTTTGTGCGCGATCCCGCGACGTTTCGTGAAAAAATAAAGAGCCCCCCCGATGCCCTTGGCGACAAAGAGCGAGAGCCGAAAAGGCAGAAAGCGGACGAGCAGACGCGCGACTTTAGCGCTGCGCAGAATTAACGCATCTTCGAATGAAATCCTCTTCATCGCCCACCTGAAATTCAATGTGTAAGATGTAAAAATCGAGCGGCGCGCGGCCCGACGCCCCCGTCTTCTTCAACGCCGGCTCCAGACGGTAAAAATCCTTCTCGGTCGTGATGACTTCGCGCAGCTGGAGCTCGCCGCAGCGGCGGATAAACTCCCCGATCTCCGACGGCGTGAAAGGATGGTGATCATCGAAACGCGCCGCAAAAAGAATCTCCGCGCCCAGATTTTCGACGGTCTTCTCAAACGAATGGGGATCGCCGATTCCCGAAAGCACCGCGACCCGCTTGCCCTTCACGCCGGAGAGCGGCACAAAACTGTTCCTCAGGCCGTCCGTAAATTTAAGGGGTTTGTGCACCGCCTCGAAGATCACGGCATTGGGTTTTATCGAAAGGAGTTTTTGGCGTATCCAGTGCAGGTTCTTCGAGCCGATATTGCTCTTGGTCAGCATGAAGATGTCCGCGCGGGCCAGATTTTCGAGAGGCTCTCTCAGAGTCCCCATCGGCGTCAAACCGCCCGGCCCGAACGGCGCCGCGGCGTTGATATTGACGATGTCCAGGTCGCGGTGGAGCCGGATATGCTGAAACCCGTCGTCGAGAAGGATGTATTCGGCGTTGAACTGCTTCACCGCGCGGCGCGCCGTCCGGACGCGGTCCCGGCCCACCAGAATCGGGATATGCGGCAGATTTTTGCGCAGCTCCTCCACCTCGTCTTTCCCGTAGCCGCGGACGAGCACCACCACCCGTTTCCCGTAATAACTTAAGTCCCGGGCAAGCTTTGTCACCAGCGGCGTCTTGCCGGTTCCCCCCCAGGTGATATTGCCGACGCTGATCACCCTGGCCGGCACTTTTTTGATCCCGCACGGCATTCCCCGGTGCCAACTCTGGCTAAAAACAAGACACAGGCGGTAGACCCACGCCAAAAACCTCAGGATAAGCTTTCTCATGGATGGACGGCCTCCAAAAACATCTCGATATTTTTTGCGACGGATCCCTCGTGCGACCGCACCAGGCGCCCGGCGGCCGCCCCCATCGCCTCTCTTTTTCCGGCGTCCGCGGCGAGCGCCTCCACTTCGGTTTCAAGCGTGGAAACGCTGACCTCCCGCGCGGCGCCGGCCTGCTTGAAGATCTCCGCCATTTCCCTGAAATTATTCATGAAAGGCCCGAAGAGAACGGGCTTTTCAAAAAACGCCGGCTCCACGGGATTGTGCCCGCCGGCAGGCACGAGACTCCCCCCGATAAACGCCAGATCCGCCAGCCGGTAGGCGGAAGCCAGGATTCCCATCTGGTCCAGAAGATAAACGACGGCTCCCGTCCGGTTATCATACCTTTTTTCTTCTTCGCTGCCTATCTTTGAAATTCTTAAAGGGATCAAATTCTCTTTCGCCGCGGCCCGCTCGATGTCCGGGAGCCGGTGCAAATGCCGGGGGGCGACCAAAAAGCGCAGACCCGGCCGGCGGACGCCCAGCGAACGGACCATCTTGAAAAAAATCTCCTCTTCCCCCTCATGGGTGCTCCCCGCGATGCAGAGCATCCCGCCGTCTCCTTTCAGAAGGACCTCCATCCCTTTTAGAATCGCCGAAGGACCTCCGGAAGGTTTCCAGTCGAATTTCATGTTCCCGGTGACCCGCACCCGGTCCGGCCTGGCGCCCAGGCCCAAAAACCTCCGTCGCATCAGCTCATCCTGCGCCCCGATCCCGGCCAGCCGGTTTAAAACGCTTTTGGCGAAAAAACCGACCCTCCGATAACCGGAGATCGCCTTGCGGCGCGGACAAAAGAGCGGACGCACGGCCGGAAATCCAGCGGAAAATAAAGCAGGACGTCCTCCCCGCCCTTGAGCGCCTGGGCGACCTGGCGACCGGCGACGGTGGTCGTCGTCAGAAGAAACCTGGCGGCGGGGATCCTTCCTTTAAGCGCATCGGCCAGCCGGATGGCCTGAGTGACTTCTCCGACGGACACCCCGTGGATCCAGATCACCCGCCTGCCCTTGAGCGCCGCCCGCGCCCGGGCCGGGACGATCCCGAACCGCGACCGCAAACCGCCGTGATGCTTCCCCTTCAAAAAAAAGAGAGGCAGATAGACGACGGCAAAGAAAAAAAACAAAATGTCGTACAAAAATCTCATGGGTCTTTGTCTTACTCCTACGCCCGGGGATGCGCCTTGTCGTACGCCTCTTTCAGCCGCTGGGCCGAGACATGCGTGTAGATCTGCGTCGTCGACAAATTCTCGTGGCCCAAAAGCTCCTGCACCGATCTCAAATCCGCCCCGCGGTTGAGAAGATGCGTCGCAAAAGAGTGCCGGAGCGTATGGGGGGAGATCCCCTCCCGCAGGCTGGTCTTCCGGATGTATTTGTCCAGAAGCCGGCGCACGCTTCTCTCGGTCAGCCGTGAGCCCCGCCGGTTCGGAGAATGGTTGAGAAAAACCGCCCGAGGGGCCTTCGGTCCCCCTTTTTTGTCCCTCAGCTCCAGGTAATGCCGGATGGCCTTGAGCGCCCTGTCCCCGATCGGGCACAGGCGCTCCTTGGACCCCTTGCCGATGACGCGACAGGCGCCGCCGATAAAATCCACCGCGTCCAGATCCAGCCGCACAAGCTCCGACACCCGCATCCCCGTTGAATAAAGCGTCTCGAACGCCGCCCTGTCCCGGCGGCCGGACAGATCGTCCTCGGGCGATTCCAAAAGCCGCGCGACCTCCGTTTCGTCGAGCACCAGCGGAAGCCTTTTCTCGAGTTTTTGGCTCTGCAGGCTGGCCATCGGATTGTCCGGACGAAAACCCTCCCGCCGCGCAAAACGGAAAAAAGTGCGCAGACAGGCGGTGCGCCGCGCGATGGTGCGTTTCGAAAGATTGGATTCCTTCAAGAACGCCAGATACGCCCGCAGCCGGTCTTTTTCGACCGTCTCGACCGGCAGGTCTCCGAGAAAGCGGAAAAACTCCCCAAGGTCATGCGTATACCCGATCAGCGTATGGGGGGAGCTATTCCTCTCCGCCTTCAGATACGTCAAAAACTTTCCAAACCATGGATGCATGGGACCTCAAGCCGTCGGCTCGGTCTCGGAGGCGTCGCTGGAGGGTTCCGTGGCGGGTCCGTCCTCCGACGATGGGGCGGCGGAGGGGAGTTTGTTGGTGATAAAATTGCAGTTCGGGTAACGCGTGCAGCCGTAAAAAGGGCGCCCCTTGCCGGATTTCGCGCGGCGGGCGACGAGCTTGCCCTCGCGGCATTGCGGACAGGCGATCCCCGTCGAAATGGATTTGGCGTTTTTGCATTCGGGCCACCCCGAACAGCTCATGAACCGTCCGCGCCTGCCCCACTTGATCACCATGGGCTTGCCGCATTTCTCGCATACCTCGTCCGTCGGCTCGTTTTCTTTTTTGACCGCCTGCATCCCCGTTCTGGCAAGCGCCACCTGCCCGTCAAAAATCCCGTAAAACTCCTTCACCACCGCGACCCATTCGATCGCGCCTTCTTCAACCCGGTCGAGCGCTTCCTCCATGTTCGCCGTAAATTTAAAATCCATGATCTTCTCAAAATGTTTGACCAGAAGATCCGTCACGAGCATCCCCAGCTCCGTGGGCGCCAGACTCCCCCCCTCGCGCCGCACGTAATCGCGGCCGGTCAGCGTCATGAGAATCGGGGCGTACGTCGATGGCCGTCCGATCCCGTTTTCTTCAAGGGCCTTGATGAGGGACGCATCGGTATACCGCGCCGGCGGTTTGGTGAAATGCTGGTGTTTCTCGATCTTCACAAGATCCAGCGTCTCTTCGGCCTTGAGTTTGGGAAGCGGATTGTCCTCCTCTTCGGACCGGCCCTGGAGAACCAGGCAACCGGCAAATTCCACCTGGCTTCCCGTCGCCTTAAACAAATAATCTTCCGCCGCTGCAGCGTCGGCGGACCTTCGGCCGACCGCTATTTCCACAGTCTCCTGGCGAATCACGGCCGGGGTCATCTGGCTTGAGACGGCCTGTCGCCAGATCAGGCGATAGAGCTTGAATTGATCGGGGGTCAGATATTTTTCGATGTCTTCGGGGCGGCGGAACGCCGAGGTCGGACGTATCGCCTCATGCGCTTCCTGCGCCCGTTTCTTGGAACGATACACAGGGGGGGTTGCCGGCAAGTACGCCTTGCCGAAATCCCCGAGGATCAGCTTCCGAATTTCGGCGACCGCCCCGTCCGAGATCCGCACCGAATCCGTGCGCATGTAAGTGATGAGACCGATGCTGCCCTCTTCGCCGATCTCGACCCCTTCATAGAGCGTCTGCGCCGTCCGCATCGTCTTCGAGGCGGGAAACCGGAGGAGGTTGTACGCCGCCTGTTGGAGCTTGCTGGTGGTAAACGGCGAGGAGGGATTTTTTTTCTTTCTCTGCTCCCTGACGTCGCGGACGACAAACGGCCGTCCCTTGATTTTCTCGAGATATCCCTCGGCGGTCTCCCGGTCCGGGATCCGGGCTTTCTGGTCTTTGACCTTCTCAAGCTTTGCGACAAAAGTCTTGGACTGGCCCTTTTGCTTTTTTAGGTCCGCTTCGATCGTCCAGTACTCCTCGGTCGAAAACGCCAGGATCTGGCGTTCCCGGTCGACAACCAGGCGCAGCGCCACGGATTGCACGCGCCCCGCCGAGAGACCGCGCCCGACCTTTTGCCATAAAAGCGGGCTCAGGGAATATCCGACGATTCGGTCGAGCACCCGACGGGCCTGCTGGGCGCCCACAAGGTCCATGTTGATCTCCGTCGGATGCCTGAAGGCCTCTTGCACCGCATCCTTGGTAATCTCATGGAACACCACTCGCGAGACCTTCTTGCCGTCGCCAAGCGCGTTCTTGAGATGCCAGCTAATCGCCTCTCCCTCGCGATCGGGATCGCAGGCAAGGATTATCTCGCGCTTATTCTTCGCCTTCGCCTTGAGATCGGCCAGCGTCTTTTTCTTTTCCTTCACGACGATGTACTGCGGCTCAAACCCGTGCTCGACATCGATCCCCATCCGGCTCTTCGGGAGATCCACCACGTGCCCCATCGACGCGGCGACTTCGTAGCCGGCCCCCAAATACTTGTGGATCGTCTTGCATTTGGCCGGCGACTCCACGATCACGAGCGCCCCCCCGCCGGCCGGGCCACGCGCCTTAGGCTCGGACCCGCCCCCCACAAAGTGGACGATCTCCACCTCGTCGCCGTCCTTGAGCGCGCGGGCCTCCAAATCCGTCCTGGGGACAATCTCGAGATTGAGCTCGACGACGACTTTCTCTTTGGGGAGCGACAGGCGCCCGAGGAGGGCGGCAAGCGACAACGGACCGTCGAAGGTTTTTTCTTCGCCGTTTAACCGGATGCTCACACGGGTCATGGCCTTTTCCATTTTATTGATTCGCCTGTTATCTTTTCACGAAAAAATTGCCGGGTTCTTTGCGGACCCGCCGTTTCATCTCAAGCGACAGAAGCGTGCCGACCACCTGGCTTGCCGCCAGGCCGCTCTTGTCGACAAGCTCGTCCGCGGACAGCGGTTCCGAATCAAAAAAAGATAAAACACTCCGCTCGGCTTCCGTGAGGACCTCCGCCCGGGGGTTTTGCTTCCCGGAGACTCCCGCGCGGGCCGTCCCGATTTTTTGAAGTCCCAGCTCTTCCAAAATATCCTCGGCGGATTCGGCGAGCTTGGCGCCCTGCTTTAAAAGCCGGTTGGTCCCCCTGGACCTGGCCGAGTCGGCGTTTCCGGGCACCGCGAAGACGTCGCGCCCCTGCTCAAGGGCCGCGTCCACCGTGATGAGCGCGCCGCTCTTTTCCCTCGCCTCGACCACCACGACCGCGCGGGAGAGGCCGCTGATGATGCGATTCCTCACGGGAAAATTTCCCGGCTCGGGAAACCGGCGCATCGGATACTCGGAAATCACAGCCCCCTTTTTGGCGATGCGCGCGGCAAGCCTCCGGTTCTCCGGAGGATAGAGACGGGACAGCCCCCCTCCCAAGACCGCGACCGTGACCCCGTCCGCCTCGAGCGCCCCCTCGTGCGCCTGGGAATCGACGCCCCGGGCCATGCCGCTGACCACCGCCGCGCCGGCGGCGGCCAAGCCCCTGGCGATCGACCGCGCCATTCTCGCCCCGTAGAGCGACGCCTCGCGCGATCCGATGACGGCGATCTCCGGCAGCCCCTCTTCCGGAAGGTCTCCCTGCACGTAAAGAAGGATCGGCGGATCGAAGATTTCTTTTAAATCCGCGGGATACCGCGCGTCAAAAAAAGTCACGATCTCGACGCCGTGGTCGCCGGCCGTCTTGATCTCCTCGGCCGCCCGGTCCAAAAACGCTTCGGACCCGAGATCCCGCGGAACGTTTGCCGCTATCTTTTTAACTCTCGCCAGACGCGAGAGACCGCGCTTGCCGGCCTCCCAGACGGCCTGGACGCTCCCGAATTCTTCGACCAGCTTCTTGAACGTGACGGGACCGAGATTTTCGACCAGGCTCAGCGCCACGACCTGCACCAACTCATCCGCCGTTTTCAAGCGCCAGGGGCCCTTTCAATTTCTCAAAAATTTCGTCGGCCGCTTCGGAAGGAGAGCGCCCGTCCGTCGAAAAATGGTAATCGCTCTGCCCGTAGAGGGCCCTTCTCGGTTCATAAAGCTCCCGAATCCTGGCCATCAAATCGCCGCCGCCCAAAAGCGGCCGGCGCGCGGAGTCTTTGACGCGGCGAAATACCGTCTCGGGAGTCGCGGTAAGCTCCACGAGCACCCCGTTCCGGCGGAGCGCCCGGACATTCTCCGGGTCCAGCACGACCCCTCCCCCCGTCGTGATGACAACACCCGTCTGACGCGCGACGACGCCCACGGCTTCTTTTTCAAGAACCCGGAAACGGGCCTCCCCCTCTTTTTCAAAAATCTCGCGGATCTTCTTTTTTTCGGACGTCTCGATGAAACGATCGATATCGATCACGCGGCGCCCCAGCCTCGAGGCGAGAATCTTCCCGACGCTGGTCTTCCCGGTGCCCATGAATCCGATCAGTACGATGTTTTTTAAAATCATATCCCCGGATAGAAAATTCTATATCTTCCCAATTTGATTCAAATAGCCTTTAAAATTCCGCTTCGTTTCCCCCAGGCTGTCCCCGCCGAACTTCTCCAGGAAGCTCTGGGCGAGCTCGAAGGCCACCATCGCCTCGCCGATCACGCCGCAGGCGGGCACCGCGGTGACGTCCGATCGCTCGACGGTCGCCGACTCCTTTCGTTTGGTGTCGATGTGCACCGAACGCAGCGGGCTCATCAGCGTCGAATAAGGCTTGGTCGCCGCCCTCAGCACGATCGGCTCCCCGTTGGTGACGCCGCCTTCGAATCCCCCGGCGTTGTTGGTCTTCCGGTAAAAACCTTTTTTCTTGTCGTAAAAGATCTCGTCATGCACCTGGCGCCCCGGCCTTGCGGCCGTCTCGAATCCGAGCCCCACCTCGACGCCCTTCACGGCCTGGATCGACATGACCGCCGCGCAAAGCCGCGCGTTGAGCCTCCGGTCGTAGTGGACAAAACTTCCGAGCCCCACCGGCGCGCCTTTGGCCACCACCTCGAAGACGCCCCCGATCGTGTCGCGGGAGGCCCTCGCCCCGTCGATGCGGGCCATCATCTTTTTTTCGGCCGCCTTGTCGGCGCAGTGCACCGGCGACCGGCGCGACGCCTCTTGGATCCGCTCAAACGAAAGGCCCGAGGTATTCGCCCGGACCCCTCCGATCGCAACGACGTGGCTGGCGATGTCGACGCCGAACTCGGCCAGGAACAGCCTGCAGATCGCGCCGACGGCCACCCGCGCGGTGGTCTCCCGGGCGCTGGCGCGTTCGAGGATATCGCGCACGTCCTCGCGGCCGTATTTCATCACGCCGACAAGATCGGCGTGCCCCGGCCGGGGACGCTTCACCACCGGGAGCTCGTTGATTTTAAAATCTTTGTTGGCGATCACCAGCGCGATCGGCCCGCCGAGCGTCTGCCCGCGACGGACGCCGGAGAGAATCTCGGCCTCGTCCTTCTCGATCGTCATGCGCCCGCCGCGGCCGTAGCCCTCCTGACGCCGCGCAAGCTCCGCGTTGATGTCCTGCTCCTTCAGGCCCAGACCCGCCACCATCCCCTCCAGAATCGCGACCAGACACTTCCCGTGGGATTCGCCCCCCGTCAGAAATCTCAGCATTTTGCCTGTCTCCCTATAGAATTCCCAGATACCAAGCGATGACTTCCTTTCCGAAAAAAAGATAGAGGAAAGCGCCGATCGCCAGAAACGGTCCGAAGGGGATCGCTGCTTCGCCCTTTTTCACTCTCAAATACAGGCCGACCCCCGTCCCGACGAGCGAGGAAACAAAGACCGTCCACAGCACCCCCTGCCAGCCAACGACGGCGCCGATCATCGCCAAAAGTTTCACGTCCCCGCCGCCCATCGCCTCTTTTTTCATCACGAGCTCCGCGAGCGTCCCCACCGCGATGAGAAGACCCGCGCCGAGGGCCGCGCCGATGAGCGCCTGCGCGAACCCGCGGGCCCAGAAAAATTCCCCGTGGATCACCGGGAAAAACGCCGAGGCCACGATCCCGAAGAGGATCCCCGGAAAAGTGATCTCGTCCGGGATGATCTTGTGTCTCCAGTCGATGACGCTCTCCACCAGAAGCGCCAGCGTCATCGCAAGATACACGGCCGCCTTCGCGGGCGGCGTGAAAAAATAAAAAAACCCGGCGAAGAGAAGGGCCGTCGCAAGCTCCACGACGAAATACTGCCGGGAGATCCTCCGCCCGCAGGACCGGCACTTGCCCTTCAGGACGAAAAAACTCACCAAGGGGACGTTGTCGCGCCACGCGACCGGCTTCCCGCAGGCCATGCAGTGGGAGCCCGGAAAAACCACCGACTCTTCCTTCGGAAGCCGCAGGATGCAGACGTTGAGAAAGCTCCCGACTATCGCCCCGAAGGCGAAAAGAATCAGCGGGAGCATGCCTTGAGCGTCTCGAGCATTTTCTCCCGCACGCCGTCGTGACGGCCCGTCCACAGCTCAAAAGACAGCGCGGCCTGAGCGGCGAGCATCCCCAGGCCGTTGGCGACCGGAAACCCGAGACGCCTGGCGTCTTTGAGAAAAATCGTCTCGGCCGGACTGTAAATCAAATCGTAAACGGCGGCCTTTCCTTCGAGAAACCGGAAATCAAAGGGAGAGGGGTCCCCCGCCCGCATTCCGCAGGAGGTCGCGTTGACCACCAGGTCTATTTTTTGAGCCGGCAGATTTTCCGGGGAACCCAGCGCTTTGATTTGGGTCTCCGGGAAATAGCCGGTCAGATAATCGGCCAGCCCCCCGGCCCGGGAAAGGGTGCGGTTATAAAACCACAACGCTTCGGCGTGCGCGATCGCGAGGGCCGAACCCACCCCGCGGGCCGCCCCTCCCGCGCCGAGGACAAGGACCTTTTTGCCTTCGGGGTTAAAACCCAGCTCCTCCCGCGCCGCCGTCAGGAACCCGCGGCCGTCCGTGTTGTAACCGAAGAGTCTCCCCTCCCGGTTGACCACGGTGTTGATCGCCCCCACGCAGCGGTCCAGGTCCTCCGGGATCTCGTCGATAAAATTCAGCGCCTCCTCTTTGAACGGGATCGTGAGATTCACCCCGCGGATTCCCAGCGCGCGCATCCCCTCGAAGGCCATCCCGAGCGAACGCCGTCCGACCGGAAACGCCGCGTAGACGGCGTTGATCCCAAACGCCCCAAACAAGGTGTTGTGCAGATGCGGGGACAGGGAATGGGCGACGGGGTTCCCAAAAATGCCGTAGACGTCGCAATTTTCCTTCAAACGCTAAACCCCGTAAGCGGCTTTGGCCTGCCTGGCCGCCTGGCTTCGATGGGCGATTTTATTGATCGCGTCCAGATACGCCTTGACGCTTGCCTCGATCACGTCCGTGCTGAGTCCGCGGCCGATCACGACCTCCCCGCGATCGCCCTCGATTTTCAGCGTGACCTCGCCCTGGGCGTCTTTTCCCACCGTGACCGATCGGATTTGATAATCCAGGAGCCTCGTCCGGCGGCGGATCATCCGGTCGATGAGTTTATAGGCGGCGTCCACCGGACCGCTGCCGGTCCCCGTGCCGGCGGCGACTTTTCCTTTTGAACGAAGCCTGAGCGTGACCTTCGGCCCTTCCCCGCTCTCGGTCAGGACCCTCAGGTAGACCAGCTTGTGCGCTTCGGGCACGGCCGCGATTTCTTTCTCGACCAACGCCACGAGGTCATCGTCAAAGACCTCTTTCTTTTTGTCGGCGAGCGCCTTGAAATCCTCGAACACGAGCTCCAGCTCCTTGCCGTTCAATTTGAATCCGAGCTTCGCCAGGCGGTTCTCCAGCGCGTGGCGGCCCGAATGTTTGCCGAGCACCAGCTGCGTCTCGCCGAAACCCACGTCCTCGGGCCGCATGATTTCGTAGGTCTTGCGAAGTTTGAGAAGACCGTCCTGATGGATCCCCGACTCGTGCGTGAACGCGTTGCGCCCCACCACCGCCTTGTTGGGCTGAACCACCATTCCGGTGAGCGTGCTCACCAGACGGCTTGTCTTGCAAATCTGGTCCCTGCGCACGCGGGTGTACCTCCCGCCGAAAATATCCTTGCGCGTGTCGAGCGCCATCACGATCTCCTCCATCGCCGCGTTGCCGGCGCGCTCGCCGATGCCGTTGACGGTGCACTCGACCTGGCGCGCGCCGAACTTCACCGCCGCGAGGGAATTGGCGACCGCCAGCCCCAGATCGTTGTGGCAGTGGACGCTCACGATCGCCTTGTGGATGTTCGGGACGTTTTTAAAAATTCCCTGGATGAGATTTCCGAATTCAAAAGGCGTCGTGTACCCCACCGTATCGGGAATGTTGAGCACCGTCGCCCCCGCCTCGATCACCGACTCGAGCACCGCGTACAAAAAAGGCGGCTCCGTGCGGGAGGCGTCCTCCGGGGAGAACTCCACCTCGCCGATGCGCCCGCGCGCGTACTTGACCGCGGAGACCGCGATCCGCCTGATCTCGTCCTTGGCCTTGTTGAGCTTGTATTTGCGGTGGATCTCGGAGGTCGCGATAAAAACATGGAGACGGCCCCGCCTGGCCGGCTTCAGGCACTCGAGCGCGATGTCGATGTCTTTGGTCAAGGCCCGCGCGAGCGCGCAGATCGTCGGGCCTTTGACTTCTTGGGCGATCCTCCGGACCGCGGCGGCGTCGCCCGTCGAGGTCACGGGAAATCCCGCCTCGATGACGTCGACGCGAAGCTCCGCCAGCTGGCGCGCGATCTCGAGCTTGCCCTTCTCGTCCAGGCTCGCGCCCGGACACTGCTCGCCGTCGCGCAGCGTCGTGTCAAAAATGTAAATGCGGTTTTTGTCGCTCATTATTCAATCTATCCGGTTGAAACGTATGAAGCAGGAAGCATGAGGCATGAAACATGAGACATGAAGCAGGAAGCAGGAAGCATGAAGCATGAAAAGATAGTTCTTTTATCATGCTTCATGCCTCATGTCTCATGCTTCATGTCTCATGCTTCATGTCTCATGCTTCATGTCTCATGCTTCATGTCTCATGCTTCGTGCTTCGTGTTTCATGCTTCCTGCTTCATGTTTCGTGCTTCCTGTTTCTTGTTCACATCCACTTCATCATGCCGCGAAGCTTGGCGCCGACCTCTTCGATGGGGTGCTTGTCGTCCGCGTGGCGCAGCTTTTCGAAGTTTTTCTTGCCGCTTTTGTAGTCGGCCAGGAATTCTCTGGCGAATTTTCCTTTTTGGATCTCACTGAGGATTTTTTTCATCTCCTGCCGCGTTTTTTGGTTGACGACACGGGGCCCGCGCGTGACATCGCCGTACTCGGCGGTGTCGGAAACTCTTTTGCGCATCCCCTGTATCCCCGAGGCATAAATCATGTCGGTGATGAGCTTGAGCTCATGGAGACATTCGAAATAAGCGACCTCCGGTTGATACCCCGCCCGGACGAGCGTCTCGAAACCCGCCTTGATCAAGGCGCTCACGCCTCCGCAGAGCACCGTCTGTTCGCCGAAAAGGTCGGTCTCCGTTTCTTCCTTGAAGGTCGTCTCGATCACGCCGGCCCGCGTCCCGCCCAGCGCCTTCGCGTAGGCGAGCGCGATCTTCTTGCAGTTTTTTGTCGCGTCCTGATGCACGGCCACCAGGCACGGCACGCCTTTTCCCTCCTCATACAGCCGGCGGACGAGGCTGCCGGGGCCCTTCGGCGCCACCATGAACACGTCGACAAACTTCGGGGGCACGATCTGTTTGAAATGAATGTTAAACCCGTGCGAAAACGCGAGCGCCTTGCCCTTCGTCAGATGAGGGAGCACCGAGTTCTTGTAGATCTCGGTCTGCAGAGGGTCCTGCGCGAGAATGATGACGATGTCCGACCGGCGGGCCGCCTCGGACGCCTCCACCGGCTGGAATCCGTCTTTTTTGGCGATCTCATAATTCGGGCCGCCGGGCCTCTGGGAGACGACGACCTTGACGCCGCTGTCCCTCAAGTTCAGCGCCTGGCCGCGGCCCTGGATCCCGTAGCCGATCACGCCCACCGTTTTGCTTGTGATCAAAGACAAATCCGCGTCGTTGTCGTAGTAAATCTTAGCCATTGATTTCCCTCCTGAATAGGGCGACGGGTCCTGCCGCCTGCGGGACTCCGCCGTGCTCGTGTCAATTTGCACTCCGCGCGGCGGAGGCCTCCCCTTCGGCGTCACCCGTCGCTAGGTTGCGACTCAATAGTCCTTTGGGGCTTTTTTCGACAGCGCCACGGCTCCGGTCTGCGCGATTTCCGTGATTCCTATTTTTTTAAGCGCTTCAAAGATCTTTTTGGTGTTCTCCCTCGTCTCGGCGCATTCGAGGAGCAGGACTTTCTCGTTTTCATCCGAGACCTGCATCCGGTACTTGGCCAGAAGGGCCTTCAGCGCGTCTTTGACCGCGGGGGCGTTTTTCATCTTCACGAGCATCAGCTCGCGGTCGACAAAGGGCTCCTCGGTTAGATCGTGGACCTTGATGACGTCGATGAGCTTGTTGAGCTGTTTTTTGATCTGCTCGAGCGTGCGTTCGTCGCCGCGCGACGCCAGCGTAATCCGCGACATCGTCGGGTCCTCGGTCTCGCCGACGGCCAGAGAATCGATGTTGAATCCGCGCGCCGAAAAAAGTCCGACGACATGCGACAGAACACCGGGACGATTCTCGACCAACACGGAGAAGATATGCTCTTGAATCGGTGTTTGTTCGTGAATGGCCATACTTTTCCTTAGTTCGGAGTTGGGAGTTCGGAGTTCGGAGACAGTAAAGAGTTTTTAAGTTCGGAGAAAAACATCTCCGAACTACACAACTCAAAAACTGTCTCCGAACTCCGAGCTCTGAACTCTGAACGCATCTATGCCATATCCATAATCTCTTCGAACGACTT